>JAEUKZ010000104.1 GCA_016793045.1 Alphaproteobacteria bacterium
GGAGACCGCTTCGGGCTTCCGCTACCGCGGCCGCGCGACCATCGATCTGCCGCGTCCCGTGCTCGCCGGCCGCCACCAGATCGACAATGCCGGGCTCGCGGTGGCGGTGAGCGAACTGGTGCCCGGCTTCGGCCTGACGCCCGCGCATCTTGCCGCGGGCGTGCGCAACGCCGAATGGCCGGCGCGGCTGCAGCGCCTGACGCGCGGGCCGCTCGCGGCCCTGCTGCCGGCGGGGTGGGAGCTGATCCTCGACGGCTGCCACAACGAAGGCGGGGCGGCGGTGCTGGCGGACTGGCTCGCGACCAAGACCGACCGCCCGATCGACGCGGTGTTCGGCATCCTCTCGACCAAGGATCCGCTCACCATCCTGCGCAAGGTCGCACCCCATCTCCGCCGCCTGCGCGCGATCACCATTCCCGGCGACCGGCTGGCGCTGCCCGCCGCGGCGGTGGCGCAGGCGGCGCGCGATGCCGGCATCGAAGATGCCGCGGCGGCCCCGAGCGTCGAGGCGGCGGTGGCCGAACTCGCAGCCGGCGCGGGTCCGGCGCGCATCGTCGTCGCCGGCTCGCTGCATTTCGCGGGCTATGTGCTGCGGGAGAATTCGTAGGCGCGGCGGCCGTCTCAAGGGCCATGGGGCAGGTCGCGCTCCGTCCGCGGCGAGGGCCCCGCGCCAGCAAACGAAAACCCCCGCCCGGCGGACCGGACGGGGGCGATGGCCAGGCTGCGATCTCGGCGATCAGAGCACGGACTGCACCCACTCGTAGAGCTTGCTCTTGGGCAGCGAGCCGACCTTGGTGGCGGCGACCTGGCCGTTCTTGAACAGCATCAACGTCGGGATGCCGCGCACGCCGTACTTGGTCGGGGTGCCGGGGTTCTCGTCGATGTTGATCTTGGCCACCGTCATCTTGCCCGCAAGGTCCTTGGCGAGCTCGTCGAGCGCCGGCGCGATCATCTTGCAGGGCCCGCACCATTCCGCCCAGAAATCGACCAGGACGGGGCTGCCCGACTTGATGACGTCCTTCTCGAACGAGTCATCGGTGACTTTGGTCGTGCTGCTCATGGAACTCCTTCGGGCGTCGCCCTTGCTTCGTCTGGGGGGCGGATTCGCATCCGCGACCTCGTTAACAAATAGGGAGCGGGAGGGGGGGCGGTCAAGCCGCGCGGCGACGCAGCCCCGCCCCGCAGCGGTTGCATTGCTCAACATCAAAACTAATCAATGGTTTAAGCTGGGCTTAGGTGGCGATCGAGCAGCGCCCCGGGCAGTTCCATCAGGCGCGGCCCCTCGGTCCACAGCAGGCAGCAGCGCACCGGCCGGCCGGGATAGATCGCGGCGAGCAGGGCGCGATAGGCCGCCATCTGGCCGAGATAGAGCGGCGCCACATCCTCGACGCGCGCGGGCGGCGGCCGGTTGGTCTTGTAGTCGATGACCAGGATCTCCGCGCCGACGACCAGGCGGTCGACCTGGCCGGCGATCACCGTCGCGCCGATGCGCCCGACCAGCGGCGCCTCGGCGAGGCTGTCCGGCCCGAAGGCGGCGGCGACGGCGGGGTCGGCGAGCACGGCGAGCGCGGTCCGGGCCATCTCGGCGCGCTCCGCCGCGGTCAGGCTTTCGCCGGCGAGCAGCCGTGCCGCGGCGGCTTCGCGCTGCGCCGGCGCGATCTCGGGCAGGAGCTGGAGCAGGCGGTGGATCAGCCGGCCACGGCGGAAGCGCCGCCCGTCGTCGGCAAGCGGGCTGGTCGCCGCCGGCTCCGCGTCGCGTGGGCGCGAGGGTGCCAGCGGACGCGGCGGCGACGGCTCGGCCGGGGCCGGCCGGCGCGCCCAGTCCGGGACCGAGACGGCCGCGGACGCCGCCGCCGGCTTGGCTTCGCCGGGCTGGGCAGCCTCGCCGCCCGCGAAGCGCCGCGCCTCGCCCCAGCCATGCGCAACCGTGGCCACCCCGGGCAGCGCGTCGAAGGCGCGCTCGATCAGCCGGTACCAGCTTTCCGGCGCCGGCGGCCGGCTGCGATACCAGCCGCAGACATAGAGGCGGTCGCGCGGCCGCGTCGCCGCGACATAGAGCAGCCGGCGGTATTCGGCGCGCTGGGCGCGGCGCTCGGCGTCGCGCGCCGCCGTCGTGGCGGCATGGCCGCGGCCGCCGGCGCCCGGCCACAGCGGCAGCGTCGCGCCGCCGCCGTCCTCCGGCGCCGTCCACACCACCGGCGGGTCGTGGAGATGATCGGGCACGCCGACCGTGTCGGGCATGATGACGATGCGCGCCTCCAGCCCCTTGGCGCCGTGCACGGTCATCACCCGGACCTCTTCGCGCGCCGGCTCGGGGTCGCGCTTGATCTCGGCGCCGGCGGCGGTGAACCAGTGCAGGAAGGCCTCGAGCGCCGGCGGGTGGAGCTGCTCGAAGGCATGCGCCTGGGCAAGGAACTCGTCGAGCGGCTCCGCCGCCTCGGGCCCGAGCCGCGCCAGGATGCGCGCGCGCCCGCCGCGCGCGGCGAGGATCTCGGCGAAGAAGTCATGCGGGCCGACGAAATCGGCGCGCGCCAGGATCGCGGTGAGCTCGTCCGCCGCGCGGCGCCATTCGGCGCGCTCGCCGGCGCGCCGGCGCAGCGTGTGCCACAGCCAGTCCGTGCGGCCGTGGCAGAGGTCGAACAGCTGGTCCTCATCGAGTCCGAAGAGCGGCCCCTTGAGCACGGTGGCGAGCGTCAGGTCGTCCTGCGGCAGCAGCGCGAAGCGGCCGAGCGCCACCAGGTCCATCACCGCGATCTCCTCCGCGAGCACCAGGCGGTCGGCGCCGGCGACGGGGATCCGCGCCTGCTTGAGCGCGCGCACGATCGCGTGGAAGAAGGCGTCGCGCCGGCGCACCAGGATCAGCACGTCGCCGGCCGCGATCGGCCGGCCTTCGGATTCGAGGATATCGCCGCGGTCGAGCCAGCCCTTGATCGTCTGCGCGATGCGGCCCGCGAGTTGCGCGGGCGGGCTGCGCGCATCGAGATAGTCGAGCGGCGCGTCCCACGGCACGCCGCCGTCGTCCGCGGCGGCGGCGATCAGCGGCCACAGCTCGATCGTGCCATGCGCCTCGACGCGGTGGGCGCGGTGGCGCAGCGGCGCGCCCGCCTCGACGACGCCGTCCTGCGCCTCGGGAAGCGCGAACAGACGGTCGACGAAATCGAGGATCGCCGGCGCCGAGCGGCGCGAGGTCTCGATCGGCACCAAGCGCCATCGTGCTCCGACGCTTTGAACCTGGGCCGCGAACAGGTCGCGCTGGCGCGCGAACTGCGCCGGGTCGGCGCCCTGGAAGCGGAAGATCGACTGCTTGGGATCGCCGACGGCGAAGATCGTGCGCTCGCCGCTCTCGCGCCGCCCGCGGCCGGAGAAGAACTCGTCGGCGAGCGCGCGCACGATGTCCCATTGCTCGGCGGAGGTGTCCTGCGCCTCGTCGACGAGAACGTGGTCGATGCCGCCGTCGAGCTTGTAGAGCACCCACGGCACCGCGTCGGGCCCGGCCAGCAAGGCGCGCGCGCCGAGGATGAGGTCGTCGTAGTCGAGCAGGCCGCGCTCGCGCTTGACCTGGGCGTAGAGCGCGTCGAGCGCGCGCGCGAGCGTCAGGAACGCCGCCGATCCGCGCAGCAGCCGCACCGCGTCGCGCCGCGCGAGGAAATCGACGAGCCGCGCCTGCTCGTCGCGCAGGATCGCCTCGGCCTGCGGATCGGCCTTCTGCGCCGCCTTGGCGGCGAGCGCCTTGCGCGGCTCGCCGGCCGCGGTGAGGAAGGCCGGCCACCACAGGTCGTCGATGCGCGTCCACGGATCGCGCGCTTTCGTCAGCGCGGTCAACAGCGCGGCGCGGGCGAGGTCGCTCTTGCCGCCCTTGGCGAGCGCGTTGGCCGCGCGCGCGAGATCCTTCAGCGGCGCCGCGGCGGCGAAGTCGCGCGCGAGCTTGTCCTCCGTCTCGTCGGCGTCGATGCCGAGGGCGCGGGCGAGCGCGCCGTCGTCGGCGCCGGCCAGCGCCGCGAGCCGGCGGCGGCGCAGGATCGCCTCGTCGGCGAGCGCGTCGAAGCCCTGCTCGCTCGTCGCCGCCGCGATGGTCGCCAGCACGCCGGCGAGCGCGGCGTCGCGCGCGGCCGCGCGCAGAAGACGGTCGCGCGTTTCCGCCAGCAGCTCGGCCTGGGTGATGTCGTCGGCGACCGCGAAATGCGGCGGCACGCCGGCTTCGAGCGGGAAGCGCTTGAGCAGCGATTCGCAGAAGGCATGGATGGTCTGGATCTGCAGTCCCCCCGGCGCATCGAGCGTGCGCGCGAACAGGCCGCGCGCGCGCGCGAGCGCGCCGGGTCCGTCGGGGGTGTAGCCGCGCTCGGTCAGCGCCTTGCGCAGCTCGACGTCGCCGGCGGCACTCCATCGCGCCAGCTCGTCGAGGATGCGGTTGGCCATCTCGGCCGCCGCGGTCTTGGTGAAGGTGAGGCAGAGGATGCGGTGCGGCTTGGTATTGTTGAGCAGCAGCCGCAGCACCCGCGAGGCGAGCACCCAGGTCTTGCCCGACCCGGCATTGGCGCCGACCCACGCCGAGGTGGCGGGATCGAGTGCGGCGAGCTGCGCGCCGGTCTGGGCTTCGCGCGGCGTCATGGCGGCCAGCACCGCGCTCGCGGAGGCACCCTCACCCCAACCCTCTCCCGCAAGCGGGAGAGGGGGACAGAAGCAGAACGCTTCATTTCCGGCCCCCTCTCCCGCTTGCGGGAGAGGGTGGGGTGAGGGTTGGGCCGATGGACCGATCTCGCCATCACCCCTCGCTCCCCGCCTGCCATTCGCGCACGCGGGCGAGGTGGTCGTAGTCGCCTTCGTGGTCGAGCCATTGCGGGCGCGGGCGCGAGAGATAGGGCGTCGCCGGATCGTCGAACTGGAGGATGCGGCGCGCGAGG
>JAEUKZ010000138.1 GCA_016793045.1 Alphaproteobacteria bacterium
CGCGCCATTGCGCTTGTGCCAGTCGTGCAGCGGCAGCAGCCGCTCGGGCTTGAAATGCGCGCCGACATCCGCGCCGGCGAGCGCGCCCCACGCCACCGGCACGGCATAGGGCCGGAACGTCGGCAGGCCGACATCGGCGACCTCCTGGCCGCGCGCTTCGGCGAGGACCGCGGCGCCGACGAGACCGCCGATGCGGCCCTGGTCGGTCGCCATGCCGAGCGTCGTGTAGCGCTTGGCATGTTCGACGTGGCCGTAGCCCTCGCGATGCGCGAGCCGCACGTCGTCCGCCGTGACGTCGTGCTGGAGATCGACGAAGGCCTTGCCGGGCGCCCGCACCTCCCACAGCGGTGCCGGCGCGCTGCGCGCGTCGGGCTTGACGTCGGGCGGCGGCGGCACGACGTCGCACGCGAGCCCGAGCGCCGCCATCACGCCGCGCGCTGCCGCGGCGCCGTCGGCGGCGGCCTCGCGCAGGCCGAAGACGCCGCGCGCCGCGCCGGCCGAGCGGATGCGGTCGGTTTCGGCGCCGGGCACGAAGGCGGCGATCGTCGCGTCCCAGCGCAGCTTCGCGCGCGCCTGGCTGGCGAGCGCAACCAGCGGCGTCTGGCCGCCGGAGACGAGCAGCGAGTCGGCGGAGACGGCGGCGACGGCGCTGTCCCCGCGGCGCCTGATCTTGATCGCGGTGAGCCCGCCGCGCCCGCCGGATACGCCCGCAACTTCGTGGCCGAAGCGCACGTCGAGCCCGGCGTCACGCGCGGCGGCGCCGGCCTCGCTCTCGGCGCGCGGATCGACGATGACGGCGATCTCGACGCCGGCGGCGGCAAGATCCGATGCCGCCGCATAGGCCTCGTCGTTGTTCGCGAACAATGCGACCCGCCGGCCGACCGCGACGCCCCAGCGTGCGAGATAGGCGCGGGCCGCGTTTGCGAGCATGACGCCGGGCCGGTCGTTGTCGGGAAATGCGATCAGCCGGTCGGTGGCGCCGGTCGCGAAGATCGCGGCGCGCGCGCGGATGACGTGGAGCCGCTGGCGCGGCTGGTGCGCCGCCGGCACCGCGACGCCGTCGGCGACGCGCTCGACCGCCGCGAACACGCCGTGATCGTAGGCACCGACGACCGCCGTGCGGGTGAGGAGCTGCGCCCTGCCGTCGAGCGCTGCCACGGCGGCGCGGCGGTAGGTTTCGAGCCGCGGCTCGACGAGAAGGCCGCCTCCCGGCTCGCTGTCCTGCTCCGCGAGGATCACGCGCGCGCCCGCCGCCACGGCGACGCGCGCGGCGGCGAGGCCGGCGGCGCCGGAGCCGACGACCAGCACGTCGCAATGGTCGTGGACGTGGTCGTAGCGGTCGGGATCGTCGCCGTCGGCGGCGCGGCCGAGGCCGGCGGCGCGGCGGATCGCGGGCTCGTAGACCCGCTCCCAGAACGATGCCGGCCACATGAAGGTCTTGTAGTAGAACCCCGCCGGCAGGAAACGCGCGAACATCCCGTTGAGCGCCAGCACGTCGACATCGAGCGACGGCCAGCGGTTCTGGCTCGCGGCTTCGAGGCCGGCGTAGAGCTCGACCGTCGTCGCCGGGGTGTTGGGCTCGCGCCGCGCGCCGGCACGCAGCTCGACCAGCGCGTTGGGCTCCTCCGGTCCCGCCGTGACGATCCCGCGCGGCCGGTGATACTTGAAGCTGCGGCCGACCAGCGTCACGCCGCCGGCGAGCAGCGCCGAGGCGAGCGTGTCGCCGGCGAAGCCCTGATAGCGCCGGCCGTCGAAATCGAACGGCAGCACGCGCGCGCGGTCGATGCGGCCGCCGGCGGGAAGACGGAAGCCGCTCATTCCGGCACCGCCAGGTCGTCCTCGGGCCGGCCGACCGCCGCGATCTCGTGCGTCACCGTGTGGCGCACGACCTTGATGAATCGCCGGCAGCCGTGGACGTGCTGCCACCACTCGCGATGCCAGCCCTTCGGATTGTCGCGCTCGAAGACATACGCATAGAACGCGTCGAGGCCGGCATCGGGCGCCGGGCGCTGCACGCCGGCGTCGCCGCGGTAGCGGAACTCCGCCTCGTCGCGCGCGCCGCACCAGGGACAGGCGATTCGCAGCATCTTCAGTGCGCCCAGGGATAGGGTCCGGCGCCGCGCTCGTCGAGCGTGCGACCGGCGCGGAAGCGCTCGAGGCCGAAATGGATGCCGACCGGGTGCGGCTTTCCCGTCGCGACGAGGTGCGCGGTGATCATCCCGCCCGCCGGGATCGCCTTGAAGCCGCCATAGCACCAGCCGCCGTTGATGTAGAGGTTCTCGACCGGCGTCGCCGAGACGATCGGGCTGCCGTCCATGGTCATGTCCATCACGCCGCCCCACTGGCGCAGCACGCGCAGCCGCTTGACCGACGGGATCAGCGTCGCCCCCGCCGACAGCACCTCCTCCACCACGGGCAGATGGCCGCGCTGGGCGTAGGTGTTGTGGCCGTCGGTCGCGCCGCCGAAGACGAGCCCGCCCTTGTCCGACTGGCTGACGTAGAAATGCCCGCCGCCATAGGTCATCACCACGTCGAGCAGGGGCTTGACGCCTTCGGTGACGAAGGCCTGGAGGACGTGGGTCTCGAGCGGCAGGCGGAAGCCCGCCATCGCCGCGAGGTGCGAGGAATGGCCGGCGACCGCGAACACGACCTTGCGCGCGCGGATGGTACCGCGCGTGGTCTCGACGCCGGCGACGCGGCCGGCTTCGCGCAGCACGCCCGTGACCTCGCAGTGCTGGACGATGTCGACGCCGCGCGCGCTCGCGGCGCGGGCATAGCCCCAGGCGACGGCGTCGTGGCGCACCGTGCCGCCGCGGCGCTGCAGGAAGCCGCCGAGCACCGGGTAGCGGCCGTTGTCGGCGTCGATCATCGGGACGAGGCGCAGCACCGCCGCCTTGTCGAGGAACTCGTTGTCGGCGCCCTCGAGCCGCATCATGTTGGCGCGCCGCGCGAAGAAGTCGCGCTGCGCGTCGCTGTGGAACAGGTTGAGGGTGCCGCGCTGGCTCACCATCGCGTTGAAGTTGACGTCCTGCTCGAAGCGTTCCCACAGCTTCAGCGAGGCTTCGTAGAACCGCTGGTTCTCCGGCAGGAAGTAGTTCGACCGCACGAGCGTCGTGTTGCGGCCGACATTGCCGAGGCCGATCACGCCGCGCTCGAGTATGGCGACGTCGGTGATGCCGTGCGTCGTCGCCAGGTGCCACGCCGTCGCCAGCCCGTGGCCGCCGCCGCCGACGATGACGACCTCGTAGGCGGGCTTGGGCGCGGCATCGCGCCAGGCCGGCCCCCAGCCGAGATGGCCTCTCAGCGCCTCGGCGAACAGGCGAAAGCCGGAATAGCGGTCCATGTCCCCGTCAGACCATGGCGGAGGCCGGTCGCGGCTTCGCGAACGTGCCGATCGCCATTTTACCAGTTGTAAATCCCATCGTCCTGCGCTATCGAATATTCACCTTGGGGAGGGTGCCGTTTGTCGCGTCCGCTGCCTGCGCTCGCCGCATCGCTTCTGCTCGCAGGATGCCTGACCTTGCCGGTTCGCGGCAACGTCGAAGGGACCGACGAGGTATTCTCGGGCACGGCCACCGGCCGGATGAGCGGCGCCGGCTCGCTGCAGATCCGCTCGAGCACCGGCACCACCTGCACCGGCCGCTTCGCCTACATCTGGGACAACTACGGCCGCGGCAATTTCACCTGCTCGGACGGGCGCAGCGGGCCGTTCGACTTCTATTCGACCGGCGTCAGCGGACACGGCCGGGGCTACCTCAACGGCAAGCGCTTCACGTTCGACTTCGGGATCTAGGCTCGAACGCGCCGCCCTGCCCTAGCCCGCGAGCAGGTTCTTGCGCCGGCTCCAGTCGAGGACCGCGGCGATGCAGTGACGCAGCAGGTCGGGCTGGTCGCGGTAGTAGTGGTTCGCCCCTTCGATGCCGACATACTCCTTGTCCGGCGTGGCGAGCGCGGCGCGGATGATCGGGTTGTGGGTGCGCGGCACCGCATCGTCCATCAGGTTCTCGATCTGCAGAACCGGGACGCGCTTGACCAGCGCCGCGTTCTTCGGGCCGTTGGCGTTCGACAGGTCGTAGCTCCACTGGCTGAGCCAGGACCGCAGTGAGGAATAGCGCGCAAGGCCGACCGGCGCCACGTTGACCGTCCGCGGATCGCCGAGGAAGCACCAGTTCGGCTTGCGGCCGTTGGGATCGACGGTCGGGTCGATCCAGCGGACGTCGCACATCGTGCGGTGGACGACGAAGGCGCGTTCGATCTCGCTGCCGCCGCGCTTGCGCAGCGTCTCGAGCCAGTCCTGGCACCACGCGGTGATCTTGCGGTTGCGCGCGATCTGCGCGGCGCGGAAGCGGGCGATGAAGTCCGGCGTGAAGGGCGGCGCGTTCGGGCAGCCGGCGGCGTAGATATCGAGCTCGCGGTCGCGCCGGTCGGGGTCGGCCTCGTCGAGCACCGAGGGGTCGATCCATTCCGTCAGGGTCTGCGCGCGCGACAGGTGCGCCGCGATGAAGATGATGCCGTCCGCGGGAAGCAGCTTCGCCGCCGCGAGGTCGATCGGATCTCCCGCGGGCGTCGCGGTGATCGTCGGGTGCTCCGCCTGCGCCTGATAGAACAGCGACAGCGAGCCGCCGCCCGACCAGCCGACGAGCACGACCTTCTCGTAGCCGCGCTTCTCGCGCGCGTCGCGGATCCACGCCCCCATGTCGACCGCGACGTTCTCCATGATCAGGCCGGCGTCGTTCTTCGGGTAGCGGCTGGCGGCGCACAGCACGTGCAGCCCTGCCGCGGCGAGCGACGTCGGCATCGGCAGGAGCTGCAGCGTCGTCGTCGGGTGCATGAACAGGAACAGCGTCTTCGACGCCTTGCCTGCGGGGATCAGGTACTGGCCCTCGAGATGGACGAGGCCCGAGGTCCCGGCGAAGCCGTAGGACTCGGTGTACTTGCTGGGATTGGGAAAGCTGACGATTGCCGGGACACGGTCCCAGGTGTGGGTGGTCAAGACGCGGATTCCTCCAGTTTTGTTCGACCGCCGGGCCGGACGTCGCGATCGTTTGCCCCGCGCCACTCAATCGCGAAGCGCCGCGCCTGACAAGCCCGTTGCCGCCGCAACGGTACCGGCACAACCGGGCATTTCCGGTAATTCTCGTACAAATTGCACCGCGGCTCGCGGTTAACCGCGCATTTACATGCCGCTGATTAATTCTATAAGTGACTGACCCATCGGAGTCTCTCGCGGGATCAAGACCGCGCAGACCCGAGCGAACCCTCCCGCGAGAGGCCCGCCCCATGGCACGAATCCCGGTCCGCGACGCCCCCACCGATGCGGCAGGCGTGCCGCCGCTGCCCGGCGCGGCGCCATGATCCGCCGGCTCGGCAGGACGCTCGGGGACGGCCACGTCCGGCGCACGCGGACCACGATCGCGGTTCTGGGCGTCGTCCTCATGGCGATGATCTGGGGCGTGACGTTCGGCCAGATCGAGGAGCACCGCACGATCGAGGCCGAGCGGGCGGAAACCCAGCTCTCCAACCAGGTCGACATCCTCGGCGAGGTGCTCGGCAGAGCGATCGCGCAGATCGACCAGGCGGTCCTGCTCGTGCGCGACCAGTACCTCGAGGAAGGCTACGCGCTCGACCTCGCGCGGCTGCGCCGCACCGTACTGCGCGACGACCCGCAATTCGTCCTGATCTCGGTCATCGGCGCCGACGGCTACATGGTGGCGACGTCCGGCGCCACGGCGGGCGGGCGGGTCTATCTCGGCGATCGCGAACACTTCACCGTCCATCGCGACCGCCAGGCGTCCGGGCTGTTCGTGAGCAAGCCGGTCATCGGCCGCGTCTCCGGCCAGCCGACGCTGCAGTTCACGCGCCGCATCACCGGCGACGACGGCCGCTTCCTCGGCGTCGTCGTCGTCTCGATCGACCCGCTCGCGCTCAGCCGGTTCTATCGCGTGCTCGAAGCGCGCGAGCGCATGGACGTGTCGGTCGTGGGCCTCGACGGAACCGAACGCCTGCGCGTCGCGCGCGACGGCACGAGACATTTCGGCGGCGATCCGGCCGACGCCACGCTGATGCGGGCCCTCGCCGAGGCGCCGGACGGGGTGATCGAGCAGCGGCTCCCCGATGGCACGCGGCAGCGTGTGCGCTATCAGACCATCGACGCCGCGCCGCTCGCCGTCACGGTGCGCCGCGACGAAGCCGAGATACTCGCGCGCTCCGACGGGGTCCTCGCCGAACATCTCTTCACGGCAGTCGCGGCGACGCTGCTGATCCTGCTCTTCACCGCGCTGCTGTGGCGGCAGACCGCGACGGTCGCCGCCTCGGACAGCGCGCTGCGCGCGAGCGAGGCGCGCTTCCGCGACGGCATCGAGAGCATGTCGGACGGCTTCGCGCTCTACGACGCGAACGACCTGCTGGTGAGCTGGAACAGCCGCTACGAGCAGTTCTTCACGTACCTGCGCGAACGCCTGGCGCCGGGCATGAGTTTCGCGGAGATTGCCGCGCTGACGGCGCGCGCCATCCTGCCGGGCCGCAGCGACGCCGAACGGGCCGCCTGGGTCGCCGAGCGCATCGCGCGCCATCGCACCCCGGGGGCGTCCTTCGTGCAGACGCTCGCGAGCGGCCGCGTGATCGACACGATCGAGCGGCGCACCGCCGAAGGCGGCACGGTTTCGGTCTTCCGCGACGTCACCGAGCTGAAGGAAGCGGAGAAGCGGCTGATCGACGCGCAAGAGCGTTCCGCGCGCTCCGAGGCGATCCTGCGCGACGCGATCGAGAACACCAGCGAGGCCTTCGTCCTCTACGACGCCGACGACCGCCTGGTGCTCTGCAACGAGCGCTATCTCGACGTCTATCCGTATCTGCGCGAGCTGCCGCTCCTGCAGGGCATGACCTTCGAGGACATCATCCGCGCCGGTATCGGCTCGACCTACGGCGATCCGCTCGCGCTCGCCGACCCGGAGGCGTGGGTGGCGCAGCGCCTCGCCGCCCACCGCAACCCGAGCGGAACGATCGAGCAGAAGCTCGCCAACGGGCGCTGGCTGATGATCACCGAGCGGCGCACCTCGTCGGGCGGCACCGTCGGCTTCCGCACCGACATCACCGACCTCAAGCGCCGCGAGGCGGAACTCGAGGAGGCGCGGCGCCGGGCCGACCAGGCCAACCGCGCCAAGACCGACTTCCTCGCCAACATGAGCCACGAGATCCGCACGCCGCTCAACGGCGTGGTGACGATGATCGACCTGCTGCGCCAGGGCGCGCTGTCCGACGACCAGCGCCTGCACGCCGAAACCGCGCGCAGTGCCGCCGACCAGCTGCTGCACGTCATCGGCAACATCCTCGACATGACGAAGCTCGAGGCCGGCGCGATCGAGCTCGAATCCGTCCCGTTCGAACTCGGCCCGCTCGTCGAGCGCTGCGCCCAGACCTTCGCGGCCAAGGCGCGGCTCAAGGGCGTCGAGCTGCGCACCGATGTCGCGCCCGGCGTCGCGGGCTGGTACTGCGGCGACCCGACCCGGCTGCGCCAGATCGTGCTCAATCTGATCGGCAATGCGGTCAAGTTCACCGCGCGCGGCAGCGTTTGCGCGCGCGTGTCCGGCGAACCCGCGGGCGACGGCCGCATGCGGCTGACCTTCGAGGTCAGCGACACCGGCATCGGCATCGCGCCCGAGGCCGCGCAGGGCCTGTTCCGGAAGTTCTCGCAGGCCGACGCGTCGGTCGGCCGGCTCTATGGCGGCAGCGGGCTCGGCCTCGCCATCGTGCGCGAAATCGTCGAGCGGATGGGCGGCACGGCCGGCGTGTCGAGCGCGCCGGGGATCGGCTCGCGCTTCCACGTCACCGTCGAGCTCGCGCTCGCCACGCCGGCGGCGCACGAGTCGCCCGGCGGCGAGGCCGGCAGACGCTTCGCCGGCCTGCGCGTGCTGCTGGCGGAGGACGACGACACCAGCCGCTATGCGGCCGCGCGCATGCTCGACCTGATCGGCTGCCAGGTCGATGCGGTCAGCGACGGCTCGCAGGCGGTCCTCGCGGCGCAGGCGCGGCCCTACGACGTGATGCTGCTCGACATGCGCATGCCCGGGCTCGACGGTCCGTCGGCCACCGCGCGCATCCGCGCCGAGCCCGGCCCCAACCGCTGGATTCCGATCGTCGCCGTCACCGCCAACGCGTTCACCGACGACATCGAGGCGTGCCGCGCCGCCGGCATGACCGACCACGTCGCCAAGCCGATCACGCTCGACATCCTGCGCAACGCCTTGTCGCGCGTGCGCCCGGCGATCGCGGCGGATGTGGGCGCGGACCTCGCGCTGGCTGCGACGGATTCCGCCGCGCCGGTCGCCGGCACCGAAGGGCCGATCGATCGCGGCGCGATCGAGCGCAACTTCGCCGACCTGCCGGAGGCGGACGTCTTGCGCCTCGTCGAGATGTTCATCGAGCGCCAGCCGCAGCGCTTCGCCGAGATGCGCGCGCTCGCCGCGGCGCGCAGCGCGGGCGACCTGCGGCGCGCCGCCCACACGGTCAAGGGGCTCGCGATGCAGTTCGGCGCCGTCCGGCTTGCGGGAATCGCGGCGGCGATCGAGACGTCACCGGCGGGCGAGATCGGCGCCGCCACGCTCGCCCAGGTCGCCGTGGCGGAGGACGAGTTCCGGCGCGCTGCTGCCGCCTTGCGCGCGATCGTGGGGGCGCGGGCCGGACAACCGGAGAATGCTGTCGCCTGACCGTGTCGATCATGGCATGACTCGACCACTATTCGAAGGAACCCGAGGCAAGCATGTCGATCGCCCTGCCTGTCGGCGAAGTCCGCCTGCTCACGTTTCCCAAGAAAACGCTGACGGACGCCATCATCACTGTCGACAAGGCGATGGGAGGCTGGCTCGCGCATGCCGTCATCCACGGCGTCGACCTGCGCACAGGCGACGGCCCGATGATCACGATTCGGGCGGTGCGCGGCGGCGGGACCGCCGTCGACGAGTTGTCGTTCCGTCCCGAGCAGGTCGCGGCGGCGCTGATCCGCTATTGCCAGCTGGTCAAGATTCCGCTCCCGCGCAAGGCGCAGAAGTCGCTCGAGGTCCACGGCGACACGCTGGTGATGCGCGTCGCCCTGCAGTTCACCGTCCCGGCGCAGACTCCGCGCGTCGGACGCTGACCCCCTGAAAGCAGATGCCCCGCCGGGCTGGCGGGGCATCGATTCGCGTCGTGACGGCGGGTCAGGTTTCGGACCAGTCGCCGCCGGATCCGCCGTCGTCGTAGCCGGCATCATCCGGCCCGGCATCCGCGTAGTCCTGGCCGGGATCGGGCGGCGCCGGATCGTTGGCCGAATTCCACGGATCGGCGGCCGGTGCGGCGCCGCCGTGCTGGGCGCCCCACGGCCCCGCGGTCGCGGGTTCCGCTGCGGCGGGATCCGCCCCGGCGGACGGCGGCGTCGCCGCCTGGGCCTGGCCGCCGGCACCGCCGCCGAAGAAGCCGCGCATGCTCTCGAAGAGCAGCGCGCCGCCGGCGACGCCGGCCGCGGTCGCGAGCGCGGTGCGCAGGAAATTGCCGCCCCGCGGCGCCGCCTGCGCGCCAAACGCGCCCTGCTGCGCCGCGCCGAACGGGCCCTGCGGCATCGCCGCACCGGCGGGGCCGAAGCCCGCGCGCGGCGCGCTCGCCGGCGCGCTGCCGCGCCCGGCATTGGGCAGCAGACCGCTCAGGAAGCTGCGCTGCGGTGCCGGCTGCTGCGCGGGCGCCGCCTGTTCGAGCTGGCGGATGCGCTCCTCGGCCATGCGCAGCGTGTGCTCCTGGACCAGCGCGAGCTGCACGAGCGAATAGGTCGCGGCCGGATCGCGCCCGACGGATTCGCGGATCAGGGCCTCGGCCTCGCGGTCGCGATCGGGCTGCGCGTTCTGGCGCAGCCGGTCGAACAGACCGGCTATCATCTGACGTTCATCGGGGGTCATGGGCGTGGCCTCCTTGCTCCGCAACCGGCCGGACGGCCGGCCCATACTAGATGGGCAAGCCGCCGGCCAATTGCAATGAGCGTGGCTTGGCGCGATGACCGAATCGTGACGGTCGGCGCCCTACCGTCCCTTGGCCTTCGCCGCGGTGATCGCCTGCCACAGGCGGAACGGCGTCGCCGGCATGTCGACGTGATGGATGCCGAGCGGCGACAGCGCGTCGCCGATCGCGCTCATCATCGCATTGAGGGCGCCGACCGAGCCCGCCTCGCCGACGCCCTTGATGCCCATCACGTTGGTCGTGCACGGGATGTTGTTGAACTCGATCTCGAAGTTCGGCAGGTCTGAGGCGCGGGGCATCGCGTAGTCCATGAACGAGCCGGTCAGCAGCTGGCCGCTCTCCGGATCGAACTGCGCGTGCTCCATCAGCGCCTGGCCGATCGCCTGGGCGACGCCGCCATGGACCTGCCCCTGCACGATCAGCGGGTTCACCACCTTGCCGTAGTCGTCGACGATCGAGTAGCGGCAGATCTCGGTCGCGCCTGTCTCCTCGTCGATCTCGAGCTCGCAGACATGGCAGCCGTTGGGGAAGGTGTTCTTGGTGGCGGTGCTGAGGCCGACGTCGTCGAGTGAGGTCGGCA
>JAEUKZ010000153.1 GCA_016793045.1 Alphaproteobacteria bacterium
ACGGTGCGCGCGGTCTGCTGGTTCTGGGCGCCCTGGAAGATCAGGTAGCCGATGCCCGACGTCGCCGCGATGATCTCCGCGAACACGAGGCCGCGAAAGGCGAAGCCGGCGCCGACCCGGAACCCGGTGATGATGTTGGGCAGCGCCGCAGGCAGGATGACCTCGGTCACCAGCTGGCGGCGTGTCGCGCCCAGCGACCGCACGGCATTGACGAGCACCGGCGGGACCGCGCGGATGCCGACCAGCGTGTTGTACAGCACCGGAAAGAAGACGACGTAGGACAGCGCGATCAGGATCGTCTTGAGGCCGTAGCCGAACCAGATGACGAAGATCGGGATCCACGCCACCTCGACGATCGCGAACATGAAGCTGATGATCGGCGCCAGCAGGCGGTCGGCGAAGCGCGACAGGCCGATCGTCAGGCCGAGCGCGACGCCGAGGGTTGCGCCGATCGCCACGCCGGCCGTGTAGCGGCCCAGCGAAGCCAGCAGATAGTCGGGCAGGATGCCCTTCTCCATCAACGTGAGGAAGGCAGCCCAGACGTCGACCGGCCCGGGATAGAAATACGGCTCGAGCCCGACGAGCGGGACCGAGATCTGCCACAGCGCGAGGAACGCGAGGATGCCGAGCGCGCCCTTGGCGGCGCGGCCCGGCCTCCAGGCGCGCCGCTGCCCGGCATCGGGAGCGGCGGCTACGGCCGGCGCCATGGCTCGATCCGCTCGATCCAGTAGGCGCGCGCGAAGGCGCGGGCGTCGGCCTTGTCGACGTCGGCGATGAAGGCGACGCGCTCGCGCACCTCCATGACGCGGCCGAGCGCCTGCAGGCGCGTCATGTGGAACTGTTCGGGCTCGATCGCGAGCTGCACCTGCAGGTCGACGCGCGGGGCGGCACCCGCGAGGGCGCTTTCGGGCAGGACCCGCTCGCCGATGCGCGACAGCCAGGCCTGGTAGCCCAGATAGACCGCGACGAGCAGGGCGGTGACGACGATCGGCCGCATCAGGCCGGAGTTGCGCAGCGCCGCCAGCATGTCACGCGGCCGATCTGCGGTTGCGCACGAGGTCCAGAACCCGGTCGCGGATGGCGACGAACTCCGCGTCGGCGTTGATGGTCCGCCAGTTGCGCCGCTCGCGCGCGATCGGCACGTCGAGCGTCGCCTGGACGCGGCCGGGCCCGGGCGTGAGCACCACGACGCGGGTGCCGAGGAACACCGCCTCCTCGACGCTGTGGGTCACGAAGACGACCGTGGTGCGGGCATTCTCCCAGATGCGCAGCAGCTCCTCCTGCAAGGTCATGCGCGTCTGCGCGTCGACCGCGGCGAAGGGCTCGTCCATCAGCATGACTTCGGGCTCGTTGGCCAGCGTGCGCGCGACCGCGGCCCGCTGCTTCATGCCGCCGGACAGCTCGTGCGGGAACTTCTGCGCCGCGTCGGCGAGGTTGGTGATCTCGAGATAGCGGCGCGCGATGCGGTTGCGCTCCTCGCGCGCCATGCCGCGCAGCTTGAGCCCGAGCGCGACATTGTCGATGACGCGCTTCCACGGCAGCAGCGCGTACTCCTGGAACACCACGCCGCGATCGGCGCCGGGCTTCTCGATCGCCCTGCCGTCGAGCGTGAGCGTTCCCGACCGCGGCTTGAGGAAGCCGGCGATCGCCGCGATCAGCGTCGACTTGCCGCAGCCCGACGGGCCGACGATGCAGAGGAACTCGTTCGCGAAGATGTCGAGCGACAGCGCGTCGACGGCGACGTGGCTCGCGCGGCGCTCCTCGCTGTAGTACTCGAGGCGAAGATCGCGGATCGCGATCTTGCCCGCGCCGGACGGAGGGGGCGGCGCGCCTGCCGAAGCGGGCGCGCCGCCGGAACCGCCGGTCACTGGAAGCGTTGCGCTTCGGGGATCGGCGGCAGGTCCGCGAAGAACTGCGGCGCCGTCCGCTGGGCGTGGAGATAGAACTGCGGATCGATCGCCGTGTTCGCATCGACCGTGCGCGGCAGCCGGCGGTCGGCGAGCAGGGCAGGGATCGTCCGCGCGTTGTAGGTGGCGCCGGTCAGCCGCGACACGCGCGGATCGTAGCGCGAGCGGCGGATCGCCGACTTCATGATGTCGAGATCGACACCCTGGATCCAGCGCATGTTGATTTCGGCCGCGGCGTCGAAGTTCTGGCGGACCCATTGCTCCGATTCGGCGAAGGCGAGCCAGAACCGCCGCAGCGCCTCGGCGTTCTGCGCGATCACCGAGCGGGCGGTGAGGACGGTTCCCGGGTCGTAGCAGCTGTTGCAGCCGCCGGCGAGCAGGCGGCTCGCGCCGGGCACGCGCAGCTCGGCCGCGCTCGCCACCGGCTCCCACATCGCGATGGCGTCGACGTCGCCCTGGCGCAGGCCGGTCACGAGATTGGGCGGCCCGATGTTGATCAGCGTGACGTCGCTCGGGCTCATGCCGTTCTGCGACAGGATGCCGAGGAGATAGCCCTCCGCGCCGGTGCCGCGCGGCAGGCCGATCCGCTTGCCGCGCAGTCCGCGGATGTCGGCGATGTTGGCGGCGCCGCGCACAATGATCGAGTTGTTGTCCGCGTAGTTGTCGCGCAGGGCGTCGCCGTG
>JAEUKZ010000201.1 GCA_016793045.1 Alphaproteobacteria bacterium
GCTCGCGCCGCTTCTCGGGGTGGTGTTCTGCCTGCTGATCGGCATGGGCATGGTGTTCTCCATCCTCGCCGTCTACGTGCAGTCGCTCGGTGCGGGCCCCAGCATGGTCGGGGTGATGCTCGGCACCTTCGGCGGAGCGCGGCTCGCGGTCAACCTGCCCGCGGGCATCGCGTCCGAGCGATTCGGCCGCCGCGCGGTCATGCTCGGTGGGCTGGTCCTGCTGACGATCGGCTCGTTCGGCGCCGCGGCGACGACGCAGATCCCGCTGCTGCTGGCGTGCCTGTTCGCCCAGGGCGCCGGCACCTCGGCCTTCGTCACCGCCGCGCTGGCAGCGGTCGCCGATCTGGGCACGGCGGAGACGCGCATGCGCGACATGGCGGCCTATCAGAGCGCGCAGCTCGCCGGCATCTCGATCGGTCCCGCGCTGGGCGGCTTCGCGGTCGGCGCCGGCGGCTTTGCGGCGGTGTTCCTGCTGCAGGGCGCGATGGTCGTCGCCGCGCTCGCGCTGATGAGCTACAGCCGCGCCATCGGCACCGCGCGGCCAGCGCGGAACGCGGGTTCGGCCGGCGCCGGCCGGGCCAGGATGCCCGACGGCGCGCTCGCGCTCGGAGCCGTCACCTATGGCGCTTTCTTCGCGCGCGTCGCCGCCAACTGGGTGGTGATGCCGCTCATCGCGCGAGAGTCGCTCGGCATGAGTCTCCAGTCGATCGGCGTGCTGCTGACGCTGGGCGCGGTCGCGAGCTTCGTCGTCCTGCCGCTGTCGTCGCGCGCCGCCCAGCGCGTTGGACGTCGCGCCATCGTGATCGCAGCCAATCTGGCGACGATCGTCTCGCTCGCGCTGCTCGCAGGCGTGCACTCGGTACCGGTTCTGTGGGTCGTCGGAATTCTGCTCGGCGCCACCAGCGGGCTCGCGGTTCCGACGCTTTCCGCCATCACGGCCGATTCCGCCCGGCCGGGGCAACTCGGCGCTGCGATGGGATTCATGCGCACGATGACCGACCTCGGCATCGTCACCGGCCCGATGGCGGTCGGCTTCGTGATCGACCGCCTCGGGCTCGGCTATCCCGGCGGACTCGCCGCGGCGGCGCTGGTGCTCGCCGCCGCGACGGTGATCTTCATGTTCAACACGCCGCGGAGCGGCGTCGCGCCGCCCTGACCCGGTCAGTTCTGTCCGAGCAGCCGGCGCACGCGCGCCGTCAGGTCGTCCATCGCCTTCTGCGGAGTCTTCATGCCCAGCACCGCGGACTCCGCCTCCTCGCGGAAGAAGTCGGCCGCGCGCTGCGCCTCGTCGAAGGCGGGCATCGGCACGCGCGCGACGCGCAGCACCTTGCGTTCGTCCTCGGCGTAGGGCAGCGCCGCCCGGACGCGCGGGTCATCGTAGGTCGAATTGCGCACCGGCCCGTTGCCGTTGAGCGCCGCCTTGAGCGTGTTGGCCTTGCTCGTCATTTCGCGCATCAGGCTCCAGGCAAGCTGCTTGTTGCGCGAGGTCCGCGGGATCGCCATGCCCCAGAACTCGACCTTCGCCGGCGCCACTTCGAAGCGCCCCTGCAACTCGCGCGACACCGGAATGGTCGTCGTCGTGATCTTGCCCGCGAACTGCGAGGCCTGCGGATCGTTGAAGATGCGGTTGCGGCCCATGCCGCTGATGCCCATCGCGCCGCGGCCGGTCTGCATCCACGTGTTCACGTCCTCGGTGCGGATCGTCGAGAAATTGCGCGGGAAGGCGCCGGCGACGAACAGTTCGCGCAGCAGCGTGACCGCGCGCACCATCGGCGCCTGGTTGGCAACGACGCGCATGTCGGGCGTGATGTACTCGCCGTCCCAGGCGCGCGCGATGTCGATGACGTTGGGATAGTTCACGCCGTCGAGCACGAGGCCGACCACCGGCGTGCCGTTGGCGCGCGTGTAGCTCATCCGCTTGGCGACCTCCGCGAACTCCTCGATCGTGCGCGGCGGCCCGCTGATGCCGCGCTCGGCGAACAGCTCCGTGTTGTAGTGCATGCCCGACGACGAATGGCGGAACGGCAGGCCGTAGAGCTGGCCGCCGATGGTGAGTCCCTGGATCATGCCCGGAAAGATGTCGGGCACGTCCTCCACCGGCTCGGCGCGCATCAGCGCCTCGAGCGGCTCGAAGAGGTTGGCGGTGCGCGGCACCGCCTGGGTGTTGAGGACGAAGCCGATATCGACCGAGGTTTCGCTGAGGCTGGCCTCGCGGAACAGGCGTTCCTGCAGCGGGCCGGTGTCGAAGGTCGTCCACTCGACGGCGACGCCGGTGCGCCGCGACCATTCGGCGGTGATGTCGCCACCCTGGGTGCCGACCGCAACGGTACGGTGGACGCGGTGCGCGAAGATGTTGATCTTGGTCGGCGTCTGCGCCGACGCCGAGGGCGATACCATGGGCGCGGCAAGCGCGCCGGCAGCGCCGGCGAGCAGGCTGCGCCGCGTGATCGAGCGGGGTCCGGTGGTCTTCATCGCGTTCTCCCTGGTTCCTTGATTCGATCGTTCGTCCGCGCCGTCACCCCGAACCGGGACGGTCGCTGGCAAGCTGACAGATGCAATCGCCCGGCTCGACCGGTGCCGGCACGCGCCGGCACACGACCTTGCCGTCGCGGCGGAACTCCAGCCGGCGCGGCGGCCGGTCGGGCTCATCGCGGAAATGAATGAAGCCGGCGGTCTGGCCGGCCTTCACGATGTCGCCGAGCATGAATGCGGGCTCGAACAGGCCGCGCGAAGGCGCATACACGTAGTAGTCGGGGCCGCCGATCACCATCTGCCGCGCTGGCGCCACCGCTGCAGGCGTCACGCCCGCGAGCACGCCGACATGGGCAAGGAAATTGCGCAGGCCGCGTTCGGCGACCGCGAGGCTCCTCGCCGTCACCGTACCGCCGCCGCCGATCTCGCAGGCAAAATGCAGGCCGCCGCTGCGCAGGCCCGCCGCCGACAGGGTGCGGTCGTCCTGTGCGGTTTCGGCGATCAGCGCGACCTCCGCCCCGAAGATGCGGTGGAGGGCGAGAAGCTGTTCGCGCTGCCGCGGATCGTCGGGCCAGCGCGAAAGCGATGCCGGCACGTATTCGAGCGACGATCCGCCGGAATGCATGTCGAGGCCGATCTGCACCATCGGCAGCAGCTCGCGCTCGACATAGTGCGCGATCATCTGCGTCGGCGTGCCGTCGCGTGCACCCGGGAATGCGCGATTGAGGTTGCCGTCGTCGAGCGGCGAAGTTCGCGTCCCGGCCATCGCCGCCGGATAGTTGAGCGAAGGGATGACGATGAGGCGGCCGGCGATCTGGTCGGGCTCGACCGCGTCGAGGAACTTGAGCACCGCAAGCTGACCTTCGTACTCGTCGCCGTGATTGCCGGCGGTCAGCAGCACGGTCGGCCCGCTGCCGTTGGCGATGCAGGCGATCGGAATGCGGATCAGTCCATAGGCCGAGCGGTGAACCGAATGCGACAGATTGAGGAAACCGCGCTGCTTGCCGGGCCGATCGAAGTCGATGTCGGCACGCAGGCGCGACGCGGACGCAGTCATGTCATGCTCCGGGCCACCAAATCGGAGTGGACGAACAGGCCGGGCGTGCCGCCGGAATGCAGGAAGGCGACGGTCTCGCCGCGGGCAATGGCTCCGGCGCGCGCATGCGCGATCAGCCCCGCCATCGCCTTGCCAGTATACACCGGATCGAGGATCAGCCCTTCGTGTCGCCCGGCCATTGCAAGCGCCTCGAGCGAGGCATCGCTGGGCACCCCATAGGCGGGGCCGCGATGGGAATCGTCGAGATCGAAATCGCCCGCCGTCAGGACCGTTTCGATCCCGGCAAGACGCGCTGCGCCTGCCGCGGTCTCGACGATCCACGGCACGATGCGCTCGCGCGGCTGCTGGACGCTGATGCCGACGACGCGGCAGCGCCGGCCGGCGCGCTTCAGCCCGAGCGCCAGCCCTGCCATCGTCAGCCCGGAGCCGACCGCGACGTAGAGCGCTGCAGGATCGATTCCCGCCGCGCGCCACTGGGCGTCGAGTTCCTCCGCCCCGGTCACCCATGCGGCCGCGGCCAGCGACGCCGTGGCGCCGGGCAGATGAACGACTGCGGGATTGCGCCCCTGCGCGCGCAGAACCTCGGCGAGCGCCGTCAACTCAGTCTTGACCCGCGGATCCCACGGATCGGTCACGTCGGTGAAACGGACGGTCGCGCCGAACACCTGGTCGAGCAGCAGGTTGCCCTGCACCGCGTCCGCGCCGCTGCCGCGCAACAACAGGCCGCAGGCGAGGCCGAGCTTGGCCGAGGCCGCAGCCAGCGCGCGGCAGAAATTCGATTGCGCGCCCGCGGTGGTGATCACCGCGTCGTGTCCCTTCGCGAGCACGTCCGCCATGATGAAGTCGAGCTTGCGCAGCTTGTTGCCGCCAAGCCCGTAGCCCGAACAATCCTCGCGCTTGACGTAGAGGCCGAGCCCGAGCGCCTCGCCGAGCCGATGCGCCGCTTCGAGCGGCGTCGGAAACGCCGCCATCGTCAGTCGCTTCAGGCCGGCAGGCAATGCCGTCGCCAGCGTTGCGGAAGCGTTCATCGGGCGTCGCCCTCGTCATGTCTTGGTTGTAGCAATGCTACAAGGTACGGCGCGCCGGCGTCAATCCGATGCAAGAAAGCTAGTTTTACTACATCAACACGATATCTCCCTGCCGCTTCGGGAGCGCTTGCGGCGAGCCCGTCGGCGACCCGCGCCGCACGCCGGGTCCGCCGTGCGCGGACGGTTGACGCGCGCAACGGCCCCGGCAATTCTCACCTCATGCCCGCACCCGACTCCGTTTCGCGCACCGATCTCTACCCGCCGGTCGAACCCTATGCAGCGGGGCGGCTGCGCCTCGACTCGCTGCATCAGATGTACTGGGAGGAATCGGGCAATCCGCGCGGCGTGCCGGTGGTCTTCCTCCATGGCGGCCCGGGTGCCGGCGCAACGCCCGCCCATCGCCGGTTCTTCGATCCCGGATTCTACCGGATCATCGTGTTCGACCAGCGCGGTGCCGGGCGATCGACGCCGCATGGCGACCTGACCGACAACACCACGCATCACCTCGTCGCTGACATGGAGGCGCTGCGCCAGGCGCGCGGAATCGATTCGTGGATCGTCTTCGGCGGCTCGTGGGGATCGACCCTCGCGCTCGCCTATGCGATCGCCCACCCCGACCGCTGCCGCGCGCTCGCCTTGCGCGGGATCTTTCTGTGCCGCAAGAGCGAAGTCGACTGGTTCCTCTACGGCATGGTCAACGTGTTCCCGGAACCCTGGCGCGCCTTCGCCGAGTTCATCCCGCTGGCCGAACGCAGCGATCTGCTCGATGCCTATTGGCGACGACTGAGCGACCCCGACCCCGCGATCCATCTGCCCGCCGCACGCGCCTGGAGCAGCTACGAAGGCGCATGCTCAACCTTGCTGCCGAGCCCCGAGACCGTGGCCGCCTTCGGCGAGGACCGGATGGCGCTGGGCCTCGCCCGCATCGAAGCGCACTACTTCCGTCACAACGGATTCATCGCCGACAACCACATCCTCGGGCAGGTGGACCGGCTGCGCCGCATCCCGGGCGCGATCGTCCAGGGCCGCTACGACATGGTCTGCCCGGTGGTCTCCGCCGATGCCCTGGCGCGCGCCTGGCCGGAAGCGGCCTACAACGTCGTTCCCGATGCGGGCCATTCGGCGATGGAGCCCGGCATCCGCGCCGCCCTGGTCGCGCATATGGAGCGCTTCAAACGGCTCTAGAAGCGAGCCCGACGATCGCCGGCGCCAGAGCACTTCGCTGCTGCGAAGCCGGGCGGGAAGTGCTATGACCCGGCCGCACTGGCGCTGCCGGAACACGCGGCCGGCGCTGTATTTCCAAGGCTCTTGGGACCGGCAGCCGAGACAACCGACAGCGCCATCATGAAGCTGAAGGAGATAGCCGCCGCGCTCGACGGCGCCCTGGTCGGTGACGGCGAGATGACGGTCGACCGGCCGGCACACCCGGCCGAGGCCGGCCCGTCCGACCTCGCGCTCGCGATCGACCCGGCGACGGTCAAGCTGCTGGCGACGACGAAGGCCCGTGTGGCGCTGGTCGCCGCCGGCGCCGACGTGCCCCCGGCGATCGTCGCCCACGTGAGCGTGCGGCCGGGGCGCTACGCGCTCGCCGCGCTGACCCGGCTGTTCGACCGCCCTCCCCTGCCCGCCTCCGGAATCCATCCAACCGCGGTGGTCGAAACGGGCGCCAGCCTGGGCCGAGACGTCGCCGTCGGCGCGCTCGCATGGATCGGCGCCGACGCCCGGATCGGCGAGCGCACCGTCATCATGCCGCAAGCCTCGGTCGGGGCCGGCGCACGGCTCGGCGCCGACTGCGTCGTCCACAGCGGCGTCCGCATCGGCCCCGGGGTCGTGATCGGCGCGCGCGTCATCCTGCATCCCAACGCCGTGATCGGCGCCGACGGCTTCAGCTTCGCGACGCCGGAGCCAGGCAGCATCGACACCGCGCGGGCGACGGGCAAGGTCTCCGCCGCCAATGTCGGAATCGCCAAGATCCATTCGCTCGGCACCGTGATCCTCGGCGACGACGTCGAGATCGGCGCCAACTCGACGATCGACCGCGCGACGATCGCCGCGACGCGGGTCGGACGTGGCACCAAGATCGACAACCTCGTGATGGTCGCGCACAACAGCACGATCGGCGAGAATTGCCTGATCGCCGGCCAGGTCGGCATCTCCGGCAGCGTCTCGATCGGCGATCGCGTCGTCCTTGCCGGACAGGCGGGAATTGCCGACCACGTGCGTGTCGGCAACGATTCGATCGTGATGGCCGCGGCGGCGGTCGGCCGCGACGTGCCCGCGCGCTCGATGGTGTGCGGCCTGCCGGCGGTGCCGCGCGACCGCTTCCTCGAACAGGTATTGAACGTCGCGCGTCTGCGCTCGCTGGTCGCCACGGTCTCGGACCTCAAGACCCGGGTTGCGGCCATCGAGCGGACGGAGTCGGCGCGGCCGGGCGCATAGACGGAAAGGAAGAATTCGACGACATGAGCGACCTTGCATCGAACGTCTACGACATCATCGCCAAGAACGGGCGCGTCGACCGCAGCGAGATTCGGCCGGACGCGAAGCTCGTCGACCTCAAGATCGAATCGCTCGACGTCGTCGAGATCGTGTTCGCGCTCGAGGAGAAGTTCGGCATCGAGATCCCGTTCGACGCCGCGCAGCCGCAGGTCAAGTTCGAAACCGTGGGCGACGTCGTCGCCGCGGTCGAAGGACTCGTCGCCGCCAAGAAGCCGGCCTAGGGCCGCGCACAGATGCGCCGGGTCGTCATCACCGGGCTCGGCGTCGTCTCGGCGCTCGGGACCAACGCAGCCGGGAACTGGGATTCGCTTGCGGCCGCGCGCTCGGGGATCGCGCCCATCACGTTGTTTCCGAACGACGCGCTGACGGCGAAGGTTGCGGCCGAGGTGAAGGGCTACAACACGCTCGATCACTTTCCCGAAAAGCAATCCGCCTTCATGGACCGCTTCGCACAGTTCGCCGTCGTCGCGGCGCGCGAGGCGGTCGGCCATTCGGGGATCGCGTTCGACGGCCAGCTCAAGTCGCGCACGGCGGTCGTCGTCGGCTCGGGTGTCGGCGGGATCACGACGCTCGATGAGAATTTCGAGCGGCTCTACAAGAACGGGCTGCGCGTCCATCCGTTCTGCATTCCGCGCTTCATGGCCAATGCCGGGGCGAGCCACGTCTCCATGGCGCTCGGCATCACCGGCCCCTCATTCACCGTCGCGAGCGCCTGCGCCTCCGCCAATCATGCGCTCGGCGTCGCGTTGCAGATGCTGCGTGCGGGCGCGGTCGACGTCGCGCTTTCGGGCGGGTCGGAGGCGACGATCACCTTCGGCACGATGAAGGGCTGGGAGGCGCTGCGGGTGATGGCCCCCGACGCCTGCCGCCCGTTCTCGGCGGGCCGGCGCGGCATGGTACTGGGCGAAGGCGCGGGCATCTTCGTGCTCGAGACTCTCGAGCACGCCAAGGCGCGCGGCGCGGCGATCCTGGCCGAGCTGATGGCCGTCGGCATGTCGTCGGACGCCGGCGACCTGACGCTGCCCAATCTCGAAGGGCCGACCGCGGCGATGCGCGCCGCGCTCGCCGAGGCCGCGATGGCGCCGGAGGCGATCGACTACATCAACGCGCACGGCACCGGGACGATCGCGAATGACGCGACCGAAACGAAGGCCATCCACGCGGTGTTCGGCGGCCACGCCCGCGCCGTGCCGGTGTCGTCGACGAAGTCCGCGCACGGCCACGGGCTCGGGGCGGCGGGCGCGATCGAACTTGCCGCGACGCTGCTGGCGATGAAGCACGGTGTCGTTCCGGCGACGCTCAACTACGTCGAACCCGATCCGGCCTGCGACCTCAACCTCGTGGTCAACCAGCCGCGCGAGGCGAGGATCGATGCTGCCATGTCGAACTCCTTCGCCTTCGGCGGCCTGAACGCCGTGGTGATCGTGCGCCGCTTCGCCGGCTGAGCGAGGGCATTGCGGCCGTCCGGCGGCGCGGCTATCCTTCGGCTGTTCGTCCCATCGCGAGCACTGAACTGCCGATGCGGCGCCTTTTTCTTGGTTTTTACTTGATTGCGGCAAGCCTCGCCGGGGGCGATGCCATCGCGCAATCATCGGAGGCACGCGCCACGCCGGCCGCCTTTGCGGCGTCGGACGCGCCCGGCCGGATCAACCGCGCCTGCGGCGACGATCCCGCCTGCCGGCAGCGGTCCGACAATCGCAACTTCTTCGACGTGACCCGCGTTTCGGGCCGCGTCGTCGCTGCGGACTGCGACCGGCGCGCCTTCGTGCGCCGCCACGGCCACGAGCCGTGCCCGAACGATATGGCCTGGGTGTGTTCGGCCAACTGGCAGATCAACGTCTGCATCGACCGCGACCTGCGCCGCGAGGCGAATGGCCGCTTCATGGGAAGCGTCGGGCGCCAGCAGTGCCAGGCGTGGTGCGAGGCGCGCGGCCGCCG
>JAEUKZ010000202.1 GCA_016793045.1 Alphaproteobacteria bacterium
CGCGACGAAGTTCACGATAGTTATAGATCTCACCGTTGAACGCGATGACGCGGCGGCCGTCGTGGCTGAGCATCGGCTGCTTGCCGGCACCGGAGGTGCCGATAGCGCTGAGACGCCGATGGCCGAGAATGCAGAATCCAACTGAGGCTACCCACACCTCATCGCCGTCCGGGCCGCGATGGGCCAGGACCGCATTCATGCGGCGCACAGCGGCGAATGCGGCGTCGCGTGCGGCAAATGACCGTATCGGCGGAAAGACTCCGGCGATGCTGCACATGCGATGGTTGTCCACCGCCCCGTACCTGACTAGGCGCACCGCGAACGGTCAAGCAACTGGCCTTGCTGCGAACAGACCGGGGCACCGCCGCCCGAGGCATTTCAATTCATCCTGCGGTCGTCCGCGCCGGCGCCCAGCCGTGACGACCGGTGAGGGGCCGACGCGGCAATCGCAAGGAGAGCAGTGGTCCGAACGACGGGCAGCCATTCCACCCGCAAGACGCGACCGTTCCGGCCGCGAAGCGGCTCCGCCTCGAACCGAACGCGCATCAGGTCATGCCGCTAATTGGCCCTGAAGCGGACACCGCGGGCATCCGGGCCGAGTTCGCGCCGAAAGGTCGCGAGGTCGCCCGAATTGCGGGTCTGGTCCTCGCCGACGGCGATCAGTTCGTCGATCGTCTCCTTCGGCAGCGTGAGCGTCGTCGGCGTCAGCTGAAGGCGGCGGCGCTGCGCTGCATCGACAATCTGGCCGAGGCCGAGCCGAACAAAGTAGCTGCGGACGTCATCGCAAGGATGGCCGTCGATCGTGCGCGCTGTTGCACAGCGGACCTCGCTCAATCGTCGCGCGAATCGACTGAGTTCCTCGCGGGCAAGCAATTCGGTTTCGAAATTGTACTGGTTCATCGGCGTACCGGTCGTCGCGTTGAGGATCTGCGCAAGTCCGGTCACGGTCCGTCGTTGCGCCCAGGAATCGTCGATCTGCCCTGCACCATCGACTGATATGAGCAGCACGCGGCGTGTGCGATTCGAGAAGCGCGCGCGCATCGTAGCCGGAGTGCCCAGGATGATCAGGCCGTTGATCACACCGCGCAGGGCGAGATTGTCCGAGACCCCGCCGTCGAGAAGATGCGCGTAGCGCGCGCGGCGCCCGTCCATGTACTGCTCGATCGACGTCCTGACGAAGCGGCTTCGCGACAAGGGATCGCCGTTCGTCCGGTCCCCTTCCTCGGCCTCCCGCAGGGCGGCAGGACGGCGGCCGCCGCAGCGGTCGGCATGGTTCGCGACCGTGATCGGCGTGAACAGCACCGGCACCCCGGCCGACGCCGCGACTGCGCGCGCCACCGGCATCCGGGAAAGGTCGGAGCACAGCACGTCGAACTGGTCCTGGCTGAACGTGAAGGCGGTGCCGAAGCTGATGTCGGTCGCGTTGACGAGAAGCATGGGCCGCCCTCGCCGCTGAAGATCGGCATAGGTGGCGCCGTGATACATGCGGCGGTCATAGATCGCCTGCATCGCATCGTTGGTGCCGTAGTTCGGATCGAACAGCCACTGCCAGTTCCACGGAAGGAGATAAATCCCGTAAACCTCGGCGTTGATGTCGCGCCGGAGGAAGTCGGATTCGAAGTCGGTGAAGAGCCGCTCGCGATGCAGCCCGTAATACGCCGCGATCATGCTTCCGCCAGATACCGACGAGATGATGTCGATCTCGTCGAGCAGGCGGCGGTCCCGGCCGCCCGAGCGGACCGTCGTGTCGCGCAGGCCCTTGAAGACCCCGAGCGACAGTGCCGCCGATCGCGCCCCTCCGCCCGACAATGCGAGGATCACGATCATCTCGCTCGACCCGTCGTTGGCGGCCAGCGACGCGAGCCGATACCCGCCTTCGGTGATCGTCCGGGCACCCTCCGGAGCGAGTTGCTCGGGTGCGAGCGGCACGTTGAGGGCGACGGGCGCGCAAGCGGCGAGCGCGAGGGTCACGCCGACGATCGCCGACCGAAGCGAGCGGCAATACCGCATACATCCCCCTTCGGCCACATCGGCCCCCTGCCGGTCCGTTGCATCGATCTCTGAAGCGCGCGTCGATCGATGCCGCGAGTCGGCGACGAACGATGACGATCACGAGATCTTCAGGCAGCGCGAGGCAGACGGAGCATCCCGTCTCGCCACCGCCGCCGGGTTGAAGATCTTGCCGTCAGCCAAAGATCCGCCAACGTCCGTCGCTGCCCCTGCACCACAGCAGGATCACGACTTCGGACTGGGCACTCGCGCGACCGAGGGTGCGATACTCGAGCTGCCGGCACTGCTGACCACGACGGGCAACCTCACTCATCAGCGTGATCGTGCCGCGGTTGCCGGTGCGCGCATTCTCCCACTCGACCGCCCGTGGATCGGACGGGCCGTCGAGAAGGCTTCGGCCGCGGTCGCCCACGATCTGCGCGTCGCCCGGCCCCGGGCGAAAGGTGCCGAAGGTCAACCCGTACTGCGCATGCGCGGCCGTGCTCGACGCGATCGCTGCAATGGAAGCCAGTACGGCTGCCGCTGCAATCTTGGCGGCCGTATCCACGAAACGGAAAGCCATAGCGGGTCACTCCTTGAAGGGACGAGATGAGCCGGCTGCGGGCACCGCCCTACCCCTGATGCCGGGCCGATCGAATGGCGGGCGCCTCAGTGCCGTGTTCGAAGCTTCACTGGCGGGGTCGTGTTGCCACCCGCTGTGGAACGAGCGCTGCCCTGAACGACTGCGCGATCGGCATTGCCGGACGGGCCGCGCATTCCGCCATCGCGTTGGCGATCCGGCGTTCGAGCTGCGCGGTGTCGACGACCCGAATTCCCGCTCGCGCCGCGAGGTAGCCGTAGTAGAACATCGCCGCGTGCGAGCGGTCGTCGTCCGACAGCCCGACGAGATGCGCGCAATCCTCCTGCTCGATGTTCCAAAGCCGGCCAGGTCGGTCCGGCGCAACCTCCGCTTGCTGCACGGCCGCAGCGCTCCGAGGCGCTGGCTGACCCGGCTGCTGGGCGCAGCCGGCGAGCGCTGCCGCGATTGCCGCAACGAGGATTCTGAACTTCATGGTCGCTCCCTCCAGGGTGGGCCGGCGCTTGGCGCCGAGGTCAGTAGCACGCGCCGCTGCGGCGGGCCGCGCCGCGCCGCGCCGCGCCGCCGACGCCGCCCGCCGCGGCTCCGATCGCTGCTCCACGCCCGGCATTCTCGGAGATCGCCCCGACCACGGCGCCGCGCGCAGCCCCCCGTGCCGCCCCCCGCAGCGGGCTTGCGTAGGCTTCGCATGGAGGCAAAGTCGCGGCCGGTACGCCGGCAGGCGATGGTGCGGCTTGGGTTGACTGTGACGGGGATGCGCTCTGAAACGGTGGAGCGGCGGCTCCAGGCGGACCGGCCTGCGTCCGTCCCGGAGCTGCGCTTGCTCTTGCCGGGGTCGCCGCCGCCTGGACCCCGCGCGATCGCGCGTCGACCGCGCCAAGGGCGCGCCAAACGTCGTTGGGCTGGCGCGCATAGGCGTCGCCGAGCGCCGCGGTCGCGCGGAGATCACGCGCAAGAATGCCGAGCAGGTCCGGCGCGTAGCGCGCGAGAAACTGCACGCCGGTATTCCATGTCGCCTTGAGCTCAGGCTCCGGCCGCGCCAATGCCGCAGCCGCCTCGGCGATATCGGCGGGATATCGGCACGCATCCATAAGCGCCGGGACCATCGATTGCGGCACGCCGCCGATCGGAGCCACCAGCGCCTCGAGCTGCGATGCCGACAAGTTCGCCGACGCCGGTTGCTCCGCCGCCGGCGTCGATGCCGCCGGCAAGGGCTGTGCCAGGATGGCCGTTGACGTAACACTCGAGAGCGTGACCGCTGCCGCAAGCGTGCGGATCACTCTCCCCTCGAAGCGGATCTTCATTGCAGATCTCCCCAGCGTGGTAACGTCCGAACTGCAGCCAGCGAACGCTCCACGCGATCAGAACCGCATGTTCATGCCGAGCACGGGGCCGTGCTGCACCATGTTCCATTCGAAGCGCCGCAGGCCGCTTCCCGTCCGGTAGTCCTGGCCGAGCGCGCGATAGCCGAACACGGCTTCGGCCTGACGGCCCATCATCGTGATGCGGTAGCTGGCGAGCCCGATCGTCTGCCAGGCGAAATCGGAGCCCAGGCCGAAGCCGCCGATGTCGCCGCGCAGCCGCATCGACCAGCGTTCGCTGAGATCGACGCGCACCCGGGCGCCGATGAACGGCTCCGCCCAGGTCTGATTGAGGCTTGCGTTCGGCCCGGCATTGAGACTCAGCTGCTGCGAGATCACGGAGATGCGCGCCCCAGCGAGCCCCTCAAGGACGACCGGGTTCGTGCGCATCGCAAGTGCATTGAACATGTCGAAGCGCGCCAGCGTGAGGGCGCCACCGATCTCGAAGATCCCGGCGTCGGACTGGAAGCGGCCGGTCCCAGGCCCCACCCCGAGGTTCTTGACGACCGCGTGGGTGTAGACGGCATCGACGATGATGCGCCAGTTGGCGCGCCCGATCTCCGCGTGCCCCATGAACCCGATCAGGCGGTCGGTGTTCCTCAGCGTGTCGAAGAAGCTGGCACTCACGTCGGATGAACTCGGACCCACCTGGGTGCGACCGTTCATGTTGAGAAGCCAGAGGTAGGGCGCGACCTCGACCTGCAGGCGATCCGCCGCCGGCGGCGAAGCGGTCGCGGCGTTTCCGCTCTGTGCCGACGCCGAGCCCGCTGCGGCAACCAGGAAAAGCCCACATGCCCAGGCCGTTCCGGCCGCCGCTCTCAGTCGGCGCGACGGTCCGCTTCTTGCGATCCTCGAATTCTTCATGGCTGCGCCCCCACGCATCGTTCCGCATTCTTGTCGTTGGAAGTCGGCGGCCGGGACGACACCGGCCGCACGCGATCGATCCTCTCAGCGCGCACCGGGCTGCGGGAAGTACCAGCGCCCATCGCGCAGCGGCAGGCTGCGGCCATCGTCGTTTCCGACCTCTTCGTCGATGCGCGCGGTGAGCTTGGCGTTGAGTGCCATGATCAATTCGCCGTTCGCCCGCATGTCCGCCGCAAGATTGCGCAGTTCGTCGGGATCGTTGCGCAGGTCGTAGAGTTCGAGATCGTTGTCCGCGACCAGCGCTTCGAGAGTTGTCGGCCGGTTGTGCCGCAATGGCGCGAAGTAGCGCGTGAAACGATAGCGGCCGTCGAAGATGCTGCGTAGCGCCCCGCGCCGGTTGAAGTCCGGCTGCGCGGCCATGAGCGCCTCCATCTTCTGTTGCGGCGGCACGGTCGGCGAGAGGATGACGGGCAGGACCCGCGCCGCCCACGGTGCGTCGAGGTAGGAGAACATGTTGAAATTGAACAGCGCAGCGGGTCGCAGGGCATCGAAATCCGCCTGCTCCGGCGCCGAAAGGAGACGCGACATGTCGCGGCCCTTCAGGCCCTCCGATGCGAGCGCCGCGGGTCGTCCTGCAATTCCGGTCAGGCCGATCAGCGTCGGCGCGATGTCGAGCTGCGACGTCACCGCCTTGCACGACTTTCCGCCCGGATAGGCCGGATGGAGAATCATCAGGGGAATGTGGTTCTGCTCCTTGTATGCGGTGGAGCCCTTGCCGCGCATCTGATGCGCTCCGCCCAGTTCGCCGTGGTCCGCGGAGACGATCACGATCGTGTTCTGGTCGAGCCCGGTCGTCGCGAGGTCCTCGAGGAGCCGCACGATGTGCGCGTCGCTGTCGCGGATGCAGTTGAAGTGATAGTCCTGCAACGCCTTCCAGCGCCGGTCCTCGTTCGGCCACTGGCCGAGCAGGGTGTTCTGCGTCTCCTGGTACATGCGATGCGCCGGCGGCCGCCCCGGCGCGTCGAACGGCTGATTGCGCGATGCCGGCAGCGGGACGTTCCATTCCGCCTTGTAGAGTTCGTTTTCAGGCGCCGGCGCGATCGGCATCGCGGACTGCGCGGCCTGCACCGTGTTCCCCGGCGGGTCTGAATTGAAATACATGACGTCGTGCGGGTTCACGAGATTGACCGCAAGGAACCAGGGCGTCCGCCGCGCCTTGAGATCCTGCGCCTTCGTGCGCAGCCATGCGGATGTCACGGCCGACGTGACTCCGTCGTAGATGTAGCCGCCATGCGCGCCGTCGATGATGTCGCCGAGGCCGACATAGTCTTCGAAGCCATACGACTTGATGATGTTCGAATAGTCCGCGAGGGGCACGTCGACGACGCGGTGCGCGCGATCGAGATTGAAGCTGAGATGCCACTTGCCGTGATACGCGGCGTGATAGCCAAGCTGCTGCATCCGCTTTCCGATCGTCGGCAGATCGGTCGACATGCTGGGTTGCCACGGCGCATCGAGATTGTCGAACACGCCGGTCTGCTGGATGTGCTGGCCGGTGTAGAGGACCGACCGCGCCGAAGAGCAGACGCACGAAGCGCCTTGATAGTTGGTGAACATGACGCCGCGCCGCTTCATGTACTCGCGGCCGGGAACCGGAAACGGCCAGTTCTCGAGGAAGTGCTCCTGGTCCACCAGGATGAAGAGGATGTTGTAGCCGGTCGGCGGGGCGGCGGGTGCCTGCGCCGGCGAGGGAAGCGAGCCGAGGGGCGCAGCCTGTGCCACCTGCGGACTCGAGCCGGCCAGCAGCCCAGATCCAGTCGACGCGGCCGCCGCGCCGAGCAGCACCGCACGCCGCGAAGCACCGGAACCCTGTTCCTTGGCGTTATCCATCTGTTTCCTCCTCAGGACTTGACTGCCGCGACACTCTTGCGCGCGATCTGGCGCTAGGTTTCACACGCGACGGTCGACGCGGATATCCGATTTCCGCAGACGCGGAGGAAATACGGCGACGTGCGATGGCCAGATGCCGCGACGTCAGCCGGTCAGGACGCTGTATGGGGACCTTTCGGTCGCGCGACTAGCGCCGGGCGCGTGCGAGCGTCTCCGACGGCTTTTCGCCGAACAGGCGGCTGTACTGCTCGGCGAATCGGCTGAGATGAAAGAAGCCGAGCGCCGTCGCGACTTCGGTGACCGTCGTGTCGCTGCATGGCTGCGCGAGCAGCCTGCGCACACGATTGAGCCGCATCGCCGTGATGTAGGACTTCGGCGGCAGGCCGAGACAATGCTTAAACGCGTCCTCAAGCGTCCGCAGGGGAACCCCGAGCGCCACGCAGAGCTCCGTCACCGTGGCCGGCGGTTCATCGCTCGAGCACACAAGCTCCTCGGCCTTGCGCACGATCCGCCGCCGCGCCGACCAGCCGCGAATCGGATCCGGCAGGCGGATCGCGCGCAGCAGCGCGTCCATCATCGCCCGGTCGAAGCGGCCGAGATCGCCGAGAATGTGCGGAGATCCGACTGATTGACCACTGCCGCCGGCCCCTTCCTCGAGGATACTGCGCGAAAGCGCGACCACATCCGCATTGCTCGACGTCAAGACTTGGCCGCGCCGGAGAATCTGCGACATGCGCTGGCCCAAGGCGGCGTCGGCCAACTCGTCGAGGCGATTCGCGGAGGCCGAGATCGTCAGGAAATTCGCGGCGGGCGGAAACTTGTAGTCGATCGCCTCGTAGGGATAGCGAACGGTGATCGAATCCGCGCCCATCGAGTGGTGGTTGATCGACATGGCACCGTCGCCGCTGACCAGCAGGCCGAACGCGTACGCCCCGCGCGGCATGAAGCCTGCGCCGGCAAAGGACTGCTGGTGACGGTGCAGGATCACCTGGACACCCGGGCTCGAAACGGAATCGAGCGCCGCGGAAAAGCGCCCGCTGGAGAGTTGATTGTAGCCAGCGTCCCACCCGACGCCCCGCAAGTGAGTCACGAACGCGTCGACGTCGCTCGTCGCCAGCGTGAACGAGCGAAGCGCCGAGCCCACTGGACCGGGCATTCTCTGCCCTGGCGATTGACTGGAGGACGGATGATTCATCGAACTGACTAGCGGAATATTTACCCGGGCGACGGCGCCGCGTCCAGTCCGCTTGGCGAGGCAAAGGAAATTTCTTTTCGATCTGCAAATGCTGGTGTTTGCAGATAACGGATAGTGGCCGCTTGACGACCGTAATAGTCAGTCGAAACGCGAAAATCTCAGTGGTTGTCCTTAAATGTGCAGTGCAACGGGAACCGGAGGGCGTGGCGGCCCAGGACAGAGACCCCGCCTGACGATCCTACTTGTCCTTGCGTTCTCGCTTCTCGGCAGTCACGTGGCCGTATTCGCGCAAAGCCAGCGGCCGACCCTCGTTGGTGCTTGGCGGCGAACGGGCGGCGTCGGCCCTGCGGCACCTGCAGCACCGCCGCCTGGCGGGCAACCGCGGGACGCAGCCTTGATCGCGGCGGCCCCGGCCGCGCCCCCCCGATTCTACGTCCGCGCCGACTTTGCACTCGGGCTGCAATTGAACGTCGACCAGACGGCGGCTGACTGCGGCGCGACGAGCATCATCGAACTGTGCGGGTACAGCGCGCGGGGAAACGTCGGCGATTCACTGGGTGGCACGCTCGGGCTCGGCTATCGCATGACACCTTGGCTTCGTGGCGACGCGACGTTCGCCTTCCGGCAAGGCCGCCGGCTGGCGGGCGGCATCGACAGCTTCGACGGACAACCCGCTGCCGGTACTGTCGCGCTGAGCACACGCGCCTACACGCTGATGTTCAATCTCTATGTCGATCTCGCCCCGGCGATCGGGATGACGGAGGGCTGGTTCCAACCCTATGTCGGCGCCGGGATCGGTCCGTCGTTCAACCATGTCGCCGGCGGTGTGGTCGCCGGAACGCTTCCGGCGGGTTTCGGGTTCGCGCAACTTGGCAGCGGAACCGCCACCGGCTTCGCGTGGAACGCCACCGGCGGCATTGCCCTGCGTCTGGCGCGCAGCATCGGCGTTGATCTCGGCTATCGATACGTCGACCTCGGCAGATTCGAAACGGGGTCCGGAACTGCGCAACCATCCGGTGCGGCGGTCGATCAGATCCGCTTGAACACACGGCTTCACGAACTCTTTCTTGGATTGCGTATCGCGTTCAACTGACGACCGGCGGTCCATGCGGGCGAGCAAGCGCATCTCGATAAGCCAATTCCTGGCCATGCTGCGCGAGGCCGAGCAGGCGACTTCGATCGCGCGGATCTGCCGTCGCCAGGGGATCTCCGCGTCGACGTTCCGGCGATGGCGCAAGCGCTTCGCCCCCGGAACCGAGACGGGCCGCCACCTGCTCGACGAGAATCGCCGTCTCAAGCGGCACGTCACGTCACTCACGATCGAGAAGTTCATGCTGCAATGCATAATCCGTCGGAAACCGTGATGGATGGGTTGTCAGGCCAGCGGCATCGGCGCTGCTGCGGCCGTATTTCAACGAAGCGTGTTGCTCCGATCGGGTCACCGGCCCTCCTCGCTGCGGTCGCACTTCTGTGGGCCGCAGTCCTCTGCGGAGGCGCGCTCGCGCAGCCTTCGGTCGCGGCGCCGCCGGCCATACCGCCAACTCCCGAAGAGCAGGTGCGCGCATTCACGCGACTTCTCGCAGAGCCGTCGGTGCGCAGCTGGCTCATTCAGCACGTCGGGGCGCCGCAGCCCCCCTCGCCGTCGAGCGATGCAATGCTCGGCACGTCCATCAACGATCTGCTCGACCGCAGACTCGAGGCCTTGCGCAGCCATGTCGGCGAGATCGCGAGTTCCGTTCCGCGGTTGCCTTCCGACCTTGCCGACGCGATTGCGCGGCTTGACGCCGATTCGGGTGCTGCCGGGCTGATCACGACGTCGCTCCTGTTCGCCCTCGCCGTCATGGTCGGCCTCGCGGCGGATTCACTGGTGAAGTGGGCGCTCCGTGGGGAGCCGTCGCGCTTCGCCGCGCAGGCGCCGGTCGACGTCGGGCGAAGTCCGCGTGCGCTCATACAGGGGGCCGCGATTGCCGTGGCGCGCTTGGCGGCGTTCGCGGCGGCGAGCATGGGCGCCGTGGTCGCCGTCGGCCTGTCGCCCGTACAGCGCCAGGTCGCCGTGCTGTATCTGGTCGCCGCGGCGACCGTTCGCGGCTGCGTCCTGATCCTGCGCTTCGTGCTTTCTCCGCGGTCCGCAGCGCTTCGGATCGTGCCGATGGCTGACGATCGCGCCGACCTGTGGCGACGGTATGGTCTGGCCGGCGTGGTCTGGTTCGCCGCGGGCTATGCGACGGTCGCGGCATTCGGGCGCCTCGGGCTGCCCATGCCATCGCGCCTGTTCATCGCCTATCTGTTCGCGACGGGCCTGCTTGCAACCGTGCTCCGACTCGTCTGGAGCCTGCGGCGCGTTCGCGTCCAGACTGGACAAGTCATTCCGCCCGCTGCACTGGCGACCGGATTTGTCGCGCTTTGGCTTCTCTGGCTGATGGACGCCATTCCGCTGTTCTGGTCGCTCGCCGTCGTTCTTGCCCTCCCGCCGCTGATCCGAACGTCGCGATCGGTCGTTCGCAACATGCTGACCGCAAGCGACGAGCGAGCGGATGGCCACAACGTGGCCACGGCGGTTCTGATCGAGCGGGCACTGCGGGCGGCATTGCTCGCGGCCGGAGCCATGATGATCGGCTGGGCCTGGAAGCTCGATTGGAACGCTGTGATGAGCCAGGACTCCACCCTGTCGCGATTGCTGGCCGGAGCGATCTCCGCATCGATCATCCTGCTGACTGCCGATCTTCTTTGGCAGCTCGCCAAGACCTCGATCGACGAGAAGATCCGCCGGGCCGACGCCCTTGCGACCGCCGCGGCGTCAAGTCTCGAAGCCTCGCGACGCCAGGCGCGGCTCCGGACGCTGCTGCCGATCCTGCGCAATCTGCTCGGAATTCTTATGCTGACGATGGCGGCGCTCATGGCCTTGTCGGCGCTCGGCGTACAGATCGGCCCGCTGCTCGCCGGCGCCGGCGTCGTGGGCGTTGCGATCGGCTTCGGGTCGCAGACCGTCGTTCGCGACATCATTGCCGGCGCGTTCTACCTTCTCGATGACGCGTTCCGTGTCGGCGAGTACATCCAGAGCGGCGCCTACAAAGGCACGGTCGAAAGCTTTTCGCTGCGATCGGTCCGGCTGCGCCATCATCGGGGCGCGCTCTACACCGTGCCGTTCGGGACGCTGGGCGCGGTGCAGAACATGAGTCGCGACTGGGTGATCGACAAGATCATGGTCGCGATCACCTATGACAGCGATCTGGCGGCGGTAAAGCGGGTCGTCAAGCAGGTGAGCAGGGAGATGTCCGTCGATCCCGAGCTTGGCCGGATGATCATCGAGCCGCTCAAGTCGCAGGGCATCGCCGCCTTTGCCGATTCCGGCATCCAGGTGCGCCTCAAGGTCAAGACCTTGCCGGGGGACCAGTTCGTCGTTCGACGGGCGGTGTTCGAGCGCATCAAGACGGCGTTCGACGTGGCCGGCATCAGGTTCGCGGTCCCGACGGTGGCCGTGACCGGCCAGGCGGAAGGCCATGCCGCCGCGGCCGCGCAAGTCGCCCTCGCCTCGGCCGCAACGGTTGCGGCCGGGCCATGACAAAGACCTGAACGCCGGGCTGCACCGCGCCGACGGTGGAAGCGTTCTTTGCCCGTCGGACGACGCCGCATGAACAGGAGTGTCCGGTCGGCGGCGAGCTCGCGGTTCGCCGTCCCCGTGAAGGAGCGCCCCGCGCTCGAATTTCGGACAACCGACCGCCGCACGGAGCGTCCGACGGTCCCCGCTGCCGATCGCGCTGCGGAGACGCGCACTGCCGCCACTTCGCTTTTGGATCCGGCAGGGCGCGATCCCAGGCCGGGCTTGTGCGCGGACGGCATGCATGTACGAATTGGCGCCGGCACAGCACCGTCCCGAACGCGCGGCACCCGCTTCGCACCGGGCACGCGGGTCGAACGAGGGGGAGAATGCTCCGGATGTCAAAGACAGGATCGCAGCCCGTGTCGACGCGGCTCGATGGCCTGAAGGCCGTCGTCACTGGCGCTGGACGCGGCCTCGGCCGCGCCTGCGCCGCCGCGCTCGCAACGGCGGGTGCCGAAGTCGTCGCGGTCAGCCGCACGAGCACGGATCTCGATGAACTGGTGAAGGAGATTGCAACCGCAGGCGGGCGCGCGTCTGCCGCCAGCTGCGACGTCACCGATGCCCGGGCCGTCCGCGCCGTCCTCGACGCCGCGCAGCCGGTCGACATCCTGGTCAACAATGCGGGCGGCAACGCTCCGCAGGCCTTTCTCGATGTCGACGAGGCGACGCTCGACCGCCTGCTGAACTTGAACCTGCGCTCGGCGTTCCTTGCGGCGCAGGCTGCAGCCCGCCACATGGTGTCGCGCGGGCGCGGCGTGATCATCAACATGTCGTCGCAAATGGGTCATGTCGGCGCACCGAACCGGACGGTCTACTGCGCCACCAAGCACGCGGTGGAAGGCCTTACCAAGGCGATGGCGGTGGAACTCGCGCCGTTCGGCGTGCGAGTCGTCGCGGTAGCGCCGACATTCGTTGAGACGCCGATGACTCGGCCGTTCCTCGCCGATCCCGCTTTCCGCGACACCGTGTTGCGCTCGATCCCGCTCGGACGGACGGCTCAGCCGGAAGACGTCGCGGCGGCTGTGGCATTCCTCGCCTCACCCGCCGCGTCGATGATCACCGGCACGAGTCTGCTCGTCGATGGCGGCTGGACGGCACGCTAGCGCGCTTGCGGGGGATCGTGCGCACTGGCATCGTAGCGCGCGATTGCATACGTATGCGCTTCAACGGACTGTCTGCGGCCGATCGGCCGCTCCAGACCGATCTGGGGGAATGTGATGATCAGGATCCTGAAGCAGGGACGCGATGAAAGTGCGGTAGCGGCGGAGGATGCGCGCGTGCGCGCGGTCGTCGAGGAGATCATCGCCGACGTCGTTAAGCGTGGCGACGATGCCGTGCGTACGCTCTCGCAGCGCTTTGACAAATGGGCGCCAGCGACATTCCGCCTGGGCGCAGCGGAGATCGAGAGATGCCTTGCCGCCCTCCCCAAGCGCGCCATCGACGACATCAAGTTCGCGCAGACGCAGATCAGGAATTTCGCCCAGGTCCAGCGCGAATCGATGCGCGACGTCGAGACCGAGACCCTCCCCGGCATCGTCCTCGGCCATCGCCACATTCCCGTCAACAGCGTCGGCTGCTACGTCCCCGGCGGCAAGTACCCGCTGATCGCTTCGGCGCACATGAGCGTGGTGACGGCGCGCGTCGCCGGCGTGAAACGCGTGATCGCCTGCGCGCCGCCCTACCAAGGCGCGCCCCACCCGGCGATCGTCGCCGCGATGCATCTCGCCGGCGCTGACGAAATCTATGCGCTGGGAGGGGTCCAGGCGATCGCCGCAATGGCGGTCGGCACGCAGACGATCGCGCCATGCGACATGGTCGTCGGCCCCGGCAACGCCTATGTGGCCGAAGCCAAACGCCAGCTCTTCGGCCGGGTCGGAATTGACCTGCTCGCCGGCCCGACCGAGACGCTGATCATCGCCGACGAGAGCTGCGACGGCGAGATGGCGGCGACCGACCTGCTCGGTCAGGCCGAACACGGCCCGAACAGCCCGGCGATCCTGCTCACCAACAGTGAGGCGCTGGCGCAGGCGACGATGAAAGAGGTCGAACGCCAGCTCGCCGTTCTGTCGACCGGCGAGGTTGCCGGCCAGGCATGGCGCGACTTCGGCCAGGTGATCGTCTGCGACACCGAAGACGAGATGATCGCGGAGGCGGACCGGATCGCTTCCGAGCACGTCCAGGTGATGACCCGCGATCCCGACCGCTTCCTCGCGCGGATGTCGAACTACGGTGCGCTGTTCCTCGGGCCCGAGACCAACGTATCGTACGGCGACAAGGTGATCGGCACCAACCACACGCTGCCGACCCGGCGGGCGGCGCGCTACACCGGCGGCCTCTGGGTCGGCAAGTTCCTCAAGACCTGCACCTATCAACGCATCAAGACGGCCGAGGCCTCGGCAATGATCGGCGAGTTTTGCTCGCGACTGTGCGCGCTCGAGGGATTCGCCGGCCACAAGGAGCAGGCCGATCTGCGCGTACGGCGCTACGGTCGGCGCAACGTCCCGGCAGCGGAATAGCCGGCGCCATGAAGCGGCCGACGGGGAAGCCGGCGAAGGGGCGGCAGCGCCGCGCCCGCCGCGCGACTTCGGTGGACGTGGCGCGGCTCGCCGGCGTCTCGCAGTCTGCGGTGTCACGCTGCTTCACGCCGGGCGCAAGCATATCCGAAAAGACCCGCAGCAAGATCCTGGCGGCGGCGCAGCGCCTCGACTACGCACCCAACGCGATCGCTCGCACGCTGATCAGCGGGCGCTCGCGCATCGTCGGCGTCGTGCTGCCCAACATCACCAACCTCTTTTACCCCGAAGTGCTGCACGAGCTGAGTCTGCGGCTCCAGGCCGCCGGCCTGCGCGTGCTTTTGTTCAACGTGCCCTACGGCCAGCAGATCGACGACGTGATGCCCGATGTCCTGCAGTACCAGGTTGACGGCATCATCACCTCGGCGCGCTGCTCGGCGGCCGTGGGCGCGGACTGCCGGCGCCGCGGCGTGCCGATTGTCTTCTACAATCGGGAGTTTCCCGAACTTCCCGGCAGCTCGGTCAAATGCAACCAGGTGGCCGGGGCGGCCCGGCTGGCCGACCTGCTGATCGATGCCGGACATCGACGGATCGGCCTGATCGCCGGCCCCGACAACTCGCCGACCGCCCATGATCGCGAGCGCGGCTTCGTTCAGCGCCTGCGCGCGCGCGGCGTCGACCTCTGCGCGCGCGCAGGCGGCGATTTCCTCTACGACATCGCGCGCGCCGCCGCACGATCGATGCTCGGCCAGCCGCGGCGGCCCGATGCACTGTTCTGTGCCAACGACACGATGGCATTCGGCGCAATGGACGCGGCGCGGCACGACGTCGGCCTGGCGGTGCCGGATGACGTGTCGATCGTCGGCTTCGACGACTCGGGACCGTCGCGCTGGCGCGGCTACGATCTGACCACCGTCCGCCAGCCCCTCGAGGCGATGACCGCCGCCGCGGTCGAGCTGCTCGTGCAGAGCTTCGGACAGCCGGGAATGCCGGCCGCGCGTCGGCTGATCGACGGGGAACTGGTGGTGCGCAGCTCGGCCCGCGTCGCGCCGCCTGCGTCCGATTGACCTGCGACCTTGCACCGCATTTGCATACGTAGTACAAAACGGCCAAAGGGCACCGCACGTGAATCGGCGGCCTGAATTGCGAGGGACCGGCCCGGGCATGGATCAGCGCAGCGCATCCGAGAGATCCCCGCCCGCGCGCGCTCCGGCCCCGCGGCGGCCGAAAGCCGCCAGCCGACACGCCGACGAGCATGGTTCCGTTCCGGCCGAGCATGGCCGGAACCTCCGAGGCCCGCGCGACGGCTCTGATGCGGTCTATGCGAACATCGTCGACTACGTCATCCGCAGCACCCACCGCATATGGGAGGAGCGCGGCGTCGGCCTGATCTACAGCCATTACAAGCACGACTGCGTCGTCACCACGCCGCTCGCGGTGACGCGCTCGCGCGACGAGGTGGTCGCCTCGACGTTGCGCACCCTCGCGGGATTTCCGGATCGGCGGGGCCACGACAACGAAGTGGTCTGGAGCGGTGACGATTCCGAAGGCTTCTATTCGTCGCACCGCGTCACCGCGACCACACGCAACACGGGTTGGAGCGACTTCGGCCCGCCGACCGGCAAGAAGGTCGTCTGGCGCACGATCGCGGACCGCGTCGTCCGCGCGAACCGTGTCTGCGAGGAATGGCTCGTCTGCGACTGCATGGCCGTCGTTCACCAAATGGGGCTCGACGTGCGCATGGTGGCGCAGAAGATCGCCGGCCAGAAGGTCGCGCGCGGCGAGACGCTGCCCGACTACGGCGGGGTCGACCGGACACTCGGCCAGAATCCGCCGCCTGACGCATTCACTGCACCAGGTGCACACGATCCAGCCGAGCGGCTCGTCTGCCAGGTGCTGCACGACCTGTGGAACCGCCGCCGCTTCGACGTGTTGCGCACCGCCTATGCGCGCAACGTCGTGGCGCACGTGCCGCCGCTCATCGACATCAGGGGCCAGAACGCCTACGCCGACTACGTTATCGCCCTGCTGGCGATGATCTCAAACGCCGGCCTTATCATCCACCATGTTTGTTCGATCCCGGACGGCCGCGGCGGCCGCAAGGTCGCCGTGCGCTGGACGCTCGACGGGCACCATGACGGCGCCGGCCGACTCGGCGACCCCACGGGCAAGCGGCTGACGCTTATGGGCATGTCGCACTATCACGTGCGCGGCGGCAAAGTCGTCGAGGAATGGGCCGTCTTCGACGAGCTGAGCCTGCTCGTTCAACTCGAGATGCCAACCCAGTGAGGCGCAAAGGAATCGGCATGAGTTCGAAATCCATATCCGCGCCCGCCCCCGAGGGCGTGCGTCAGGTCGTCTACAACGACATTTCGGCGATCATGGGGCCCGAAGGGCCGCGCCGGCAGAACCTCAGCGGATTCGACCCGATCTACGCGGACTTCGTGGACTATATCATCCGCTGCACGCACATCATCTGGGACGAACGCGCCGTCGGCCTCATCGACACGCATTACACGCACAATTCGGTCGTCTTCACGCCTTACCACACGGCGTATTCGCGCGAGGAGATCGTCGCGTCGACCCTGCGCTCGATGGCCGGCTATGCCGACCGACACGGTTTCGGCAACGAAGTGATCTGGAGCGGCGACGACAAGACCGGCTTCTACTCGTCGCATCGGGTCACGTCGGTCTGCCGCAATACGGGCTGGACCGAATTCGGGCCGCCGACCCATCGCAAGCTCTCATGGGTCACGGTTGCCGACTGCATGGTGTTCGAGAACCGGATCTACAAGGAGTGGATCGTTCGCGACTATCTTGCGATCGTGCTCCAACTCGGCCTCAATCCCCGCGAAGTCGGCGCGTCGATGGCCGCCAAGAAGGCCGCCAAGGGCGAAACGCTTCCGGACTACGGCGACATCGACCGCCTGCGCGGCCAGCTGCCCGCGCCCGAGGCCTGGACCGGCCCGGAAACCGACGATCCGGTCGCCGCGATGGTCTGCCAGTTCCTTCACGACGTCTGGAACCGCCGTAGGTTTGACCGCATCGCGCAGATCTACGCGCCGCACGCGGTCACCCATGTGCCGCCGATGCGCTCGATCATCGGCCGCGAGGCCTATTGCGGCTATGCGATCACGCTGCTGGCGATGATGACCAACGCCGGTCTGCACATCCATCACGTCTGCTCGGTGCCCGGCACCGGCGGCGAGCGGCTGGTGGCCGTTCGCTGGACCCTCGACGGCCATCACGACGGCCCGGGCCGCCTCGGCGAGCCGACCGGCAAGCGGCTGAGCCTGTGGGGCATCTCGCACTTCCGCGTCGGCGGCGGACAGATCCTCGAGCACTGGATGGTGGCCGACGAACTCAGCCTCTACGTCCAGCTTGCGATGCCGGCATGAGCGGCGGAACGCCCGGCTTGCATACGTAGTCCAACGGCCTCGGCCATGACCGAAGGGTGGGAGAATCCGCACCGACGACGCAGTTTCGCTTCGTCACCCCGGCGAGGGGTGACGCCACGACGGGGAGGAAGCCGGGTCTCATCCGGCAATCGCGCATAGGACATCCGAAGAAGGAGACAACCATGCTTTTCGATCGCAGACAGTTCCTCGGTGCGACCGCCGGCGCCGCCGCCACCGCGGCACTCGGCCAGAACGCGTTGGCCCAGGCCCCTGGGGCGGCGTTCGTCCCGACGCCGGGCAAGCCGTGGAACGGCACCGAGCTCAAGGTGCTGTGCGTCGTCGCTTCGCAGTTCCGCGCCCACGAGGCGCGCGTGCCGCAGTTCACCGAGGCGACCGGCATCCGCGTCACCTACACCAATGTTCCGTTCGGCAATCTGCGTGAAACGCTGACGGCCGAAATGGTCGGCGGCGCGCGGACATACGACCTCGCGGTCGCGATGGACAGCTGGGTGCCCTCGCTCGCCAATCTGTGGGACCCGATCGACGAGCGCGTGCGTGCGGCGAACGTCGATCTTGAGCGCTATCCCAACGCCTTCCTGCATGCCGGCCGCATCGACGGCAAGCTGCTCGGCCTGCCGGTGCGCTGCCACGTGCAGCTCATGTTCTACCGCAAGGACCTCTTCCAGCAGGCGGGCATGCAGCCGCCGAACACCTGGGACGACGTCGTCAATGCCGGCAAGGCGATCCAGGAGCGCAACCCGAACGTCTCCGGCATCGCGATGTACTACGGCAAGAACGCCGGCCAGAACCTGATGATCTGGTACAACTTCCTGTGGGGCAAGGGCGTCGACCTCTTCGACGCGCAGGGCCGCCCGTCGTTCAACAGCGAAGGCGGCATCGCGGCGACGCGCGACTACATCGGCCTGCTGCGCGAACATCGCGTGGCCTCGCCGGGCTCGCTCACCTTCAACGAAGGCGACGCGACGACGTCGTTCGTGCAGGGCAACGCCGCGATGATCCCGGTGTGGTGGTGGGTCATCTCGCGCATGACCGATCCCAACCAGTCGCGTCTCACGCGCGAACAGGTCGGTTTCGTGCCGCTGCCCACCTATGCGGGCGCGCCGCGCTCGACCTACACCAACTCCTGGCCCTTCGGCATCACGCGCGGCTCGACGAAGAAGGATGCCGCCTTCGAGTTCCTGCGCTGGATGACCCACCCCTCGATCGAGCGCAGCATCCTCCTCGACCCCCGGGAGACCGACGTCGTCTCCGTCCACTGGTCGAACCTGCGCGACCCGGAGGTCAACCAGCGCTTCAACGGCATGCACAACTTCGCCGCCCAGACGCTCGAGCGCACACGCGTGTTCACCTACACGACGCAGACGCTGCCGATGATCGAGGTGATGGAGAACATCATGTCCGACATGGCGACGGGTGCGAAGCAGATCCCCGAGGGACTGAACGAAATGGCGAGCCGCGTCGCGCGGATCGTCCGGCGTTGATTCCATCCGGCTGAGGATTTCCGGATGCGGGCGGGTGGACCGACTGCCCACCCGCATCCGGAACCCAAACGTCGATTGCCATGTCCGATCGCCTTCTCAAATACCTCCTGCTGCTGCCGGCAATTCTCATCGTCGTGCTGACGACGGTCTATCCGCTGGCCTTCTCGCTGATCACGTCGTTCCGCGACTGGGATCTTACGCGCAATCTCGAGCCCACCGGCTTCGTCGGGTTCGAGAACTACGTCTACGCGCTGACCGAGGATTACGACTTCTACGACGCGGTGCGCGTCACCGTCTGGTTCGTCGTTCTCGACGTCGCCGCGACGGTGCTGATCGCGCTCGGCCTCGCGGTCATTCTCCGGCGCAACGGCACACTGCACCGCGCCACGCGCGTGCTGCTGATCCTGCCCTTCGCGATGAGCCCGGCTCTGATCGGGATTTCCTGGCGCTTCATGTTCAATCCGGAGGTCGGGGTCTTCACCTACGTGCTCGGCGTGCTGTTCCCGTGGCTGCGCGGTCAGGCCTGGCTCGCCGATCCCACGCTCGCCATGGCGGCGATGGTGAGTTGCGACGTCTGGCACTGGATGCCGTACATGACCCTGGTCCTGCTCGGCGGTCTCGCCTCTCTGCCGCGCGACAGCGAGGAAGCCGCGCGGATCGACGGCGCGAGCGAATGGCGCGTGTTCCTCGACGTCACGTTGCCTCAGCTCCGCCCGGTGATCGCGGTCGTGACCATCCTCAAGACCGTCTTCGCCCTCAAGATGTTCGACCAGGTGGTGACGCTCACCGGCGGCGGCCCGGGCAACCGGACCGCGACGCTGGCATACCTCGTCTACCGGGTCGCATTCAGCGCCTTCGACATGGGCGCGGCCTCGGCGCTGGCCTGGATCCTGACGGCCGTGCTGATCGCGCTCGGCGCATACTACATGCGCTTCCTGATCGTGAAGGCACACTGACGATGGCGGCGGACTTCGAAGCCCCGCGGATCTCGTACGCGACGCGCCGGCGCCTCGCCCGCGTGGCGGAGACGACGATCCTGCTGATCACCCTCGCGATCATCGTCTTTCCGATCGCCTGGATCATCACCACGGCATTCAAGACGCCGCGCGACGTCTACGACCTGTCGATCGTCTTCCCGCCAACGGTCCAGAACTTCGTCATCGCGTTCAACGCGCCGTGGAATCTCGGCAGCAAGCTGGTCAACAGCATCGTCGTGTCGACCGTCACGGTGGGCATCGCGATTCCGATCGCCACGCTCGCCGCCTACTCGTTCTCGCGCTTCGAGTTCTTCATGAAGCGGAGCTTGTTCCTGCTGGTGCTGGCGACGCAGTTCATTCCCGCCGTCGTGATCATCCTGCCGTTCTTCCTGATGTTCCGGGACGTGGCCCTGATGGACACGCGCACCGGCCTCATCATCGTCAATCTCGCGATCGTCACGCCCTTCGCGGTCTGGATGATCAAGGGCTACCTCGACGCCATTCCGAACGAAAGCGAGGAGGCCGCGCTGGTCGACGGCGCCAGCCGCGTGCGGGTGATCTTCGACGTCGTCGTGCCGATGGCGCTCCCGGGAATGATCACGGCCGCAGTGTTCTGCTTCATCCTGACCTGGAACGAGTTCATCTTCGCCCTGATCCTCACGCGCGAGAACGCGGTGACGCTGCCGGTCGGGCTGATCAGCTTCCGCACCGAGCGCGGCGACTGGTGGGAGCTGATCGCGGCCTCCGGGATCATCATCACGGTTCCGATGTTCATGCTGGCGCTGGTGATTCAGCGCCATTTCGTCAAGGGAATGACGATGGGCGCGGTAAGGTAGTCATGGCAGAAATCGTCCTTTCCGGCGTCACCAAGCGCTTCGGCGACTTCGTCGCCGTCCACACGCTCGACCTCGCGGTCGTCGACCGCGAGTTCCTCGTTCTCCTCGGCCCATCGGGCTGCGGCAAGACGACGACGATGCGGATGATCGCCGGCCTCGAGGAGCCGAGCGCAGGGGAGATCCGCATCGGCGGCCGGGTCGTCAACGACCTGCCGCCGCGCGCGCGCGACGTCGCCATGGTCTTCCAGAACTACGGGCTCTACCCGCACATGTCGGTGGCCGACAACATCGGCTACCCGCTCAAGCTGCGCGGCGTGCCGCGCGAGGAGCGTGCAGCTCAAGTCCGCGCCGTTGCAGCGAAGGTCCGGCTGGATGGCCTGCTGGAACGAAAGCCCGCCGCGCTGTCGGGCGGCCAGCGCCAGCGCGTCGGCCTCGCCCGCGCGCTGATCCGCAAGCCGACGGTCTTCCTGATGGACGAGCCGCTGTCGAACCTCGACGCCAAGCTGCGCGTCGAGATGCGCGCCGAACTCAAGCATCTTCATCACGAGCTCGCGGTGACGACCGTCTACGTGACGCATGACCAGATCGAGGCCATGACGCTCGCCACGCGCGTCGCGGTGATGAACAAGGGGATCATCCACCAGCTCGGCACGCCCGACGAGATCTACAACGAGCCTGCAGACCTGTTCGTCGCCGGCTTCATCGGCTCGCCAGCGATGAACCTCATCGACGGCCGGATCGACGACGGCACCTTCGTCGCCGGCCGGTTGCGGATCGACGGCCTCGGCCGGAGTACGCGCGAATCGGTCGTGCTCGGCATCCGGCCGGAGGACATGACGATCGGGCCGGCGGGATCGGGGCACGGCGACCTGCCCGTCTATTCCAGCGAACTCACCGGCGACTCGACGCTGATCACCCTCGCCGACGGCAACACGCGCATCGCGGTGCGGGCGGACAAGACCGTCCGACCGGCGATCGACGATGTCGTCGCGCTGCGGATCGATCCGCGACGCTGCTACCTCTTCGACGCCGCGACGACGCGCCGGCTCGCAATCTGAGCTTCACACCAAAGGCCTCAACGATGACCCAGCCCTGGACTCCGGAACGCATGGCGCAGCGGATCGTGCGCTACGGCGAACTGATTCCCTGCACCGCCGCCTTCATCGACGCGAAGACGCCCGGGTCGCACCTCAAGGAGAACTTCACGATCATCGGTCCGGGCGTCGCCGAGAACCCGCGCCAACACGTGCACATCCGCGAACCGCACGGATTCAACATCGGCGGGGCGCGCCAGCCACCGCGGATCGTCAACTCGCAGCACAGTCACGACACCGCGGAGGTCTTCATGGTGCTCAAGGGCACCTGGAGCTTCATTCTCGGCCCCAGGAAGGAGGACGGAGCGGTCACGTTGCAGCCCGGCGACGTCATCTCCATCCCCACCCACGTCTTCCGCGGGTTCGAGAATGTCGGCAGCGAGATGGGATTCCTGTTTGCGATCCTCGGCGGCGACGACCCGGGGCACGTCACATGGTCGCCCGACGTTCTCCATGCCGCGCATGGCCACGGCCTCATCCTGCTCGAGGACGGGCGGCTCGTCGACACCACGATCGGCGAGCAGATCCCTGCGGGTGCGAAGGTCGCGCGCCCTCTCGGCGCCGCGGAGATGGCGCGCTTCCATCGCTACGGCGCCGCAAAGATGGGCTTGGTGCGCCGCGACGAACTCGTTCCTGCGCCTGCAGCCGGACTGCCCGGTATCGAGCAGCGTTGCGCGCTGGTGATCGCCGACGATCCAGCGGCACCCATCGCATGGCCGCATGGCTTCAGCCTGCGCGCCCTGCAGCTGCGCAACGGCGAGGCCAGCCGGCCGGCACGTTTCGATCGCCAGGTCGTCCTGCTTGTCCATGACGGCCAATGGCGGCTCGAGTGGGACGACCGGCACGGCGGCCACGGCGCGGTCGATCTTGCCGGCGGCGACAGCGTCACGGTTCCCGACGGCGTCGACCACTCGGTCCGGCAGGTGGCACCCGGCGGCGGGCTTTGCTGGATGGTGACGCGCGGCGACCGTCCGGTCGCGGCGCTGCAATCCGGTGCCGCCGCCACCGTCGCCTGAGGGGCTCCGCGATGCACGTTTCGACCGACCGGATCCTCACGACCCATGTCGGCAGTCTGCCGCGCTCCGCTGCCGTCACCGAGATGGTCTACGCCGAGGAGAACGACAGGCCGATCGACCATCGCCGCTTCGACGCGGTGATCGCCGAGGCGGTGCGGGACGCAATCGCCCGCCAGCGCAAGTCGGGCGTCGACGTCGTCAGCGACGGCGAAATGAGCAAGATCAGCTACGCGACCTATATCCGTCATCGGCTGACCGGCTTCGCCGGCGATTCGCCGCGCCGCGTGCCGCAGGATCTCGAGGCCTATCCGAACTATCTCGGCCGGGCGGCGAAGGGTGGCACGACGCCCACCTATCGCCGGCCGCGCTGCGTCGGCCCGATCGCGGTCAAGACGCTGGACCCGCTGCATGTCGACATCGCGACAATGAAGGCGGCGCTCGCCGGTTCCGGCGCGACGGAAGGCTTCATGAACTCCGCATCGCCCGGCGTGATCGCGCTGTTCCAGCCCGACGAGCACTATGGCGACCACCGCAAGTACCTCGAGGCGATCGGCAATGCGATGCAGGCCGAGTATGAGGCGATCGCTGCCTCAGGTCTGCTGATACAGATCGACTCGCCCGACCTCGCGCTCGGCCGTCACATGATGTTCAAGGGCCGCGGCGAGGCCGAGTTCCTCGCCATGGCCGAACTGCACGTCGAGGTTCTGAATCACGCGCTGCGGAACGTTCCGCGCGACTCCGTCCGGCTCCACATCTGCTGGGGCAACTACGAGGGGCCGCATCACTGCGACATCGACCTCGAGAAGATCCTGCCGATCGTCGTCAAGGCGCGCGCGCGCGCGATTTCCTTCGAAGGCGCCAATCCGCGCCATGCCCATGAGTGGCGCGCCTTTACCCGCACCAAGATCCCGGACGATCTGGTGCTCATGCCCGGCGTGCTCGATTCGACGTCGAACTTCATCGAGCATCCCGAGCTGGTTGCCGAGCGCATCGAGCGATTCGCGGCGATCGTCGGCCGAGAACGCGTCATTGCGAGCTCGGATTGCGGCTTCTCGACGTTCGCCGGCTTCGGGGTCGTCGATCCGGACATCGTGTACGCGAAACTGGAAGCGCTCGCCCAGGGAGCGGCGATCGCGAGCGCACGGCTTTGGGGCCGTCCGGACTGACGACGCCTCGCCCTGCAGCAACCCCACGCCCGACCGAGGGACCATGAAAGGCTTCAATCCGCGCTTCAAGGATCTGCCCGACTTCATCCTCGGGATCACCAAGGAGATCTGGGAGGATCGTGGAATCGCGACGCTGCACCACTACTACGGGGAACGTCTGGCGGTGCGCTCGCCGGCGTCGGTCGTCGTCGGCAATACCAACGTGATCGCGGCCACGATGGCGACGCTCGCGGAGTTTCCCGACCGCACGCTGCTGGGCGAGGACGTGATCTGGCTGGGCAACGAGGACGACGGATTCCTGTCGTCGCACCGGCTGCTCTCGACCGCGACGCACAGCGGCGACGGCGCCTACGGCCGCGCCAGCGGCCGGAAACTCTGCTACCGCATCATCGCGGACTGCGCCGCGCGCGAGAACCAGATATACGACGAATGGCTGGTGCGCGATCAGGGCGCAATCGTCCGCCAGCTCGGGATCGATCCGAAGCGCTACGCGGCCGACCGTATCGCCGCCGAAGGCGGACCGGCCAGCTGCATCAAGCCGCTCACGCCGGACACCGACGTCACGCCGAGCTATGCCGGACGCGGCAATGACAATGAGTGGGGGCAGCGCTATGCCGACCTCCTCACCCGCATCATGTCGGCCGACTTGGCCGCGATCCCGAAGATCTACGACCGCGCCCTGCAGCTCGAGATGCCCGGCGGCGTCACCGGCCATGGCTGGGAGGCGGCGGACCGCTTCTGGCTCGGCCTGCGCAGTGCGTTCCCCTCGGCCGAGTTCCGCATCGACCACGTGATCGGGCGGGAAGACCCGATGATGCCGCCGCGCGCAGCGCTGCGCTGGAGCCTGTGGGGACGCCACGACGGCTTCGGCGCGTTCGGCGAACCCACGCATGCGATGGTCTACGTCCTCGGCATCAGCCATGCCGAGTTCGGCCCGTGGGGGCTGCGGCGCGAATGGGTGCTCTACGACGAAACGGCGATCTGGAAGCAGATTGTCATCAAGACCGGCTGACAACGAACGCGCCTTCTGCGGCCGTTGCACGCCAGGCGCCCGGTTCCCGCCCGATTGAAGGCAACGGACCGCCGGGGCGGCATGCAGCCGAACCATGCTGTGCGCGGTGACCGCCCTGCCATCCGATCGGCTCCCGCCAACAGCGGCAGATCCCGATTGATCGCGCCGACTGTATCGTCCAAACTGATACTCTTCAATCCCCCGGATTGAAACGAACTCGCGCACCCTATTCGAGTTGGCCTTGCATCCATGTCGTCTCTCCCCGGAAATTCGCCCCGCCGCGCCTTCCTGACCGTGGTTCCCGAGCAGGATGCGGACGTCGTACGCGGACTCACCTCGGCCGTTCGGCTCGACATTCTGCGGACGCTGCGTCAGCGCGGACCGCTCAACATCAACGGGATCGCGGAAGCGCTCGGTTTGCCGCAGTCCACCGTTGCCACGAACATCCAGGTTCTGGAGGACGTCGCGCTCGTGCATACGGAGGCGGTGAAGGCGAGCAAGGGACAGCAGAAGGTCTGCTCGGTGCGCTTCGACGAGATCGTGATCCGGCTGGATGGAAGCCCGGTCCGCAAGGCGCAGGACATCATCGAAGTGGGAATGCCGATCGGCCTCTACACCGGATATGAAGTAAGCGCTCCGTGCGGCCTTTGCTCGACCGAAAGCATCATCGGACCACTCGACGTTCCGGACCTGTTTCTCGACCCGGCCCGCATGAACGCCGCCCTGATTTGGTTCGGCCGCGGCTTCGTCGAATACAAGTTTCCGAACAACGCCAAGGTGCTCAAGACCGAGCTGTCCGCGCTCGAGTTCAGCCTGGAACTCTCGTCGGAGGTTCCGGGCACCAACACCAACTGGCCGTCGGACATCTCGCTGTGGGTGAACAGCACGAAGCTCGGCACCTGGAACTCTCCGGGTGACTATGGGGACAAGCGCGGTCGCTTCACCCCGTCCTGGTGGAAACTCGGCGGGTCGCAATACGGCGAGCTGACGACCTGGCGAGTCACCGAACGCGGGACATTCGTCAACAACAAGCGTGTATCGGGGATCACACTCGCCGCGTTGAAACTGCACGAACATCACTCGATCCGCCTGCGCGTCGGCATCGAAGAGGGCGCGCGTCACCCGGGCGGCGTGAACATTTTCGGCCGCGGCTTCGGCAACCACGATCAGGATATCGTGATGCGGCTCCATCTGAAGCGCAGGGCGGCCTGAGCGCGCCGCCCGCGGCAGGGTGTTCGTATCAGGATTTTGGATTATTATCGGATATACGGTTGACGTGGCCGCATGCGCACGCTTACCCTTTTCGCAATCCGCCAAATCAATCGGCGGTATCAAGATAGGGAGTGAACGGCCATGACGCTGACCAGGCGCTCGGCGCTTCTGTCGCCGCTGGCTCTTACGGCGCTCGCGCATCTTCCCGCAGCCGCGCAGGAGGTGATCGCCGGGCTTCCACGCCGCGAGACGATCATCCTCGAGAACCCGGAGGGGACTATCCGCAATTCGGGATGGTTCAACATCTGGGCGCTCAATGCCGGCGGCCAGTCCACGGGGCTGCAACAGCTCACGCTGGACACGCTCTGGTACATCGACCCCGACCGCGGGATCGACGGCCAAGCATGGGACAACTCGCTTGCCGCCGCGCCGCCGGAGTACAACGCGGACTTCACCGAGATGCGCGTGCGCCTGCGCGACGGCATCTTCTGGAGCGACGGCGTCGAGTTCACCTCGGCCGACGTCGTTCACACGGTCCAGACGCAGATCGCGCATCGCACCCTGCGCTGGCACGCCATCCTGGCGCTCAACGTCGAGCAGGTGACCGCACCCGACGCGCGCACCGTCGTCTTCCGCCTGCGCCGGCCGAACTCGCGCTTTCACGCGCAGTTCACGGTGCGTTGGGGTGCCATCTGGATCATGCCGAAGCATGTGTTCGAGCGGCAGGCGGATCCCGCGCGCTTCGATTTCAACCCGCCCATCTCGCTCAGCGCCTATGTGCTGCGCAACTTCGATCCCAACGGGAAATGGTACATCTGGGAGAAGCGGCAGGACTGGCGGCGCACCTCTCTCGCCCGCTTCGGGGAACCCGGACCGCGCTACGCCGTCTACGTCGACCCCGGCCCGCCGGATAGGCGCGTGATCTCGCAGCTGAACCACGAGCTCGACGTGATCCATGACACGTCGCCAGAAGGGGTGTTCACGCTCGCCCGCCAGTCGCAGACCGCACGCGGCTGGTTCCGCGGTTTACCCTATGCCCATCCCGACCCGACCCTGCCATCGGTGATCTTCAACCACCAGAACGCGCTGTTTCAGAACCGCGACGTCCGCTGGGCGCTGGCGCTGCTGATCGACATTCGCGCCGTCTCCATGGCGAGCTATCGCGGAGCAGCAACGATATCGGCGATCGCCATCCCGCCGACCGGCACGCATCCCTCGGACTATCACTCGGCGCTCGAGCCGTGGGTCGCGGATTTCGAGCTCGACACCGGGCGCCAGAAGATCAAGCCGTACGAGGCCAACGTCGGCCGCGCCATCGCCGACTCGCTGCGTCCAAGCATGCGCGACCAGATTCCTACCGACCCGGAGCAGATCGCGCGCTCCTTCGGCTTGGGCTGGTGGCGAATGAACCAGCAGGCCGCGGCCGAGCTGCTCGAGCGCGCCGGCTTCCGCCGCGTCAACAACCAGTGGCAGACCGCGGACGGACGGCCGTTCAGCGTCCGCTTGATGGTGGAGGGCGAAGCCCGGCCGATCATGACCCGCGCCGGCACCATGATCGTGCAGAACTGGCGGCAGTTCGGCATCGACGCGCGGGTCGACGTGGCTCAGGGGACGTTCTTCGACCGCCGCGGCGCTGGTGACTTCGACACGCTCATCGGATGGTCGGTGGAGACCTATGGCGGCCACCCGGACCTGAGCTACTTCCTCGACAGCTGGCACTCGGCCTATGTTGCCCAACCCGGCCAGGTGCAGCCGCTGCGCAACTGGGGGCGCTGGCGCGCGCCCGAGCTCGACGCGCTCATCGAGCGGATGCGCACCGTCGGCTTCAACGACCCGCGCACCGTCGAGGTCGGCAAGGATTTCGCGAAGCTGATGGTCCGCGAGATGCCGATCATTCCGCTGATGGCCTACAACGTCTTCACGATGATGGACGAGCACTTCTGGACCGGGTTCCCCAATGCGGAGAACCCGTACACCAATCCCGTCACCAACTGGGGCAATTCCCGCTACATGTTCACGCGCCTGCGGCCCCGGGCGTAAGCAGGTCTGCGGTGCGGGGCGATCGCGCGTCGCCCCGCTTTTCCACGCGGCGATCAGGGAGCGGTCGATGCTTGCCTATGGGCGCCACCTGCTGAAGCGTCTGGGGCAATTCGTCCTCGTCGTCTTCATCGGCGTCAACATCACCTATATCGTCACGCATGCGACACCGATCAATCCGGTGGAGCAGACGATCGCGGCAGTCACCAATTTCGGCAACACCAGTCCCGACGCCATCGAGGACATGCGGCGCTCGCTGAAAGCCCTGTACGGCCTCGAAGGCAACATCTGGGAACAATATGTCGGCTTCTGGGGGCGCGTGCTGGTCGGCGATTTCGGGCCGTCCCTCTCTGCCTTTCCGACCCCGGTCTCAACCTTGATCGGCCGCGCGCTGCCCTGGACCATCGGTCTGCTGCTCGTCGCCACCGTGATGGCGTGGCTGCTCGGCAATCTCCTCGGCGGGCTGGCGGGGTACTTCCCGCGCAGCCGCACGTTTCGCGTCGTGGGCGTGATCGCGATGGCGCTGCATCCGATCCCCTACTACATCGTCGCCTTCGTGCTGCTGATCATCTTCGGCTTCCTCTGGCCGATCCTGCCGATAGCCGGCGGCTCAGGCATGAACATCCGCCAGGCGTTCACGGCCGAGTTCGTCCTGAGCACGCTGAAGCACTCCATTCTGCCGGCGCTTTCCCTCGTGCTCGCGAGCGCGGGCGGCTGGTTCATCGGCATGCGCGCCCTGGTCTCGAACGTCGTCACCGAAGACTACGTGACCTACGCCGAACTGGCGGGCGTGCCGAAGCGGCGCATCCTCGGCTTCTACGTCATGCGCAACGCGCTTGCACCGCAGCTCACCGGCCTCGCCATGTCGCTCGGCGCGATATTCAACGGCGCGATCATCACCGAGCAAGTCTTCGGCTATCCCGGCGTCGGCACGCTGCTCGTCGAGGCAGTCCACAAGGGCGACTACAGCCTGGTTCTCGGCGTGACCACGGTCTCGATCATCGCCGTCGCAGCCGCGGTCTTCATCATCGACCTGCTCGCGCCTCTCATCGACCCGCGCGTGCGCGCAGTCGACACGGCGGAGGCGCACGCCTGATGTTCGCGGTCCTCGGGGATCTCCTGCGCGTGAACCGGGAGTTCGCTCTCGGAGTCCTGCTGACGGGCATCGTCGTCGTCGTCGCGCTTGCGTCCTTGTTCTCGCCGTACCCGCCGCTCGACGTCTACGTCGTGCCGCCGGACGTTCCGCCGGGCGAGGGGTTCCTGCTCGGAACCACGTCGCGCGGGCAGGACGTCTTCTGGCAGCTCGCTGAGGCGACGCGCAACACGCTTCTGTTCGGCATTGCCGTAGCCGCGATCAGCCGTGTCATCGCGCTGACAGTCGGGTTGTTGGCCGGATATCTCGGCGGGGCCGTCGATCGCATCCTGATGTCGATCAACGACACCTTCATCGTCGTGCCGCTCTTTCCAATCCTCGTGCTGTTCTACTTCGTCATGCGCGACCGGATGTCGTGGGCGATGCTCGCCCTGGTAATGGCGTGCCTGGGCTGGGCCTACGATGCGCGGCTCATCCGCTCGGTCGCTATGAGCCTGAAGACCAGGGAATTCACGCGGCAGGCCGTCTTCTCGGGCATGAGCACGTGGCAGATCGTCACCCAAGAGCACCTCCCCTACGTGCTGCCGATCGTTTTCTCGACGACGCTCAACAACCTGAACTGGTCGATCGGCCTCGAGGTCACCTTGTCGGTGCTCGGCTTCACGGACGTCAATACCCCGACGATCGGCGGCATGGTCTTCTGGGCGAACCAGCACACGGCGCTCGTGGCGGGGATCTGGTGGTGGATTGCGGCACCGGTCGTGCTCATCGCCACGCTCTTCATCGGGCTGTTCCTCATCGCCGCCTCGGTGAGCGAATACATCGACCCGCGCTCGCGGCTCGCGCGAATCGGAGCGGCCAAGTGATGGTGGTCGCACGGCAGGATCCGGCCCCACCCGCCGCATCCACCTCCGACAATCCGACGGCGCTGTCGGTGCGCGACCTCCACGCGCACTATCGAGTCTCGCATTTCGGCATCCGGCGCGACGTGCGCGCCGTGGACGGGATCTCGTTCGAGGTCGGCCGCAACGAGATCTACGGCCTCGCCGGAGAGTCGAGTTCCGGAAAGAGCACGCTCGTGAAGACGATCGCGCGCGCCATCCGTCCGCCGCTCTTCCATGTTGGCGGAGAAGTCGTGTTCGAGTTCCCCGATACCGGCCGCTTCTCGCTCTATGAGCTGCCGGAGGAGGATCTCGCTCGGCTGCGCTGGCGGCACCTGTCGTACATCATGCAGGCGTCGATGAGCGTGTTGAATCCCGTTCGTCGCGTGCGGCACAGTTTTGCCGACTTCGCGTTCCGACACATCGGGAAGCGAGCGCCGGAGTTCTGGGCGCTCGTTGCAGGGCACTTGGAGCGGCTTCATCTGTCCGCATCCGTGCTGGACAGCTATCCGCATGAACTGTCGGGCGGGATGCGGCAGCGCGTCACCATCGCGCTGGCGACGGTTTGCCGACCTGACTTCGTGATCGCCGACGAGCCGACCACCGCTCTCGACGTGGTTGTCCAGAAGGGCGTGCTGGAGATGATTCGCGAGATCCAGCAGCAGATGGGTTCCTCGGTGCTCTTCGTGACGCACGACATGTCCGTGCATGCGTACCTCGCCGATCGCCTTGGCATCATGTACGCGGGCAGGCTGGTTGAGGAGGGCCCCACTAGGGAGATCCTCCTAGCGCCGCAGCATCCCTACACGCGCCACCTCGTCGCGAGCCTGCCGCGAATCGGCGATCGTTCGGAGCGACACGGGCTGGAGGGCAGGCCGCCGAGTCTGGCGGCGCCGCCCCCGGGGTGCCGCTTCCATCCGCGCTGTCCTCTTGCCATGCCGATATGCGCGCAGGAAGTGCCGCCGCTCGAGGACGCCGCTCCCCGGCATCGCGTCGCTTGCCACGCGGTCAAGCGAGGCTCCGCATGAGCGCGATGCCGCTTCTCGAGCTGCGCGACGTCGGCCGGACCTTCTCGGCCGGGATCTTCTCGCGGCGGCGCGTGCGCGCGGTCGCCGGAGTAAGCTTCGAGCTGGCTGGAGATCGCCCCGAGGTGTTCGCGGTGATCGGCGAGTCAGGGTCCGGCAAGACGACGCTCGCCCGCATGATCCTCGGCGCCATCGCGCCGACTGCGGGCTTGATCCTGTTCCGCGGGCGCGACCTCCGATCGCTGCGCTCCAGCCACGATCGCCTCGACTTCATGAGGGCGGTGCAGCCGATCTTCCAGAACCCGTTCGAGGCCTTCAACCCGCTGAAGCGCGTGGATCGGTATCTCTACGCCTCGGCGCGCCGCTTCGCCGCGGCAGCCGGCATTGCCGAGGCGGAGCGGCTGGCGGACACCGCCCTCCATCAGGTCGGGCTCACGCTCGCCGAGGTGAAGGGCCGCTTCCCGCACGAGCTGTCGGGAGGGCAGCTGCAGCGCTCCGCGATCGCCCGGGCGCTCATCTCCCGCCCATCGCTCATCGTGGCGGACGAGCCGGTCTCGATGATCGATGCCTCGCTGCGCATGACGGTCACGAACCTCTTCCGCTCGCTCCGCGACCAGCTCGGCGTCTCGATCGTCTACATCACGCACGACCTCGCCACGGCCTACTACGTGAGCGACCGGATCATCATCATGCGCAAGGGCGAGGTCGTGGAGCGCGGCGACGCCGCCGAGGTCCTGCGGGCGCCGCGGCATCCGTACTCGATCCTGCTGAAGGACTCGGTGCTTTCCATCGAAGGCGCCAATGGCGGGGACGCCACTCCGTCCCATGCAACGACTTAAGACGAGGATAGGCATGCGCAAGGTTGAAGCTCTCGTGGATCGCGACTTCGTTCTGGGCGAAACGGATCGCCGCCTGTTCGGCGCCTTCGTCGAGCACCTCGGCCGCTGCGTGTACGGCGGAATCTACGAGCCGACGCATCCAACCGCCGACAAGCACGGCTTCCGCGGCGACGTGCTCGCCCTGGTTCGCGAGCTTAAGCCGACGATCATGCGTTACCCGGGCGGTAACTTCGTCTCCGGCTACAACTGGGAGGACGGGATCGGCCCGAAGGAGCAGCGGCCGCGCCGGCTCGAGCTCGCGTGGCTCTCAACCGAGACCAACGAATTCGGGACGAACGAGTTCGTCGATTGGTGTCGCGCTGCGGACATCGAGCCGATGCTCGCGGTCAATCTCGGAACCCGCGGCTCTGACGCGGCCCGCAACCTGCTCGAGTACTGCAACCATCCGGGCGGCACCGCGTGGTCCGACCTGCGCCGCCAGCACGGTTGGGAAAAGCCGCATGGCATCAAGTTCTGGTGCCTCGGCAACGAGATGGACGGCTTGTGGCAGATGGAGCGCAAGACCGCCGAAGAATACGGCCGCATCGCGGTCGAAACGGCGAAGATGATGAAGTGGGTCGACCCGACCATCGAACT
>JAEUKZ010000234.1 GCA_016793045.1 Alphaproteobacteria bacterium
ACGCCGGCCGGGTTCGACAGCGGCCCGAGCAGGTTGAAGATCGTGCGCGTGCCCATCTCGACGCGCGTGCCGGCGACGTGTTTCATCGCGCTGTGATGGCGCGGTGCCATCATGAAGCCGATCTTCGCCTCGACGATTGAGCGCTCGATCAGCGGGAAGGGGCACTCGATATTGACGCCGAGCGCCGTCAGCGCGTCCGCGGTGCCGGAGCGCGACGAGAGTGCGCGATTGCCGTGCTTGGCGACGGGGACGCCGGTTGCGGCGACGACCAGCGCGGTCGCCGTCGAGATGTTGTGGGTGCCGACCGCATCTCCGCCGGTGCCGACGACGTCGATCGCGTCTGCCGGGGCGGCGATGTGGGCAGCGCGTGCGCGCATGACGATCGCGGCCGCGGTGATCTCGTCGATCGTTTCCCCGCGTACGCGCAGCGCCATCAGGAAGGCGCCCATCTGCGAAGGCGTGGCGTTGCCGGACATCATGATCTCGAAGCCCTGCGTCGCCTGCTCGCGCGTCAGCGGCCGGCCATCGGCAACGTGCCCGAGAAGGGCTTTGAGGTCGGTCATGTCCTTGGTCACGACGGCGAATCTCCGGGCTGGGCGGGGCGAGGGCGGCGGGCGCTTATAGCAGCGCGGGCCGGGCGATGAAAGCTGCGGCCCGGCGGGCTCAGCCGCGGGTCAGGCGCAGCGTGCTGAAGCACCCGTAGTTGCTGTCGACCGTCCCGTTGAAGCGGGCGCCCTCGAACTGCCCCTGGATGATGTTCTCTGCACCTCCGTACCAGGCCCTTGCGGCGATCCGACCGGTGGCATCTATGTTTCCGTCGAAGCGCGATGTCGTGACCGTGCGGTCGCGAGGACTGCGAACTTCGCCGCGGATGTCCGTGCCGGTCACCGTCAGGACCATGGGGATCGAAGTGGGGCAGTCGCGCTCAGGGCCGCGCACCCGCGTCGCCGTGCCGGTCCAGGTGCCGTCGAACGACAATGGGCCGGCGGCCGCGGGGGGGCTGCGATCGGACGAGCCGCAGCCGGCCAACAGGAATCCGACGCCAGCGACGGCGCCGACGATGTGGAAGCGTCTCAACTCGATGCTCATGGGGGGCATTGTCGGCACTTCGGCAGCCCTGTCAAACGGCAGGCCGGCATTGACCTTCCCAATACTGGAAGCTCTACCTATATCGAGGGACAGGTCCACGGGAGCATCGCGATGAACATTGGCACGGCTTCGCAGCGTTCCGGCGTCCCGGCAAAGACGATCCGGTACTACGAGAGTATCGGCCTCGTGCGCAGCGCCGATCGCCGGGCGAACAACTATCGCGACTATTCGGATCGCGACGTCGAAACGCTCAGGTTCGTCGCACGGGCGCGAAAACTTGGCTTCTCGGTGAAGCAGTGCTCGGTGCTGCTGGCGCTGTGGCACGACCGCGGCCGGGCCAGCCACGACGTCAAGGCCGTCGCGCTGTCGCATGTCGAAGAGATCGACCAGCGGATCGCGGAGCTCGAATCGATGCGGCGTCTGCTGGTCGACCTGACCGCACGCTGCCAGGGTGATTCGCGGCCCGATTGCCCGATCCTCGACGATCTCGCGGGCAGCAGGGTCACACACTCCCAGCGCTCCGCGGCCGGCGAATCGGGTAGCATCCCGCCATGTCACGCCGTCGCCGGCGCGCGCAGCGCGTCACGTTCTTCAGCGCGCTCCGCGCCGTCCCGCGGCGGCGGACGCTCCTTGCGGCGTGCGGTGTCGCGGTCGTCCTAGCGCTCGGGTTCACGCTGCTGCGCGGTCGGCCGGCGCCGGTCGCGCCTTCCGTCGCGGCGCCGATTCCGCCGCGACAGCCGACCGCCGACACGCGCCCGTCGGTGCAGCCGGGCGAAGACGCGATCGCCGCGGTGCTGCGCCAGGACGAGGTCCGGATCTCAGCCGCGGCCGTCGCCACAGTCCCGGGCGCGCGGGCCGTTCCCGCGTGGCAGCGCAATGCTGCGCCAGCCCCACGCAGCGACGGCCGCCCGGTCATTGCGATCATCATCGACGACATGGGCGTCGATCGCCGGCGCTCGCGTCAGGTCGTCGCCCTGAGCGGCCCGCTGACCTTGGCCTATCTGCCCTACGCGGCCGATGTCGGCCAGCAGGCCGCGAATGCGCGACGCGCCGGTCACGAAATCATGTTGCACATGCCGATGGAGGCCGATGGCCGCGAGGACCCTGGGCCGCAGCCTCTGACCGTCGCCCTGGGCGCCGAGGAGACGCGCCGGCGCCTGGCGGCCCAGCTCGACCGACTGGGCTCCGTCGTGGGCGCCAACAATCACATGGGCAGCCGGTTCACTGCGCACCGCGCACCGATGCAGGTCGTCGTCGCCGAACTGGCCGCCCGTGGGCTGTTCTTCGTCGATTCGCGTACGACGGCCGGGACGGTTGCGGAGGATGTGGCGCGCGCCGGCGGCATCCCGGCCGTTGCGCGCGACGTTTTCCTCGACAACGAGTTGCAGGCGGCTGCGGTTCGCGCGCGGCTGCAGGAAACCGAGGGGATCGCGCGGCGGCGCGGCTCTGCGATCGCGATCGGCCACCCGCATGACGCGACGCTCGCGGCACTCGCCGCATGGATTGCGACCCTGCGCGAGCGGGGCTTCGTGCTCGTGCCGGTGAGCGCGGTGGTCCGGATGCGGACTGCCGTTTCGGGCTGACGGTCAGTTGCTGCTGGTCAGGCGCTCGACCTGCTGGCGATCGACGGTGACGCCGTAGCGATCGCGTAGGGCCGACAGGTATTCCTGAAGCAGGTCGCTGTTGAGCTGCTGGCGCAATTCGTCGCGCACGCGCGTCACGCCGGCGGCATCAGCGGCGGGATCGGCCGGCCGGATCTCGGAGACCCGAACCACCCACGCGCCATCGCGCCCTGCGGCGACGCCGGCCTGGTTGACCCGCAGGCGGAACATCTCGCCGACGAGTTCGGGCGGCAATGTCGCCGGCTGGCCCGGCCGCAGCGCCCGCAAGGTCGGATCGGTCAGCGTGGGCGTGAGGCCGAACGGCTCGGCAGCCTCGCCAAGGCTCTTGCCCTCGTTCACTTTCGCGAGGATCTCCTGCGCGCGCGCACGGGCAAGCTCGCGACGCTTGTTGTCCTGCCACATCGCAACGACGCGGTCGCGGACCTGTTCGAGCGGAAGCAGCTGCGCCTCGGTTATGCGGTCGACACGGACGATGAAGGCGACGCCTTCGCGTGTGTCGATCAGCTGCGTCGGCTGCCCGGCATTCGTCGTGAAGGCAGCGCGGATGACTTCGGGCGCGCGGTCAAGCGCGGCGACGGTCTGGCCCTCGGCATCCTTGCCGTCGACGTCGATCGCGGGAACCGTGATCGGCGTCACGCCGGCCTGCGTCGCGGCCTGTTCGATCGTGCGGCCTTCGGAGAGGGCATCTTCCGCGCGGGTTGCCGTGTCGTAGACCGCGGCGGCGGCCAACCGGCGGCGGACTTCGAGCTCGATGCGCGAGCGCGCTTCCTCGAAGGTCGGCTCGTGGCCGGGCTCGACGCGAACCGAGCGGAGCAGATGCCAGCCGAACGGGCTGCGCAGCGCTTCGCTCACTTCGTTGGCGGAAAGGTCGAAGGCGGCGGCGAGCGAGGAGGGCAGTTCTCGTCGCGTGATGTTGTTGAGCCGAAGCTGTGCCGCGGCTTCGCCCATCGCTTCGCGAGCGACATCCTCGAACGGAGTGCCGGCGACGATGCGCTCGCGCGCCGCGCGCGCTGCGGTTTCGTCGGCAAAGCGGATCTGCTCGACGTCGCGGCGCTCGGGCACGGCCAGCTCGGCGCGCCGCGTCTGGTATTCTTCGCGCAGTTCCTCCTCGCTCGGGCGCATCGCTGCGGCCAGCTCGTCGGGGCCGATGCGCAGGACGGTCAGCGCCCTGAGTTCGGGCCGCGTGAAGACGTCATGGTTGTCTTCGTACGTTTCGCGGACCTGTTCGTCCGTCGGCTGACCCGGATCGGTGATCGCGCTGTTCGGCACATAGACGTACTCGGCGATTCGCCGTTCCTCGCGGAAGCGGTAGATCCGGTCGACGAGAAGGTCGGGCACGCGCGTTCCCGCGGTGAGCGCTTCGGCCAGCGCGTCGCGCCCCATGGTCTGGCGGATCAGCGCCACGAACGAGGCCTCGTTCATCTGGTTTTCGGACAGGAGGCCGAGGAAGACGTTGCGGTCGAACTGGCCGCTCGCGCCGCGGAAGGTCGGGTCGGCAAGGATGCGCGCGCGCACCGAATCGTCGCTGACGACGATTCCCAGGCTCGCGAGCGCCTGGTCGATGGCCGCGTCGTTCGTCATGCGGTCGACGACCTGGTCGGCGATGCGCAGCTGGCGCGCCATTTCGGCGTCCATCTGGCCCATCGAGCGGCGCATGCGCTCGACCGTCCGGCGATACTCGATGTCGAACTGCGCCGGGGATATCTCGGTGCTGCCGACCGTGATCACCGGGCGCTCGCGGTCGCGCAGGAACGCGTAGTCGCCGATCCCCCAGATGCCGAAAATCACGGCCAGGAGGACGAAGAAGACCTTGGCCACGAGGCCGGAAATCTTTGAACGGATCGTCTGAAGCATGAGGAAAAATCTAAGCCCCTCGGGGGCGGTCATTCGTCAGGGCGGCGGATAATAGGGTCAGCCGCCGCGGGCCGCAACCCTAGGAAATTCCAACATTCCCGTGCCCAAGCCTCTCGTGCTATGAGCGCGGCCGCACAATCCCGCGGACCGGACCCCGATGACCCTCCCCAGACCTTTGATCGCCGGCAACTGGAAGATGAACGGGCACGTCGCGGACGGAACCGCCCTGGCCCGGGCGGTCGTTGCCGGCTCGGCCGGGCTGGCGGCTGAACTGCTGATCTGCCCGCCGGCGACGCTGATCGGCCTGGTTGCGCGCGAGGCCGAAGGCAGCGCCGTCGCCGTCGGCGGCCAGGACTGCCACGCCAAGCCGGGCGGTGCGTTCACCGGCGACATCGCGGCGCCGATGCTCAAGGACCTCGGCTGCCGCTACGTGATCGTCGGCCATTCCGAGCGCCGCACTCTCCATGGCGAGCGCGACAGCGACGTCCAAGCCAAGGCCGGGGCGGCACTCGCGGCCGGTCTCGCCGCGATCGTCTGCATCGGCGAAACATTGGCGGAACGGGATTCCGGCGCGACCCTGCCGGTGATCGCGCGCCAGCTGGCCGGTTCGCTGCCGGCAGGCGCGTCGGCCGCGACGCTGGTGGTTGCGTACGAGCCGGTCTGGGCGATCGGGACCGGGCGGGTCGCCAGCGTCGACCAGGTCGCCGAGGTTCACGCCTTGATCCGCCGCGAACTGGGCGCGCGCCTGAGCGACGGCGCCATGGTCCGCATCCTCTATGGCGGGTCGGTCAAGCCCGACAATGCGGTGTCGCTGCTCGGCGTCGCGGACGTCGACGGTGCGCTGGTCGGTGGTGCGAGCCTCGACGCCAAGGCGTTCCTCGCCATCGCCGCGGCCGCCCCGGCGCGGCGCTAGTCACGCTATTTGACGCGACCCCAGCCGCCCCAGTTGCCGCGCACCGGCCGGATCGAGCTGATCTGGTCGTTCATGCCGAGGTTGACCATGTCGGTGACGTCGCGGTTGATGACGACGCAGCGGCCGCGGAAATACGCGTGCTCGCAGATTTCCCACGATCCGCCGTAGACGCGGATGCTGGAGACGACATCGTTGTAGCCGTAGTCCGTCAGGTTGTTGACGGCTCCGCCGACGGTCGTATGGCGACCGCGGAAATGAGAATGCTGATAGATCTCGACCTGCGCAGCGGCATCGCGCGCGATTGCCTGATCCGCCAGCACGGCGGCCCCCGCAAGCGCCGCGGCGCGCGCGATCCGCAGCCAAGTCGACGTTGAATTAACCATCGTCTTCACCCCCATGTTGTCCGCCTCGGCCGGCCGGCGGATCTCGTTGAGCGCGAGGCCTAAGAATTAACGCCTTGTCAGCGATCGATCCAGGCCCCATCTGTGACGGACGCCGGCGGGGATGCGGACTGGATTTCCCGTGCCGAAGTCGCTACAAAGCCCGGTCTTTTTCGCCCCTGCCAGATCGATGGGATCATGATTACGCTGCTCTTGGTCGTTCAACTCCTGGTCGCGATCGCGCTGATCGTCGTCATTCTGCTTCAGCGCAGCGAAGGCGGCGCGCTCGGCATGGGCGGCGGCGGCGGCAGCGGATTCATGACCGCGCGCGGCACCACCAACCTGCTGACCCGCGCGACCGGTATCCTCGCAGCGGTCTTCATGGCGCTCTCCATGCTCCTGGCCATTTTGTCGCAGGGCCCACGGGAGCGCCGCGTTCTCATCGATGCGCCGCCCGTTTCGAGCGGTCCTGCGGTACCCGGCCTGCCCCAGTTGCCGCCGCTGCCGGCGCCGGGTGCGCCCGCGGCGCCGGTTACGCCCGCGACTCCTGGAAATTCCGCGGCTCCGACGCCTTCGCCGGCGCCGGCCCCGGCCCAGCCGTCCGCGCCCGCGGCACCCATCGCCCGCTGATTCTGCGAGAGGAATTGCCGTTCGCCGCGCCGGCGGCGAACGGTGTTTTGCGTTGGTCCGGTGTCCTCTTGTATGATGGCCTTCCATGACGCGGTTCATCTTCATCACCGGCGGCGTGGTCTCCTCACTCGGCAAGGGTCTGGCTTCGGCGGCGCTCGGCGCGCTGCTCCAGGCGCGCGGATTCAAGGTGCGCCTGCGCAAGCTCGACCCCTATCTGAACGTCGACCCGGGGACGATGAGCCCCTACCAGCACGGCGAGGTCTACGTCACCGACGACGGCGCCGAGACCGATCTCGACCTCGGCCACTACGAGCGCTTCACCGGCGTCGCGTCGCGCCAGTCCGACAACATCACGACGGGGCGTATCTACTCGAACGTGATCGCCAAGGAGCGCCGCGGCGACTATCTCGGCGCGACGGTGCAGGTGATTCCCCACGTCACCGACGCGATCAAGGAGTTCGTGCGCGCCGAATGCGACGACACCGACTTCCTGCTCTGCGAGATCGGCGGCACGGTCGGTGACATCGAAAGCCTGCCGTTCCTCGAAGCGATCCGCCAGCTCGGCAACGAGCTCGGCCGCGAGCGCGCGCTGTTCATTCATTTGACGCTCGTGCCGTGGATCGCCTCGGCAGGCGAACTCAAGACCAAGCCGACGCAGCATTCGGTCAAGGAGCTGCAGTCGGTCGGCATCCAGCCCGACATGCTGCTGTGCCGCAGCGAGCGCGAGATCCCGGTCGGTGCGCGCAAGAAGATCGCGCTGTTCTGCAATATCCGCGAAGAGGCGGTGATCCAGGCGCTCGACGCCCAGACAATCTACGAAGTGCCGCTGCGCTACCACGACGAGGGCTTCGACCACGAGGTGCTGCGCCATTTCCGCATGGAATCGCGCGAGCCCGATCTCGGGCGCTGGATCCAGATCGCCAAGCGCATCAAGTCGCCGGAAGGCGAGGTGCAGATCGCCGTCGTCGGCAAGTACACGCACCTGCTCGACGCCTACAAGTCGCTCGGCGAGGCGCTCACCCATGGCGGCATCGCCAACAACGTGCGGGTCCGCCTCAACTGGGTCGAGTCCGAGACCTTCGAGAACGGCGAGGACAGCTTCGAGCAGCTTGCCGGCGCGCACGGCATTCTGGTGCCCGGCGGCTTCGGCGAGCGCGGCGCGGAAGGCAAGATCCGCGCGGTGTCCTATGCGCGCGAAAAGCGCGTGCCTTATTTCGGCATCTGCTTTGGCATGCAGATGGCGGTGATCGAGGCGGCGCGCAATCTCTGCGGGATCAAGAACGCGAGTTCGAGCGAGTTCGGCGCCACCAGCGAGCCGGTCGTCGGGCTGCTCACCGAATGGTTGCGCGGCAACGCGCTGGAGCGCCGCACGATCGGCGACAATCTCGGCGGCACCATGCGCCTCGGCGCCTACGATTGCCTGCTCGCCAGGGGCAGCCGGGTGGCGGAGATCTACCACGCCGACCACATCCGCGAGCGCCACCGGCACCGCTACGAGGTCAACATCAACTACAAGGACAGGCTGGAAGGGGCGGGCCTGCGCTTCTCCGGCATGTCGCCCGAGGGCCATCTGCCGGAGATCGTCGAAATCCCGACCCATCCGTGGTTCGTCGGCGTGCAGTTCCACCCGGAGCTGAAGTCGAAGCCCTTCGACCCGCACCCGCTGTTCACCTCGTTCATCAAGGCCGCGGTCGAGCAGAGCCGGCTGGTGTGACGGCAGCGCCGGCCGCTCGGCGGTTCTTCGCTTGAATCCCGGGCGTGTGCGGTTTGCGCCGGCCCGACGCGCGCTTCCGGGGGAAGCCCATGTCGTTCGGCGCGGCGCTGGGCGGCAACGTTGATGCGCCGAGAGGGGAACTCGTGCTTGCCGGCCTGTTGCTCGAGATCCACCTGATCGTCCGTGCGATCGCCTGGCTGGTCGCACGGACCTCCGCCACCCTTCAGCGCGGCCAGGGCCGCGGCTCGGAATAGGGCGAGCCGAGCGGGCCGTCGTCCTCGTCGCGCCAGACCTCGCCTTGCTGTGCGCTCGCGTCGGGATGCGTAACGGCGCTGAACGTCGTCGCGCAGAAGGCAAGGAACGTCAGCACGGCATTGAGGGCGTGGCCATACTCCCAGTGCGCCCGCAGCTCGACCCAGTTCGGCGGGATCACCGTCCAGCTGTCGGTGATGGCGTTGGCCGGCTGGACCAGTGCGAAGAACAGCGCGAGGGTGATGGCCAGCAGCGCGGCCGACGCAGCGGCGAGGCCGCAGGGCTGGCGCCCGCGCAGCAGCGCGATCGCCAGTGCGGCGTTCGCGAGCATCGCGCCTATCAGCACGATGCCGAACATCGCCCAGCCGCGATAGATGCCCTGGACGAGGAAATACTGATCCATCGTCAGGGCCATCTTGTGCGGCAGGGAAAAGAAGTGTGCGCCGGCGGGCACGAGCGCGAGCCCGGTCAGCACGACCGCGGAGAAATGCAGAAGTCTCGGCACCATGGTTTCGTCCTCATCCCCACGCGGTAATCGGCACCGAGGCCGACTCCGACTTCGCTTTTGAGCGAGGATGGGTCCCGTTTCGCATACGGTCCATGTTCATCCCTGGGATAACTCTGTCACGGCGGCGTGCGGCCCCATGATCGCAGCGCTTTTCGCGCGGCCACCGCGTGCTATAAGCGCCGCCATGCCGACGCCCCCGAACACGCCGCCGCACGTCGTCGACGTCGGCAACCTGTCGATCTCCAACGACCGGCCCTTCGCGCTCATCGCCGGCCCGTGCCAGCTCGAAAGCCGCGACCATGCGCTGGAGACGAGCCATGCGCTGGTCGAGATCGCCGGCCGGCTCGGCATCGGCCTGATCTACAAGACCTCGTTCGACAAGGCGAACCGGACTTCGGCCGACAGTCCGCGCGGCCTTGGCCTCGACAGGAGTCTGCCGATCCTGGCGGAGGTGCGCGAGCGCTGGGGCTGCCCGGTGCTGACCGACGTCCACGAGCCCGGCCAATGCGCCGTGGTGGCGGCAGCGGTTGATGTGCTGCAGATCCCGGCCTTCCTGTGCCGGCAGACCGACCTGCTGGTCGCCGCGGCGCAGACCGGCCGCGCGGTCAACGTCAAGAAGGGCCAGTTCCTGGCGCCGTGGGACATGGCGAATGTCGCCCGGAAGCTGGAGGCGGCCGGGAGCCGCCGCATCCTGCTGACCGAGCGCGGCGCCTCGTTCGGCTACAACACGCTGGTCTCCGACATGCGCGGTTTGCCGATCATGGCGAAGACCGGCTGGCCGGTGGTGTTCGACGCCACCCACTCGGTGCAGCAGCCGGGCGGGCAGGGGACGACCAGCGGCGGCCAGCGCGAATTCGTTCCGGTTCTGGCGCGCGCGGCGGTGGCGGTCGGCGTCGCCGCGGTGTTCATCGAAACCCACCAGGACCCCGACCGCGCGCCCTCCGACGGCCCGAACATGGTCCGCCTGGCCGAGCTTCCGGCCCTGCTCGAAACGCTGGTCGCCTTTGACCGGATCGCCAAGGCAAAACCCGTCGCGATCTGATAGAACATTCCCACAACAAGACCGTCCGTCACATAAGACCGAGGATACCGGGGAATGATCAAGGTGGGGTCCGTGAAGGCGCTGCTGTTCGACGTGTTCGGCACGTGCGTCGACTGGCGCGGCAGCATCATCAAGGAAGGCGAGGCGCTCAACGCGCGGCTCAAGACCAAGACCGACTGGGCGGCGCTTGTCGATGCCTGGCGCGGCAACTACCAGCCGTCGATGGAGAAGGTGCGCGCGGGCGAGCGGCCCTACGCCAATCTCGACAAGCTGCACCGCGAGACGCTCGACACGCTTGCGCGCAAGCACGGGCTCGACCACCTTCCGGAGGCCGAGATCGCCGACATCAACCGCATGTGGCACCGGCTCGAGCCGTGGCCCGACACGATCGGCGGCCTGTCGCGCCTCAAGAAGAAATACATCGTCGCGCCGCTTTCCAACGGCAACGTGTCGCTGCTGCTCAACATGGCGAAGCGCGCCGGCATTCCGTGGGACACGATCCTGTCGACCGAGATCTTCCGCAAGTACAAGCCGCAGCCGGAAACCTATCTCGGCGCGGTGCAGCTGCTCGGCGTGGCGCCGGGGGAGGCGATGATGGTCGCCGCGCACAACAGCGACCTCGCCGCGGCCTCGGCACTCGGCCTGCGTTCGGCCTTCATCCCGCGCCCGGGCGAATACGGCCCGGGCCAGAAAACCGACTTGGCGCCCGAGCGTCCGTGGGACATCGTGGCGCCGGACTTCAACGCGCTGGCCGACGCGCTCGAGTGCTGAGCGCGGGTCGCGGGCGTGCATCGTCGCGAAGGACCTGAAACCCGCATTGAGGAGATGGATCCATGCCTCTCAACAAGCGCCTGGTGGCGGAGTTCGTCGGAACGTTCTGGCTCGTGCTCGGCGGCTGCGGCAGCGCCGTGCTGGCGGCGGCCTTCCCGAATGTCGGCATCGGCCTCACCGGCGTCTCGTTCGCCTTCGGCCTGACCGTGCTGACCATGGCCTTCGCGATCGGCCACGTTTCGGGCTGCCATCTCAATCCCGCGGTGTCGGTCGGCCTGACGGTCGGCGGGCGCTTTCCCGCGTCGGAGCTGGTCCCCTACATCGTCGCCCAGGTGCTGGGCGCGATCGCCGCGGCGGCGGTGCTCTACGTCATCGCCTCGGGCAAGGCGGGCTTCGACGTCTCGGCAGGATTCGCGTCGAACGGCTATGCCGAGCATTCGCCGGGCGGCTACAGCCTGCTCGCGGCGCTGGTCTGCGAGGTCGTGATGACCTTCATGTTCCTGGTCGTCATCCTCGGCGCCACCGCGAAGAAGGCGCCGGCCGGCTTCGCGCCGATCGCGATCGGCCTGTGCCTGACCCTCATCCACCTCATCAGCATCCCCGTCACCAACACCTCGGTGAACCCGGCGCGCAGCACGGGCCCCGCGGTGTTCGTCGGTGGCTGGGCGCTCGCGCAGCTCTGGCTGTTCTGGGTCGCCCCGATCGGCGGCGCCATCGCCGCCGGGCTGTTCCACCGCGCCTGCCTGAGCGACGACGACGCGTAACCATCGTGCAGTTCTGAGAGCCCTGGAGACGACATGACCGGCATCACCGACATCCGCGCCCGCGAAATCCTCGACTCGCGCGGCAACCCGACCGTCGAGGTCGACGTCATCCTCGAAAGCGGAGCGACCGGCCGCGCCGCCGTGCCGTCGGGCGCGTCCACCGGCGCGCACGAGGCGGTCGAGCTGCGCGACGGCGGCGCGCGCTATCTCGGCAAGGGCGTGGCCAAGGCGGTGCAGGCGGTGAACGGCGAGATCTTCGACGCGCTCTCCGGCCGCGACGCCGAGGACCAGCTCGCCATCGACGCGACGCTGATCGCGCTCGACGGCACGCCCAACAAGGGGCGGCTCGGCGCCAACGCGATCCTCGGCGTCTCGCTCGCGGTCGCCAAGGCGGCGGCGGCGCAGGCGAAGCTGCCGCTCTACCGCTATGTCGGCGGGGCGCGCGCGCACGTCCTGCCGGTGCCGATGATGAACATCGTCAACGGCGGCGCCCATGCCGACAACCCGATCGACATCCAGGAATTCATGATCATGCCGGTCGGCGCCGCGACGATCGGCGACGCGATCCGCGTCGGCTCGGAGGTCTTCCACACCCTCAAGAAGAAGCTCAGCGCCGCCGGCCATGCGACGAACGTCGGCGACGAGGGCGGCTTCGCGCCCAATCTCAAGAGCGCCGACGAGGCGCTCTCCTTCATCATGGACGCCATCGAGGCTGCCGGCTACAAGCCCGGCGGCGACGTGGTGATCGCCCTCGACGCCGCCTCGACCGAGTTCTTCAAGGACGGCAAATACGCCATGGAAGGCGAGGGCAAGACGCTCGACGCCGCGGGGATGGTGAAGTTCTACGAAGGCCTGTGCGCCAAGTACCCGATCGTCTCGATCGAGGACGGCATGGCGGAGGACGACTGGGCCGGCTGGAAGGCGCTCACCGACGCGCTCGGCGCCAAGGTGCAGCTGGTCGGCGACGACCTCTTCGTCACCAATCCGAAGCGCCTCGCCGACGGCATCGCCAGGGGTGTCGCCAACTCGATCCTGGTCAAGGTCAACCAGATCGGCACGCTGTCGGAGACGCTGGAGGCGGTCGAGATGGCGCAGCGCGCCGGCTACACCGCCGTGATGTCGCACCGC
>JAEUKZ010000262.1 GCA_016793045.1 Alphaproteobacteria bacterium
TCGCCGGCGCCTTCGTGGCGCTCGGCGCCCGGCTCGCGCTCGCCGAGCGCTGACCGGGCGCCGGACCGCCGCTACTTCGCGAAGCCGAACGCGCCGGCCCAGGGGCCGAACTGCTGCGTCGTCACGCCGTTGCGCGTCGACGCGGGATAGGACTGGCGCGCCGGCACGGTCTGCACGCGCACGGGCCCGCCGCCCGCCGGAACGACGCCGGCATGGCGCGCCGCGCGGCAGATCGAGGAGTCGTCGGTGTAGACGTCGGTGCCCCATACCGTGCCCTGCGCGATCTGGGCCGCGGTGCAGTTGCAGGCGAGCGTCTCGTTGCGGCCGCGATAGCCCTGGAAGTTCGCCGGGCACAGGTTGGGATCGGCCGCCGGCGCCTCGGCGGCCTTGCCGCCGGACGACTCGACGGTGAATGCGCGCTGCCACGGGCCGTAGTTCTGGGTCGTCACGCCGTTGCGCGACGACCCGCCATAGGCCTGCAGGCCGGCACGCGGCGTCACGCGCACGGCGCCGCCATTCGCGCCGATGACGCCGGCGTGGCGGGCCGCGGTGCAGACATGCGAATCGTCGGTGTAGATGTCGGTGCCCCACACGGTCCGCGCGGCCTGCAGATCGGTCGCGGTGCAGGTGCAGTCCGTCGGCTGCTGGATGCCCTGGGCGTTGGCTGGGCACGAGTTGCCCTGTGCCGCGGCTGCGGCGGAGAGCATGGCCAGCGGCACTGCGGCGAGGGCGATGCGATGGATGAGGGTGCGAAGCATCACTGCGGTCTCCCTTGGTTGCTCGTAGCGGCGCTCACGCCGCGCGGATGGCGACGGACAGATGGCCGATGCCGGCCATGTCGACGGTGAGGGTGTCGCCCGGCTTCACCGGACCGACGCCTGCGGGCGTGCCGGTCATGATGATGTCGCCGGGATGGAGCGTGTAGAAGCTCGACGCGTACTCGATCAGCCGGTCGACGTCGTAGACGAGATAGCGTGTGTTCGACTTCTGCCGCGTCTCGCCGTTGACCTTGCACTCGAAGTCGACCGCGTTGGGGTCCGCGATCTCCTCCGCGGTCACCAGCCAGGGGCCGAGCACGGCGTAGCTGTCGATCGACTTGCGGAACGACGGCAGTTCCGGCCCGCGCACGGTCATGTCGAGCCCGATCGCGTAGCCGGCGATGTGCCGGCGCGCATCCGCCCTGGCGATGTTCGAGCCGCGCTCGCCGATGATCACGGCAAGCTCCGCCTCATGATCGTTGCGCCGCTGCGGGAAGCGCAGCGCCACGCCCTCGCTCGCGCCGACCAGCGCCGAGTTGGCCTTGAGGAACAGCCCCCAGTCGCCGATCGTCTTGATCTCGCGGCCGTGGGCGATGCCCTGGTCCTTCTTCGACTCCTCGATGTGATCGTTGTAGTTGATCGGCGCGCCGATGATCTTGGTCGGGTTGGCGACCGGGCTGAGCAGCTTGGCGGCCGACAGCTTCACCCGCTCCGCCGCGCTCGCCGCGCGCTCGATCGCCGGCCGCAGCTTCGGCAGCGCCGCGATCAGCGCGTCGCCCGTTGTCGGAAGCGGCCAGCGCATCGCCGGCAGCGCGTCGGCGACCGACGTGACGTCGGCGATCTCGTCGCCGAGCACGACGCCCAGGCGCTGGTCGTTGAAGCGGCAGAGTTTCATACCGGCATTCCCCCTGGTGGTCGCGGCTCGCCCTGGGCGCGAGCGGCAGACATGCCATTGCGGGCGAGGATGCGCAAGGCTCAGCCGGCGGCGAGCGCGTCGATCAGCGAGAGCTGTGCCGCGCGGCAGCGCTCGAGCGCGTAGCGGGCCATGACCTTGGCGCGCGCGGCCCCGCCCATTGCGCGCGCCGCATCCGGGTTGGCGAGTGCCCAGGCGACGGCATCGACCAGTGCGTGCCGGTCGAAGAAATCGACCAGCACGCCGTCGCGCCCGTCGGCGATCGCTTCTTTGACCGGCGCGGTGGCGGAGCCGATCACGGTGCAGCCCGCCGCCATCGCCTCGAGCATCGACCACGACAGCACGAACGGATAGGTGAGATAGACATGCGCGGCCGAGACCTGGAGCAGAGCGAGATAGCGCGCATAGGGCAGGCTGCCGGTGAAATGGACGCGCGCCGGGTCGAGCGCGCCGCCGAGCTCCGCCGTCAGCTTGGCGCGCCACGTTCCGCCGCCCGCGGGCTTGCGGCCGTAGCTGACCTCCTCCCCGCCGACGATGACGACGCGCGCCCGGGGACAGCGCGCGAGCAGATCGGGAAGCGCGCGCATGAAGACATGGAAGCCGCGATAGGGCTCGAGGTTGCGCGCGACATAGGTCACGACAGGGTCGCCGGGCCGCAGCTCGGTCCCGTCGGGCAGCGCGAAGCGCGCCTGCGGGTCGGGGGCGACGCGCGCAACGTCGATGCCGTCGTGGATCACCGCGATCTTGCCGGCGAAGGCGGAAGGATAGACGCTCTTCTGCCATTCGGTGGGGCTCAGGCCGCGGTCGGCAGCCTCGAGGCTCAGCAGCTGCACCGCGTTGCGCATGCGCAGATGCATCGCGTCGTCGGGCGCGGCCGGGAATTCCGGGTCGAAGCCGACATCGGCGCCCGTCGCGTGATAGTAGAACTCGCAATAGGCGAGGATCCGCGCGGCCGCAAAGGCGTCGCGCAGGAACAGCCCTTCGCCCCAGCCGGTATGCGCCACCACGACGTCGGGGACGAAGCCGCGCTTGCGCAAGGCGGCGCCGGCGCGCGCGACCGCCTCGCCGCGGCGCACCGCCGCATCGGTGCCGCGCAGGAAACGGTGGATGTCGGCGCCCTTGCCGGGCGCCGCGACCCGATAGCGCGCGAGCTTGACCCCCGGCGGGCAGCGCTTGGGATCGGCGACGCCGGCTTCCCCCAGCGCGACGACGCGGTTGCCCGGGCGCGCCGCGAGCGCCGGCGCCAGATGCGGGAACTGCCCCGGAAAGTTGCGGTGAACGAACAATACGTTCATGGAGAGACAATATTAGTGGACGATTCGTTCAGCAATTTTAATCTTGCCCTTGCAGTTTTATTTTCGCTATTGAGATTTGTGCGGCCGCAGCATCGCTTCAGCTCCGACGGAGGACCGACGTGACGACCGGCGAAACGCTTCTGGTGACCGGCGGGGCCGGCTATGTCGGCAGCCACTGCGTGGCGGAACTGCGCGCGCGCGGCCACCGCGTCGTCGTGCTCGACAACCTCCAGCAGGGCCATCGCGCCGCGGTGCCGACCGACGTGCCGTTCGTCGCCGGCGACCTCGCCGACGCCGCCCTCCTGCGCAGGGTCTTCGCCGAGCACCGCATCGGCGCGGTGCTGCATTTCGCCGCGAACTCGCTGGTCGGCGAATCGATGCGCGACCCGTTCAAGTACGTCGGCGACAACGTCACCAACGCGCTCAACCTGCTGCGCGCCGCGGTCGACGCCGGCACGCGCAGGTTCGTGCTGTCGTCGACCGCCAATCTGTTCGGCACGCCCGAGCGCACGCCGATCGACGAGACCGTCACCATCGATCCCGGCAGCCCCTACGGCGAATCGAAGTTCATCGTCGAGCGCATGCTGCACTGGGCCGACAGGGTCTATGGGCTGCGCTTCGCGTGCCTGCGCTACTTCAACGCCGCCGGCGCGCATCCCGACGGCACGCTGGGCGAAGACCACGACCCCGAAACCCATCTGATCCCGATCGTGCTCGATGCGGCACTCGGCAAGCGCAGCCATGTCGAGATCTTCGGCGACGACTATGCGACGCCGGACGGCACCTGCGTGCGCGACTACGTCCATGTCTGCGACCTCGCCGACGCGCATGTGAAGGCGCTCGACCTGCTCGCGACGCGCAGCGGCCACTTCAATCTCGGCAACGGCCAGGGCTATTCGGTCAAGCAGGTGATCGAGGCGGCGCGGCGCGTCACCGGCCGCGACATCGCGGTGAAGGTGGGCCCGCGCCGGCCCGGCGACCCGGCGACGCTGGTCGCCGCATCCGCGCGCGCGATGAGCGAACTCGGCTGGACGCCGCGCTTTCCCGACCTCGACGCGATCGTGCGGACCGCGTGGGAGTGGAAGCGCCGCCATCCGGACGGTTACGGGGACTGACGGACGGGCCTCCGCCGGCGCCGTAGCGGCCGGCCCCCTCGCCGGCCCCGGCGGGCCGTGGGCCGCGCCCTTCCGCACGATCGTCAGAACGATCGAGCCCCTCACCGCTCCCTGAACGCCCTGCGGAAGCTGTCGCGCACGGGCTGGAAGATGTAGCCGAGCATCGTGCGCTCGCCGGCGATGATGTAGACCTCGGTCGGCATGCCGGGCTGCAGGGCGGTGCCGTCGAGCAGCTGGATCTGGTCGGGCGGGATGCGCACCGTCGCCTTGTAGAAGGCATTGCCGCTGCGCTCGTTGACCGACACGTCGGCGGCGACGTAGGTCACGTCGCCGAGCAGCACCGGCACCACGCGCCGGCGCAGGCCGAGGAAGCGCACCTCCGCGCGCAGCCCGGCCGAGACGTTCTCGATGTCGGTCGGGCTCACCTGCGCCTCGACCACCAGCGCCTCGTTCATCGGCACGATCTCGAGGATCGGCTCGCCCGGGCGCACCACCGCGCCGACCGTGAAGAAGCGCATGTTGGCGACGACGCCGTCGATCGGCGCCACCACGTCGAGGCGGCGGCGCACGTCGGAGGCGGCGCGCAGCCGCTCCTGCGTCTCGGCGATGCGCGACTGGGTGTCGTTCTGGTCGGTCGAGATCTCGCGCTGGCGGTCGCTGCGCAGCGCGGCGATCTGCGCCTGCGCCTCGGCGATCGCACGCTCGGCCCGCACGATCAGCTCGCGCTGCTGGTCGCGGTTGCCCTGCAGCTCGGCCGCCTGGCGCTGGAGCGCGAGCAGCCGCGGCCGGCGCTCGTAGCCGCGCTGGAGAAGCTGCTCGACGCCGTTCAGCTCGTCGCGCGTGAGCGCGAGCTGGCGATCGGCCGAGTTGGCCTGCGCCTGGTAGGAGCGGATCTCGGCCTGCGACTGCTCGATGCGCTGCGACAGCACGCCGACCTGGTTGGCGAGCGCGGCGCTGCGATTGGCGAACACCGCCTCCTGCGACGCCAGAACCTCGGCGACGCGCGGCTCGTGCCGGCGTGCGACGAGGTCCGGCGGGAAGACCACGCGTGCCGCCCCCGCCGCCTCGGCGGTGAGGCGCGCATCGCTCGCACGCAGCATGTCGAGCTGCGAGGTCAGCAGATCGGCCGACGCGCCGGCCTGGGTGTCGTCGAGACGCACCATGGGCTGGCCGGCGGCGACGCGGTCGCCGTCGCGCACCAGGAACTCGCGCACGATGCCGCCTTCGAGATGCTGGACCGTGCGGCGGTCGCCTTCGGCCTTGACCTGGCCGGGCGCGATCGCGGCGCTCGACAGCGGCGCCAGCGCCGCCCAAGCGCCGAAGCCGACGAAGAACGCGACCGCGATGATGAGCCCGAACCGCGCGACCGCGCGCCAATCGGGCTCGGTCGGCAGCTTGAGGCCGAGGGCCATCGGGCCGCCGTCGAGCGTCATCGCCGCGGCGCCGCCGCCGACCGCGATCGCAGGCTCGGGCGAAGCGTGTGCGGCGCGCGCGGCGGCAGCCGGCGGGCGCACGGAGGGCGCGCGCGGCGGCGCTTTCGGCGCAGGCGCCGGCGCGGCCTTCGCTTCGGCCGGCCGCACGGTCTGCGCGGGCGTCGATGGCGGCGCGTCGGCCGCCGCTACCTTCGCGACCGGCGTGGCGGGCGGCGGTGCCGGCTTGTCGGGGCGCGCGACCGCCGCCTCGCGCGGCGCCGCGGCTGGCGGTGCGCCCTGCGGGACAGGCGGTTGCGCGGACGCGGGCGCGGAGGTCTTCGCCGGCGCCGGCGCCGGCGGCGCGGCCGGGGCCGCCTTCGCTTCGGCGGGCGGCGCCGCGGGCGGCTTGGCGTGGCCGGTGCGGATGAGGCGCTGCTGCAGCGTCGTCATGATGCGGTCTCCCGGCGGGCGCGGGCGAGTGCGGCGGTCTTGCCGCCGAGATCGACCGTCCCCTTGGTCGGCGCGGCGGGCGCGGGGGCCTGGGGCGGGATCGCCTGCGGGCGCATGCGCTGGGCGATTTCGGCCGCCGGCCCGAAGGCGTCGACCGCACCGTTGCGGACGACCAGAATCTTGTCGGCGACGCCGAGCAGTCGCGGACGGTGGGTCACCACGACGACCGTGGTGCCGGCTTCCTTGAGCTGGAGGATGGCGCGTTCGAGTGCCGCCTCGCCGTCGATGTCGAGCGCCGAATCGGGCTCGTCGAGTACGACCAGCTTCGGGCGGCCGAACACCGCGCGCGCGAGGCCGACGCGCTGGCGCTGGCCCGCCGACAGCGCGCGGCCGCCGTCGCCAAGGCGCGTG
>JAEUKZ010000374.1 GCA_016793045.1 Alphaproteobacteria bacterium
CTACGAGGAGCTCGGCCGCGAGCTGAACTACAACATCATGTTCAGCCAGCGCAGCCAGATCGATGTCATCCAGACGTGGCCGAAGCTGCGCGACATGCGCCGGCGCGCGCTTCACATGGACCTGCACGGCGCGGACTACGATTTCCTCACCGTCGACCAGATCCGCCGGCGTGTGCCGATCATGGGCGACCCGGCCACGATGCGCCTGCCGGTCATCGGCGGCTACGTCCAGGAGCGCGCCGGCATCGCGCGCCACGACGCGATCGCCTGGGGCTTCGCGCGCGCCGCCGATGCGCGCGGCGCCGAGATCCACCAGCAGACGGAGGTCACCGGCTTCCTGCGCGACGTCTCGGGCGCGGTGACCGGCGTGCAGACGAGCCGCGGCCCGGTGCGCGCGCGCAAGGTGGCGCTCGCCGCCGCGGGCAATTCGAGCCACGTCGCGGCGATGGCCGGGCTGCGCCTGCCGCTGGTGACGCGCAACCTCCAGGCCTTCGTGTCGGAGCCGCTCAAGCCGCTCGTCCACATCCAGGTGAACTGCCCCGATTCGGGCTTCTACGTCAGCCAGTCCGACAAGGGCGAGCTGATCATCGGCGGCGGCACCGACGCCGAGCCCTCCTACCGCCAGGGCGGCAAGTACACCGTGTTCGAGGACACGGTGGCGGGAATGATCGACGTCTTCCCGATATTCCGCCGCCTGAAGCTGATGCGCCACTGGGCGGGCGCGCTCGATTTCGGCTATGACGCCAGCCCGATCATCGACCGCACGCCGATCGCGGGGCTCTACGTCACCTGCGGCTGGTACGGCGGCTTCAAGTCGATTCCGATCGGCGGCCGCACCTTCGCGCATCTGCTCGCGCGCGACGAGCCGCATCCGCTGGCGCAAGCATTCACGCTCGAGCGCTTCCGCCGGCTCGGCTTCGTGATGGAAGCCGGCACCGTGGCGGCGCGCTGAGGCGATGCGGCCATGATGCTCATCGCCTGCCCATGGTGCGGCCCGCGCGACGAGAGCGAATTCGTCTGCGGCGGGGAGAAGCTGATGCCGCGCGGCGAGGCGGCGGGGCTCGACGACGCGGCGTGGCTCGAGCGGATGATGATCCGCGCCAACCGCCGTGGCCCGCATGTCGAGACCTGGTGGCACGCCAAGGGCTGTCTCGCCTGGTTCGCGATCACGCGCGACACGCTCACCCACGAGATCGCGCCGGAGGGCGCGCCGTGAGCGCGTTCCGCCTGGCCGGAGGCGGCGCGGTCGACCGCGCGCGACCGCTCGCCTTCACGTTCAACGGCCGCGCCCTCGGCGGGCTCGCCGGCGACACGCTCGCTTCGGCGCTGCTCGCCAACGGCGTCCACCTCGTCGGCCGCAGCTTCAAGTATCACCGGCCGCGCGGCATCTTCGGCGCCGGCTTCGAGGACGGCAACGCGGTCGTCCAGCGCGTCGCTGCCGATGCGCCGGCCAACGAGCTCGCGACGCGCATCGAGCTCGCGCATGGGCTCGCCGTCCGCAGCGTCAATTGCTGGCCAAGCCCGCGCTTCGACGTCGGCGCGGTCGCGCAGCTCGGTGCGCGGCTGCTCGGCGCGGGCTTCTACTACAAGACCTTCATGTGGCCGGACTGGCACCTGTTCGAGCCGTCGATCCGCAAGGCGGCCGGGCTCGGCACCGCGCCCGGCGAAGCGGTCGACGATGCGGCCTACGAGACGCGCTTCGGCCATTGCGACGTCCTGGTCGTCGGCGCGGGCGCCGCCGGGCTGATCGCGGCGCGCACGGCCGCGCGCAGCGGCGCCCGCGTCATGCTGGTCGACGACGGCTTCGCGCCGGGCGGCCGGCTGCTCGCCGACGCGCGGCAGATCGACGGGGCGCCCGCGCAGGCCTGGATCGATGAAACCCTCGGCGCGCTGCGCGCCGGCGGCGCGCGCGTCGTCGGCGATGCGACGGTGTGGGGCTATCTCGAGCACAACATGCTGGCGATGGTCGAACGGCGGCCCGGCGCCGGCCTGCGCCAGCGCGCCTGGAAGATCAGGGCGAAGCAGGTCGTGATCGCCACCGGCGCCTTCGAGCGGCCGATCCCCTTCGCCGGCAGCGACCGTCCCGGCGTGATGCTGGCCTCGGCCGCGCGGACCTACGTCAACCGCTACGCAGTCAAGCCCGGGACCACAGCCGTCGTCTTCACCAACAACGACGGCGCCTATGATGCGGCCGCCGATCTCGCCCGCGCCGGCATCGCGGTGACCGTGATCGACAGCCGCGCGGAACCGCCGGATGGCGCCACGGCGCGTCTGTCCGGGCTTCCCGTCGACGTCGAAGCCGGTGCGGTCGTGCAGGAGGCGCTAGGGCGCGGCCGGGTTCACACCGCCGTCGTCGCGGACCGCGGCGGCGCAGCGCGCCTGCTGAGCTGCGATCTCGTCTGCGTCTCGGGCGGCTGGAACCCGGCCTTCCATCTCGCCTCGCAAAGCCGCGAGGCGCGCGCCGTGTGGGACGACGCGCGCGCGACCTTCGTGCCGCAGAGCGCGTCGTCGCGCTTTCACCTCGCTGGCGCGGCGCGCGGGACGTTCGACCTTCAAGGCTGTCTCGCCGAAGGCGCGCGCGCTGGCGCCGCAGCGGCGCGCGCCGCGGGATTCACCGTCGCGGAGGCAGCGGTGCCAAGGACCGATGGCGAGGCCGGCGCGTCGATCGAGCCGCTCTGGTTCGTGCCGCCGCCGTCGCGCGGGAAGAAGGTCTTTGTCGATCTCGTCAACGACGTCACGGTCGGCGATCTCGCGCTCGCGTTGCGCGAAGGCTACGACCACATCGAGCACGTCAAGCGCTACACCACCGCCGGCATGGGCATCGACCAGGGCAAGACGGTCAACGTCAACGTGATCGGCGCGGTCGCGGCGATGCGCGGACTTGCCCCCGATGCGGTCGGCACCACGACCTTCCGCCAGCCCTACGTGCCGGTCGAGTTCGGCGCCATCGCCGGCCATCGCGCCGGCATGCGCCGAACACCCGTCCGCCGCTCGCCGATGTTCGACGCGCACGTCGCGGCCGGCGCGGTGATGTACGAGGCGGGCCTGCGCTGGCAGCGCCCGGGCTTCTATCCGCAGGCCGGCGAGGACATGGCGGCAGCGACCGCGCGCGAGGCGCGCACGGTGCGGACGGGGGTCGGGGCCTATGACGGCTCGCCGCTCGGCAAGTTCCTGGTCAAGGGGCCCGACGCGGTGCGGCTGCTCGACCTCCTCTACGTCAACGACTTCGCCACGCTCAAGCCCGGCCATGGCCGCTACGGCGTGATGCTGTGGGAAGACGGGCTGGTGATGGACGATGGCGTGACCTTCCGCCTCGATGAACACAGCTATCTCCTGCACAGCTCGACCGGCGGCGCCGATCGGGTCCATGGCCACATCGAGGAGCTGCTGCAGCTCCACTATCCCCACTGGCGCGTCAGCGTGCTTCCCGTGACCTCGCAGTGGGCGAATGTCACGGTCTGCGGGCCGCTGACGCGCGAGGTCATCCGCGCCGCCGGTACCGACATCGACCTCGGCCGTGACGCCTTCCCGTTCATGACCCTGCGCGAGGGCGAAGTGGCCGGCCTGCCGGTCCGCGCGGCGCGCGTGAGCTGGACCGGCGAACTCAGCATCGAGCTGAACACGCCGGCGCGCCACGGCCTCGCGCTGTGGCAGACGATCCTCGCCGCTGGAAAGACCTTCGGCATCGCCCCGGTGGGCTCGGAGGCCAACCACGTTTTGCGCGTCGAGGCAGGCTACATCTCGACCGGCCACGAGACCGACGGCGTGGTCGACGTGATCGACCTCGGCCTCGGCCGCATGGTGTCGAAGACCAAGGCCGACTTCATCGGCAAGCGCGCGATGGCGATCGGACGCGCCGGCAACCCGGTGCGCCGCGAACTCGTCGGCTACCTGCCGGCCGATCCCGACCGGCTCGTGCCCGAAGGCGCGCCGGTGACGCCGCAGGGCGCGCGCACGCACAGCGAGGGCTTCGTTTCGGCCTGCGTGCGCAGCGTCGCCCTCGGCCGCACGGTCGCGCTGGGCCTGCTCAACGACGGGCGCGCGCGCCATGGCGAAACCGTCTTCGCGAAGCTGCCGGACGCGGTGATTCCGATGACGGTCGTGCCGCCTGTCTTCCACGATGCCGACCGCGCGCGGGTGAAGGGATGACGCGCTACGACGCCGCCATCGCGCCGCTGCCCGCGCCCGCCATCGCCGAGCTGCGCGGCGACCCGGGTGCGGCCCGCGCGCTGCTCGTCGCCGCCGGCCTGACCGTGCCGTCGCGGCCCAACAGCGCGGCGTCGACGGGCGAGCGCGAGGCGTTGTGGCTCGGGCCGAAGCGCTGGCTGGTGTTCGCGCCGGCCGCCGAGGAGCGGTGGCTCGAAGCGCATGTCGGATCGGCGGCGAGGGAGCCGCTGCTCGCCGCCGCGATCGTCTCCGACATGTTCGCTGGCATCGCCGTTCGCGGCGCCGGCAGCCGCGATGTCGTCGCGCAGGGCACGCCGCTCGACCTCGATGCCCTCGCCGCCGACGGAGCGACGATGACCGACCTGTTCGGAGTCGCGGCCCTGCTGCGCCCGCTGCCTGCGCCCGGCATCGGCATCGCCGTCTGGGTCGACCGCAGCCTCGCGCGTTTCGTGGCCGAGAGCCTGGAGGCCGCGAATGGCGCGTGACGCCTCCGCCCTATACGTGCTCCCACTGGTCGAGCGTGTCGGTGTTCGGCGGCGAAAAGCCGAGCACGTCGCCCTTGGTCGTCACGCCCAGGCCGTTGAGCAGCCGGTTCGAGTAGTTGAAATAGGCGCAGACCTGGTTGGCCTCGAAGATCTCCGCGTCCTCGGCGCCGGCCGCGCGCAGGGCAGCGATGTCGGCCTCGACCATCGCCTGCGGCGTGAGCGTGAGCTTGCGCACGTAGGCGAGGAGGGCGAGTTCCTTGCCGGCGAAGACGCGCTCGGGTGCGACGGCGACGAAGGCCGCATAGATCTTCTTCGCGCGCTCCTCGTCCTTCAGCAGGCGCGTCAGTCCCGCAAAATGATGCGCGACGGAGTAGTCGCACTTGTTGGCGAGGCTGGTGTAGATGCCGAGACATTCGAGGAACCACACCGGCAGCGTGTTGCCGGTGTGATGGAGCACCGATTTGTAGAGCGCGCTGTGCCCCTCCATCGTGTGCGGGCGCAGGCTGTGGATCTTCATAACGTTGTCGATCGCTCCGCCCGGGCCCTTCACCCGGTCGTAGAGCTGGCGCAGATAGCCGGTCGATTCCTCGTAGCTGAGCATCCGGATCCAAGCGGTCATCGGACGGCCTTTCCTGTGGTGGGGCCCGGCGCGCGCCGGGAAACGCGGGAAGGGCGGAGTTTATCGCCGAGCGCCAAGGGAGGCGCAATGCCGTGAGCACGAAAATCGCAGCCGACGCGCGAAGCCCTCTGCTCGAGCCGGGCTGGCGCTACGTCGAGCGGCCGACGCTCGACGCCTTCACCGCCGCCGACTGGTCGATCCTCGCGGCCCAGCGCGGGCCGTTCTACGCCGCCGAGCAGGCGCGCCAGGCGCTGCGCCTGCTCGAGGCCTCGCGCGATGACCCGTCCTTCGGCTACGAGGTCAACAACTACCGGCACAGCCTGCAGACTGCGACCGCCGCGCTGCAGGACGGGCGCGACGAGGAATACGTCGTGATGGCGCTGCTGCACGACGTGGGCTTCATCACCTGCCCGACCAGCCACGGCGCCTTCGCGGCCGATCTGCTCGCGCCCTATGTCTCCGGCTTCACGCGCTGGGCGCTGGAACGGCACATGTTCTTCCAGGCCGTTCACTGCCGCACCTGCCCGGATGCCGACCCGGACGTCCGCGAGCGCTGGCGCGGCCATGCGTATTTCGAGGCGACGGCCGAGTTCGTTGCGCGCTACGATGTCTGCACGATCCGCGTCGGCATGCCGGAGGCTCCGCTTTCGGTCTTCGAGCCGATGGTCCGCCGGGTCTTCGCGCGCACGCCCCGCGTCGAGCTGCCGCCGTGACGGCGCCCAACGTCATGCGTGCCCGCGAGTCCGTCCAGGAGAAGTGACATGGCTTATGCAAAGGCAACCGAGATCGCGGTCGAGGACATTCCGGTCATCGACGTCGCTGGCCTCGCATCCGACGATCCCGCCGCCATCGGGCGCGCCGGGGCGGCGATGCGCGAGGCGGCGGAGCGGATCGGATTCTTCTATGTGCGCAATCATGGCATCGCGCCCGCCCTGGTCGAACGGGCCTTCGCAACGAGCAGGCGGTTCTTCGCGCTGCCCGAGGCGGAGAAGCGCAGCGTGGAGATCAACGCGCGCCATCGCGGCTTCCTCGCGGTCGGCCAGGCGAAGATGTACGCCGGCGCCAAGATCGACCTGAAGGAGAGCTATCTCTGGGGGCTCGAGCTCGGCGCCGACGACCCGGACGTGCGCGCCGGCAAGCCGCTGATGGGACCGAACAACTGGCCCGCCGCGATGCCGGAGCTGCAGCGCGACTTCTACGCCTACTACCTGGCGGTCCTCGATTGCGGCCAGCGCCTGCTCAAGGGCCTCGCCGCGAGCCTCGGCCGGCCGCCCGGGTTCTTCGCCGCGAAATTCGCCAAGCCGCTCGCGCGCGGCTCGGCGATCTACTACCCGCCGCAGCCCCCCGATCTGGGCGAGCGCCAGTTCGGCGTCGCGCCGCACACCGACTACGGCGGCCTGACCCTGCTCGCGCAGGATGCCGTCGGCGGGCTTCAGGTGCTCGCGAAGTCAGGCCAGTGGGTCACCGCGCATCCGATTCCCGATACGCTGGTCATCAACATCGGCGACCTGATGGCGCGCTGGACCAACAACCGGTTCAGCTCGAACCCGCACCGTGTCGTCAACACCTCGGGGCGCGAGCGCTACTCGATCGCGGTGTTCTACGATCCGCATTTCGACACCGTGGTCGACCCGCGCGACCTGCTCGACGACCCTTCGCAGGCAAAGTATCCGCCGATCGCGTGCGGCGACTATATCCTCGACCGCTTCGGCAAGGCGTTCAAGTATCGCCAGGAAGAGAAGGCATAGGGACGGACAACGCCAACGTGACGCCGCGGGCGACCGGAGCTTCGCTTGACGGCGGACCGGCTGGAATTAATCTTGCAGCATCATCCTGCGTTTCGAAACGCAATCCCTGCCACGGCGTGCCGTTCTCCGGCCCGGACCTGCCGCGGCTCTTCGAGAAATGAGGAGAAGTCACCATGGATCGCCGTGATCTCGCTAAGTTCGTCGGTGTGGGGCTGATCGGCGGCGCTGCCCTCGCGGCCCCCCAGGTCGCCCAGGCGCAGCAGGCTTCGCGCTCGCGCCTCGCCCAGATCCTGGAACGCGGCGCGCTGCGCGTCGGCACGACGGGCGATTTCAACCCGATGTCGTTCCGCGACACCGGCAGCAACGAGTACCAGGGCTTCGACATCGATGCGATGAAGGCGCTCGCCGCCGACATGGGCATCCGCGTCGAATGGGTGGCGACCGAATGGGCGCAGCTCGTCGCCGGCATCGCCGCCGGCCGCTTCGACATCTTCTCGGGCGCCTCGGTCAATGTCGCGCGCGCGCGCACCGCCGCTTTCTCGGTGCCGTATTTCGAGGCGGGCACGGTGCCGGTGGCGACCAAGGCGGCAGCGCCGCGCTTCACGAGCTGGGGCGCCATCAACGCTGACGGCGTGCGCGTCGCCGTTTCGATGGGGACGGTGTTCGAGGAGCAGGCGCGGGCGCATTTCCCGCGCGCGCAGATCCGCTCGGTGCAGGCGCCCGCCACCGGCTTCCAGGAGGTGCTGGCGGGGCGCGCCGACATCACGATCACGTCGAATGTCGAGGCCTCGACGCTGGTGCGCCGCTTCGATCAGCTGACGCTGCTCGGCGCCGACGTGCAGCCGCGCAACAAGCGGCCCTTCGCCTATGTCGTGGCGCAGGACGACTTCACGTGGCTCAACTTCGTCAACACCTGGGTGACGCTGAAGAAGATCGAAGGCTACTTCGATGCGCTCGAGGCGCGGTGGCTGCCGCGCTCCTGACCCGCGCCTTGGCCGGGCCCGGCGGTCGTCGCATCGCCCGAGCGGCGGGGCTGATGGCGCTTGCCATCGGTCTCGCCGGCTGCGGCACCGGCGCCTATACCTGGGGCTGGTACGTCGTCTCGCCGTTCGACTCGCGCGGCCAGGCGAGCCTCAAGTTCCTGCTCGCCGGCTGGTGGGCGACCGTATCGATCTCGGTTTCCGCGATCGCGCTCAGCGTCGTGCTCGGCGCGGCGCTGGCGATCGCGGGCCTTGCGCGCAATCGGGCACTGCGCTGGATCAACCGCATCTACGTCGAGAGCGTGCGCGCGGTGCCGCTGCTCGTGCTGCTGCTCTGGGTCTACTACGGCCTGCCGGTCGTGCTCGGCATCGAGTTCGGCGTCTTCATGGCCGGTCTGCTGACGCTCGCGCTTTCGGACGCGGCCTTCGAGGCGGAGATCTTCCGCGCCGGCATCCAGTCGGTCGGGCAGGGGCAGACCGAGGCGGCGGCGAGCCTCGGCCTTTCGCGCTGGCAGACGATGCGTCTCATCGTCCTGCCGCAGGCGGTCAAGCGCATCCTGCCCGCACTCGGCAACCAGTTCATCTACGTGCTGAAGATGTCGTCGCTGATCTCGGTCGTCGGCTATCAGGAGCTGACGCGTCGTGCGAACGAACTGGTGCTGATCGAATATCGCCCGCTTGAGATCTACACGTTCCTCGTCCTTGAGTATCTCGTCCTCATTCTGCTCGCATCGTGGGGCGTGCGCTGGCTCGAGCGGCGCATGGCGACATGACCGCGCGCCGCATCCGCTCACGCCATGCGCAGGAAGGCGGCGAAATCGTCCGCGAGATCGGCGACCGCGAGCGCGATCAGCCGTTCGCCGTGTTCGCGCCGCGCCAGCGCCGAGTGCGAGCCGACACGGCCGTCGGGAAAGCGCCGCCGATAGTCTGCCGCCTCGAAGTAGTTGTCGCCCGAATGCTCGATCAGATCGTTGCGCCCATGGCTCGGCGGCGGCGGCAGGTCGAATTCCCGGATCGCGTCAGGATAGGCCGCCTGCGTGATCGCGATCTCCGACGGCGTGCCGTGGAACCCCTCGCCGTCGCGATAGAGTTCGCGCCGCAGCTTGTCGACCTGCGGCAGCTCCCACCAGCTCTTGAGGCGGCAGCGCACGCGCACGTCCTGGTCGCGGCCGCTCATCGACAGGCCGGCATAGAATTCCTGGAACGCGGCGCGCAGCGGTGCGACGTTGCCGCCATGGCCGTTGAGGAAATAGATGCGCTCGAACCCGGTGCGCGACAGCGAGGCGATGTAGTCCTGCGCCACCGCCATCAGGGTCGAAGGCCGCAGGCTGAGCGAGCCGGGAAATCCGAGATGGAACTGCGACATGCCCACCGCGATCGTCGGCGCGACGAGGATGCCGTGCGTCTCGCCGAGCCTGCGCGCGATCGCCTCGGGGCAGAGGTGGTCGGTGCCGATCAGCCCTTCCGGCCCGTGCTGCTCGGTCGAGCCGACCGGAACGACGATGCCCTTGCTGCGGGCGAGATAGGCTTCGACCTTGCGCCAAGTCTGCATTTCGAGTCGCATCAGGAAAACTCCGTAGGTCCGGCCGGGCGATCCAGCATACGCTGCCCGACCCTCGGGGCGGAACGCGCGTGATCCTCTATTGCACGAAATTGTCGAGCTACAGCGTCAAGGTGCGCCTCGCCGCGTCGTGGAAGGGCATCGCGCTCCAGCTCTGCGATCCGCCGGGCGGCTCCTATCGCAGCGCGGCCTACGCCGCGATCGTGAAGATGCGCACCGTGCCGGCGCTGGTGGACGGCGACTTCGTGCTGAGCGAGAGCGACGCCATCATCGA
>JAEUKZ010000294.1 GCA_016793045.1 Alphaproteobacteria bacterium
AGAACGCGATGGCGGCGTACCCCGCGATCATCCAGCACCAGATCATCCAGACGAGCGTCGACGATCTCGAGCTGCGCCTGGTCGCGCGCGCACCGCTCAGCGCGGCGGAGGAGGACGGGCTGCGCGCCTCGATCCGCGCAACGCTCGGGCATGATTTCCGCATCGCCATCAACTACTGCGACGCGATCGAGCGCAGCGCGAGCGGCAAGTTCGTCGAATTCCGCAACGCGATCGACGGGCAGCGTTGACGGCCCCGCGCGGGGGAACGATCCGAGACGTGCCGATCCGGCTGTCAGGAATCTCTTACAGTTGCGACGGCCGCGCGTGACGGACCCGCAACAAGCGCTTGAATTCGCACGATTGGCACGCTCATTGCGTGTTTAGCGCGGCATATTCGCCGGGGGGCAGAAAAATGAACATCGGCAGGGGCGCTTCGGCGCTGGCTGTGGGCCTTGGGATGGTCGCCGGCGGCGCCGGCCTCGCCCAGGCCGACGTGATCGAGCAGACGCTTTCGTTCAACGTCGCGGCGGCGTCCAGCGGCTCCAATCCGGACACCGACACGCTCAGCTTCAACCAGTTCAACACCGCGCTGGGCACGCTGACCGGCATTCAGTTCGACCTGACCGCGACGCCGGGGCTGAGCGGAACGGTCAATTTCTCGTCCGGCGAGGCCGGCAGCGCGTCGGGTGCCGCGACCGCGACCTTCATCGTGACCGGCCCGAACGGATCGTTGTTCTCCGGCAACGGGACCGCCGCCGCGTCGTGTCTGGACAACTCCAGCCCGTATAGCTGCACCGCCACGAACACGACCTTGACCCTGCCGGGTTTCACGCCCAATCCCGTCCTTCTCAGCCTGCCCGTCGAGTTCGCCGGGTTCACCGGCATCGGCCTGGTCGACCTGCTGCCGGCGGTTCAACTCACGGCGTCGGGCCTGACCTCGTGCACCTCAGCCGGCGCGCCGCTGGAATGTTCGTTCACGTCGAGCGCCACCTGGGCCGGCGACATCAAGCTGACCTACATCTACACGCCGGTGTCGGCGCCGGTCGAAGTGCCGGAACCGGCGGCGCTGGCCCTGCTCGGCGGCGGGCTGCTCGTGCTTGGCGCCGCGCTGCGCCGGCGCCGCACGCCCGCCGCGTAGGCTCAGCGGCGGAACGCGCGTACCGCGAAGAACGCGAGCGCCAGCAGCGCGATCGTGACGGTGGAGCGCAGCGCGGGCGGCAGCGCCTCGAGCTGCGCCGCAAGCCAGGTGCCGATCGTTCCCGGCGCCAGCATCACCGGCGCCCACAGCGCCGCCGACGCCCAGTTGACGACGTGGAAGGAGCGCCGCGATTCGCCGAGCGTGCCGGCGAGCAGCGGCACGACGACGCGCCCCGGCCCGACGAAGCGGCCGACCAGCACGGCAAGCGCGCCCCAGCGTTCGAAGAACTGGTGGCCGCGCGCCACCAGCTCCGGCCGGCGCACCAGCCAGGGCAGCGATTCGATCTGGCGCGCGTAGCGCCGCCCCGCCTCGAAGCTCACCCAGAAGCCGAGGCCGGCGCCGGCGGTTCCCCACAGCGAGAGCGTGAACAGGTCGAGCGTCCCGGCGGCGGCAAGGCCGCCGATCGCGAAGAGCAGCACCGTGCCCGGCACCACCGCGGTGACGATCGCCAGCGATTCGACGAAGCTGATCGCGAACACGATCGGCCCCGCCCAATCGGCATGCGCCGCGACGAAGTCGGTGACCGGCGCGAACAGCGTCGCGAGATAGGCTTCCATGCCGCAGAGGACATGGCGCAGCCGGCGGCGGAAAGCAAGTGCCGGCGCGTCAGCGCAGCGCCATGTCGAGCGCGAAGCGCAGCGCGACCGCAATTGCCGAAAGCCCTGTCGCCAGGGCCGCGCGGCCATTGAGGATCTGCGCACGGTTGATCGCGACGATGATGCGGTTGAGGTCCGCGGCGTCGAGCCGTTCGGCCCGCGCAATGCGGCGCAGCCGGCGCTGGCTCGCCTGGAGCCACAGCAGCGCCGCGGCCAGCGCGGTGGCGATCGCCAGAATGTCGAAGGCCAGGATCATGCGGCACCCGGATCGGATGGGGCAGGCAGCGCGCCCGCATGCAGACCATCTTGCCGCGGCGCGCGCACGAACGGAATATCATGCCGCCCGATGCGACGGTCGATTGCCGGCCGCCCCAGCGAGAGGATCGATCCATGCCGACCATCGCGCCCCTGGCGCCCGCCGACCGCGCCGCGTGGGAGATCCTCGCGCGCGGCTACAAGGCGTTCTACCGCACCGAGACGACGCCGGCCGAGTACGAGCGGACGTGGCAGCGCCTGCTGCGCGCCGACGACGTGCACGGCCTCGGCGCGCATGCCGACGGCCGGCTCGTCGGCATCGCCCACTACATGTTCCACACCAATGCCTGGATGGACGATGCGTGCTATCTGCAGGATCTCTTCGTCGCCGAGGATGCGCGCGGCCACGGCGCCGCGCGCGCGCTGATCGAGGCGGTGGCCGAGGTCGCGCGCCGGAAGGGCTGCCCGCGCTACTACTGGATGACGCAGGAAGACAACGCGCGCGCCCGCGCGCTCTACGACAAGGTCGCGCGCTGGAACGGATTCATCCGCTACGACTACACGCTGTAGACGCGACTAACCCGCGAGCGCCGCGCGCGGCTCAGGCACCGCCGGTGCGGCGGCCGGGGCGGCGGGGGCGACGCGGCCGGCAAGCGGCAGGCGCATCGTCATCGTCGTGCCCCTGCCCGGCGCGCTGCGCACCGCGAGCTCGCCGCCGTGCATCTCCACCAGCCGGCGGCAGATCGGCAGGCCGAGGCCGACGCCGTCGCGCGAGCGCACCATCGCGTTCTCCGCCTGCCAGAACGGCTCGAAGATGCGCTCGATGTCCTCGGGCGCGATGCCGATGCCGGTGTCGGACACGTCGAGGCGGATCGCATCCGCGCCGTCGCGGCGCAGCGCCACCGCGATCGATCCGCGCGGCGGCGTGAACTTGATCGCGTTGCCGATCAGGTTGATGACGATCTGCTTCATCGCCAGCTCGTCGACCACGACGTCGGGCAGGTCGTCGCATTCGACCGAGACGCGCAGCCCCTTGCGCTCCGCACGCTCGCGGGTGAGCCCGATCGCGAAGTCGACGATGCCGGCGAGGCGGCACGGTGCCGGCGCGAGTTCGTGGCTGCCCGCCTCGATCTTGGAGAGATCGAGGATCGAGGAGACCAGCGACAGCAGATGGTTGCCGGAGGCGTGGATGTCGCGCGCATAGTCGCGATACTTCGCCGGCGAGATCGGCCCGAAGATCTCGCGCTCGATCACCTCCGAGAAGCCGATGATGGCGTTGAGCGGCGTGCGCAGCTCGTGGCTCATGTTGGCGAGGAATTCGGACTTCGCGCGGTCGGCGGCCTCGGCCTGGCGCTTCTCGCGCAGGTACTTCTCGTTCAGCCCCGTCAGTTCGGCCGCCGAGCTGGCGAGCGAAGCGGCCGCGGCGAGCTGGCGCAGCCAGAAGCGGCGGATCAGCAGGGTCGCCGCGATGCTGGCGACGAGGAAGCCCACGCACCAGCGGATCGCGTTGTCGCGCTCGAGCAGCCAGGGCTGCAGGTAGTCGTCGCGGCCGAGCCCGACCACCAGGACGTAGCCGCTGGGCGCGATGCGCCGGACGCTGCTGGTGCGCTCGATGCTGTCGGGCGCGCGGATGCTGCGGAAGGTCGCGGCCTGGCGGTCGGACCGCAGCAGGGCGCGCAGCTCCTCCGCCACGCGGTCGCTGCCGATCGCGCCGGCCGGGCTCACGAGCTGCGGCCAGCGCGCGACGATGCGGAGATCGGCATCGCGCAGCGCGACGATGCCGTGCGGCCCGAGCTGGAACTGCGCGAACATCTGCACGAAGTGATCGACCGGCAGGCTCGCGATCGCCACGCCGGCGAAGCTGCCGTCGGGATTGTTGTAGCGCCGCGACGCGGAAATGACCCAGCGGCCGGAAATCCGGCCGACCACCGGCGGCGAGATGATCAGGCCGCTGTCGGGATTCGCGCGATGCGCGCGGAACCAGTCGATGTCGCCGATGCGCTGCGGCTGGTCGGGATTCCAGAGCGGCCCGACGATGAACACGCCGTCGGCGTCGAAGATGCGGATCGCCTCGAGCTCGGGCAGCCGCGCCATGTGGGTGTCGACGCGGATGTTCGCGATGCGCCGGTCGGTCTGGCCGTAGACGGCGAGCTGGCGCTCCAGCAGATCGGTGA
>JAEUKZ010000057.1 GCA_016793045.1 Alphaproteobacteria bacterium
CGCGCGCGGCGGCTCAGCCTGCGCCGCCTGGGCGGCCAACAGCGGGATCGCGACGGCGGTGGCGGACAACAGGGCGCGAAACATCGTCATCTCCCGATCTGATGGAAGAGGGTGTCGTCTGGGGGTGGTGGGGACCGCGCCGCGATGGGCCCGGTGGCGTGTCGGAGATGAAACGACGGGGAGGGGCGAAGGTTTCGCCGGTCCCGTCTTTTGAGGTGTATTGATACCGCAATCGGCGAATGCGGTATTATGTAACCGTATCAGGGGGGTGGCGCCCGATCCTGAAGCAGGCCTGCTAACCGGTTGGCGGGACAGCACGATCGCCGTTTCACCGGGCGTTTCAGCAGCGTTTCACCACACCGCGGCGCCCGCCTTTATTCGGCCGGGCCCGTCAGTTAGGGTGCCGCCCCAGGACATCCCCGATGACGATGCCGATTCTCCGCCGCTGCCTCGCAATCCTCGTGGCGCTGATCGCCGCTTCGCCCTTGCCGGCCGCCGCCCAGGCGGTGCCGCAGAGCCGTGCCGAGATCGCGTTCAGCTTCGCGCCCGTGGTCCGCCGCGCCGCGCCCGCGGTCGTGTCGATCAACACCCGGCGCACCGTGCAGGCGGTGCCGTCGCCGCTGTTCAACGATCCGTTCTTCCGCCGCTTCTTCGGCGACATGTTCCCGGGCCAGGGCGAGCCGATGCAGAACTCGCTCGGCTCCGGCGTCATCGTCGACGCCTCGGGGATCATCGTCACCAACAACCACGTCATCCGCGGCGCCGAGCAGATCCAGGTCGTGCTCGCCGACCGGCGCGAATTCGACGCCACCGTGCTGCGCGCGGACGAACGCACCGACCTCGCGGTGCTGCGCATCGATGCCGGCCGCACGCCGCTGCCGGCGATCGACTTCCGCGATTCCGACGATCTCGAGGTCGGCGACCTCGTGCTGGCGATCGGCAATCCCTTCGGCGTCGGCCAGACCGTCACCAGCGGGATCGTCTCGGCGCTTGCGCGCACCCAGGTCGGCATCACCGATTTCCGCTCGTTCATCCAGACCGACGCGGCGATCAACCCCGGCAACTCGGGTGGCGCGCTGGTGGCGATGGACGGCAAGCTGGTCGGCATCAACACCGCGATCTACACCCGCGACGGCGGCTCGATCGGCATCGGCTTCGCGATTCCCGCCAACATGGTCCGTGTGGTCGTCGGTGCCGCGGCCGCCGGCGGGCGCTTCGTGCGTCCCTGGCTCGGCGCCGCCGGCCAGACCGTCACCGCGGACATTGCGGCGTCGCTCGGCCTGCCGCGACCGCTCGGCGTCGTCCTCGGCGATCCGGCCGCGGGCAGCCCGGCAGAACGCGCGGGCCTGCGCCGCGGCGACGTCATCACCCATGTCGAGGGCCGCGAGGTCGCAGACGAGCAGGTGCTGCGCTTTCGTATCGCGACGCAGTCGGTCGGTGCGACCGCCCAACTCACGGTCTGGCGCGGCGGGCGCGAGCGCACCGTGGCCGTGACGCTGGTGGCGCCGCCCGAGACGCCGCCGCGCGACGCGACTCCCCTGCGCGGCAACAACCCGTTCGCCGGCATGACCGTGGCCAACCTGTCGCCCGCGCTCGCGGACGAAATCGGCTTCGAAGGCAACCCGCAGGGCGTCGTGGTCACCGAGGTCCGTCGCAATTCGAATGCCGCGACCCTGCGCGTGCAGCCCGGCGACGTCATCCTGCGGGTCAACGATCAGGCGATCGCGACCGTCGAGGACATGCGCCGTGCGGTCGCCCAGCAGCAGGCGCGCTGGCGCTTCTCGGTGCGCCGCGGCGACCAGGTCTACAATCTGGTGATCGGCCGATGAACGCGAAGCGGCCCGCTGCCGGCGGCGCCAGCCTGTTCCAGGGCCCACGGCCACTCGCCGACCGGCTGCGCCCGGCGACGATCGCCGACGTCGTCGGCCAGGACCACCTGCTGCGGGGCGAGGGGCCGCTCGCGCGCATGCTGGCGCAGGGGCGGCTCGCCTCGCTGATCCTGTGGGGGCCGCCGGGCTGCGGCAAGACGACGATCGCGCGGCTGCTCGCGCAGTCGGTCGATCTCGAGTTCGTGCAGCTTTCAGCGGTCTTCTCCGGCGTCGCCGACCTGCGCAAGGTCTTCGCGGAGGCGCGCGACCGTCATGCGGTCGGCCGCGGCACGTTGCTGTTCATCGACGAAATTCACCGCTTCAACCGCAGCCAGCAGGACGGTTTCCTGCCCTATGTCGAGGACGGCACGGTGACGCTGGTCGGCGCCACGACCGAGAACCCGTCGTTCGAGATCAACGGCGCGCTGCTGTCGCGCTGCCAGGTGCTGGTGCTCAAGCGCCTGGACGAGGCGGCGCTCGAGGCGCTGCTCCAGCGTGCCGAGGCGGCGGAAGGAAAGTCGCTGGCGCTGACGGCGGATGCGCGCGCGGCGCTGATCGCGATGGCCGACGGCGACGGGCGCTACCTGCTCAACCTTGCCGAGGAACTGCTCGCCTTCAAGCACGACCAGCCGCTCGACACCGCGGCGCTGACGCTCGCCGTGCAGAAGCGCGCGCCGCTCTACGACAAGGCCCAGGAAGGCCACTACAACCTCATCTCGGCGCTGCACAAGTCGCTGCGCGGCTCGGACGTCGATGCCGGACTCTACTGGCTGGCGCGCATGCTTGCGGGGGGCGAGGAGCCGCTCTACATCGTGCGCCGCCTGGTCCGCTTCGCGGTCGAGGATATCGGCCTCGCCGATCCCGAGGCGGTGCACCAGGCGCTTGCCGCCAAGGACGTCTACGACTTCCTCGGCTCGCCCGAGGGCGAACTCGCGATCGCTCAGGCGGTGATCTATCTGGCGACCGCGCCGAAATCGAACGCCGCCTATGTCGCCTTCGGCGCGGCCAATCGCGCGGCGAAGGAGACCGGCTCGCTGATGCCGCCGCTGCACATTCTCAACGCGCCGACCCGGCTGATGAAGGACATCGGCTATGGCAAGGGCTACGAGTACGACCACGATGCCGAGGAAGGCTTCTCCGGCCAGAACTACTTCCCCGACGGCATGGCGCGGCGGAACTTCTATCGGCCGGTCGAACGAGGCTTCGAACGCGAGGTCGCCAAGCGGCTCGCCTATTGGGCGAAGCTGCGCAAGGAAAAGAGCGGAGAGGGCGAATGACCGGCGTCCAGAGCGTCATCGTCGCCGAAGGCGACGCCGAGCAGCGGCTCGACCGCTGGTTCAAGCGCCGCTATCCGACGCTCGGCCACGGCCGGCTGGAAAAGCTGCTGCGCACCGGCCAGATCCGCGTCGACGGCAAGCGCGCCCAGGGCTCGCTGCGGCTCGAGGCCGGGCAGACGATCCGCATCCCGCCGCACATCGACGCGCCGCCCGCCGTCGCCCGGACCGGCGTGTCCGACGCCGACGCCAAGTTCATCCAGTCGCTGGTCATCCACATCGACAACGACGTTATCGCGCTCAACAAGCCGGCCGGGCTTGCGGTGCAGGGCGGCACCAACACGCCGCGCCATGTCGACGGCATGCTCAACGCGCTCGCCTATGACGGCGAAAAGCCGCGGCTCGTCCACCGGCTCGACCGCGACACGTCGGGCGTGCTGCTGCTCGCCCGCAGCGCGCGGATCGCGGCGCGGCTGGCCGAGGCGTTCCGCGACAAGGACACGCGCAAGATCTACGTGGCATTGGTCGCGGGCGTGCCGAAGCCGGCGCGCGGCCGCATCGAAATGGCGCTCGCCAAGACCGGCGGCGCGCACGAGATCGTCGCTGCCGACGACGACGGCAAGGACGCGGTGACGCTCTACGACACGCTCGACGTGATGTCCGGGCGCGCCGCGGTGCTGGCGCTGATGCCGCTCACAGGCCGCACGCATCAGCTTCGCGTCCACTGCGCGAGCGCGCTGGGAACCCCGATCGTGGGCGACCCGAAGTACGGCGATGCCGAGCACCGCCTCGGCGACGGCGTGGCGCCGGGCCTGCATCTGCACGCGCGCGCGATCACGCTGCCGCATCCCTCGGGCCACGGCACGCTGCACGTCGTCGCCCCGTTGCCGCCGCACATGAAGCGCACCTTTGCGGCCTTCGGGTTCGCCATCGACGCCGACTGCGACCGTTTTCCGCGCTGATTGCTTTTCGCCCGCAAGACTCCGAGAGTCCGCCCATGACGCCCCGACCGCCAGCTCTCGTCGTTTTCGACTGCGACGGTACCCTGGTCGACAGCCAGCACGCGATCGTCGCCTGCATGGCGGCGGCGTTCGAATCGGAAGGCGCAGCGGCGCCGGCCGCCGGGCCGGTCCGGCGGGTGATTGGCCTTCCGCTCGCCGAATGCGTGGCGCGGCTCGGCCCCGACCTCGACGCGGATCGCCACGAGCGCATCGTCGCCGCCTACAAGGAGCATTTCTTCATCCTGCGCCAGCGCCCCGATCATCACGAGCCTCTGTTTCCCGGCGCGCTCGAAGCGCTCGATGCGATCGAACGCAGCGGCGCGCGGCTCGGCATCGCCACCGGCAAGGCGCGGCGGGGATTGCTGGCCGTCCTCGAACGGCACGGGCTGGGGAGCCGCTTCGTCACCATGCAGACCGGCGACATCGGCCCCGGCAAGCCCCATCCGGCGATGCTCGAACGCGCGATGGAGGAGGCCGGCTGCACCGCCGCCGAGACGGTGATGATCGGCGACACCGTCTTCGACATCCAGATGGCGCGCAGCGCCGGCGCCTGGGCGGTCGGTGTCGCGTGGGGCTATCACGAGCCGCATGAGCTTGCGGCAGCCGGCGCGCACCGGCTGGTCGAGGAGTTCGCGGCTTTGCCGGGCACGCTCGCCGGCCAGGGAGGTTGACCATGCGTCGACTGCGCCTCGCGTTTCTGGCCTTCGTCGGGCTCATCGTCGCCGCGATCGGCGCCGCCGGCGTGTTCATCGCGACCGTCGATCCCAACGACTATCGCGGCGTGATCGCCGACCGGCTGCAGGCGATCGCCGGACAGCCGGTGATGCTGCGCGGGCCCCTGCGCTGGTCGATCGGCCTGATGCCGACGGTCAGCGCCGAGGATGTGATGGTCGGCGCGCCGGACGGGTCGTCGGGCCAATCGATGCGGGTCGGTGCGGTCGCGATCCAGGTCGAACTGATCCCCTTCCTGATGGAACGGGCGGTCCGCGTGCGGCGCCTGGTCGTGCGCGATGCCGCGATCGTGCTCGACCTGCCTGCGGCGACGGCCGGGGCGTCGGCGGGCGCACCGGTCCCGCTGCCGATGCTGCCCGACATTGCCGAACTGGAGGTGCGCGTGGCGGTCGTGACCGTGCGCGACGTTCCGCGGGGACAGGCGTGGCAGCTAGCGGTCGCGCGCGCGCTCGTGCGGGCCGAAAGCGATCAGCTGAACGTCGCCGCCGAAGGACGGTTCAACGAACAGGCCTTCACGGTCGAAGGCCGCGCCGGACGGTTCGCAATGCTCTCGGGGTCGGCGCCGTATCCGGTGGCGCTGGCGGTGACGGTCGGCGAGATCGTGCGGGCATCGGTCGACGGTACGATCGCGAACGCGCTGGCCGCGCCGTCTCCCGACCTGACGGTGACCTTCGAAGGCGCGGAGCTGCAGCGCGCCGCCGCGCTCGTCGGGGTGGCGGTGCCGCCGCTGGGGGCCTATCGCGGCGAGTTGAAGCTGGCGGCGCGCGACGGCCAGCCGACGATCCCGCAGCTCAGCCTCGAGTTCGGTGCGGCTGAACGGCTGCGCGTTGCGGTGACCGGCAGCGTGGGGGCGCCGCTCGCGCAGCGCGGCTTCGATCTCAACGTCGCCGCCGAGGGCCGCGAGATCGGCGCCTTTTCGGAGGCGGTGTTCGCCGGGCAGCGACTGCCGGCCATGCCGGCGCTCGGACCGTTCGCGATCCGGCTGCGGATCGCGGGCGATCAGCCGTCGTTCGAGGATCTCCGCGTCCAGGTCGGTCGCGAGAACGGTCCGCGTGCGGTGGTCACCGGCCGCATCGACCGGCCGCTCGTCTCGCGCGGGCTCGCCGTCGAGGTCCAGGCGCACGCGCCCGACGGCGCTCAGCTGGCGCGCCTGCTCAGGCTCGACCTGCCGTTGCGCGGCGCGGTCGCGTTCCAGGCGCGCGTCAGCGACGCCGATGCGGCGCGGATGCGGTTCCAGAACCTGCGCGCAACGGTCGGTCCCAACGATCTGACCGGCGACGTGACGATTGCGCACGCCGGCGCGCGCCCGGGGATCGCGGGGGAGATCGCGGCGGCGCGCATCGACGTTGCCGCCCTGTCCGCCGACAGCCGCCGCGCGCCCGCCAGCGCCGATGGCCGCGTCTTCTCCGATGCGCCGTTGCCCTTCGATCTGCTCGGCCTCGCCGATGCCGAGTTGCGCGTCCGCGCGGCCCGCGTCGACGGGCTGCCGGTCG
>JAEUKZ010000376.1 GCA_016793045.1 Alphaproteobacteria bacterium
GGCGCGGAAAGCAGGATCGCCACCTGCAGCGGAAAGACCTCGTCGCCGTAGAGATCGCGATGCAGGCAGTTGTAGTCGCCGGCGCCGTAGCGCAGCAGCAGCGGCGTCGGCTTCGCCTGGCCGGCCGCGCGGCACAGCGCACGGTAGCGCTGATGATCGGCGGGATAGCGCCTCTCGATGCCGAGCGACTCGTTCCAGGCGTTGGCGATCGCCGCCAGCGGCGGAAAGAGGCCCGTGCGCAGGCTCGCGACCGGATCGGGGAGGGGATCGGCGAAATACTTGTACTCGCCGCGGCCGAAGCCGTGTCGCGCCATCACCACCCGACTGCGGAACGACGGGTCGTCGTCGTAGCGCCCGACCAGGCTGGCGCAGTCGGCCGCGGCGAGCAGCCCGTCGACGACCGCATGGCCATGCGCGTCGAGAGCGGCCGCGATCGACGCCCAGTCGATCGTGGCGATGCGCGCGCGCACCGCCGAGCCGTCGGCGGGGCGGGATGTCGGCGAAGGCATGGCGGTGCTCCGTTGGTCGTCCGCGTGTCCTCGCACGCCGGCGGCGGCAGCACCACCCGAAAGCTGCGCGGGCCGTGCCGTTCGTCCGCCGCACGTCGGGGATGCGGCGTTCGAATGGCGCCGGCCCCGCGACCGGGGCGACAAAGTACGTCGGCCGGAGCAGAATGGGCCGACGCATTCGCTTCGCCCGCCAGGTTTCGCGCCCGTCCATGGCCCCCGCCACCGCCCGCCCGCACATCCGCCTGCTCGGCCAGCCGCTCGGCCGCGTGCGGCTGCGCACGGTGCTGCTCGCGCGCTGGCTGGCCGTCGCCGGACAGGCGCTGGCGCTGCTCACGGCGCGCTTCGTCTTCGCGATCGAGCTTTCGCTCGATGCCGCGCTCGCAGTGGTCGCGGCATCGCTGCTGCTCAACCTGATGCTGATCCTGGCGCGGCCGGCGGCGCTGCTCAGCGAACGCGCGGTCGCGGCCCTGCTGTGCTGGGACACGCTGCAGCTCGGCGCGCTGCTCTATCTCACCGGCGGCCTCACCAATCCGTTCGCGATCCTGCTGCTGGCGCCGGTGGTGGTCGCGGCGACCATCCTGTCGCGCCGGGCGACCTTCGTTCTCGTCGCCCTGTGCACCGCGACCGCGAGTTTCCTCGTCTTCCACCACCGCAGCCTCGCCTGGCCGGACGGCGGGCTCGACGCCCCGGTGCTCTACCTCGCCGGCATCTGGGCGGCGATCGTGGTCGCCGCCGCGTTCATCGCGCTCTATGCCGGCAACGTGGCGCAGGAGGCGCGCCAGGTCGCGGACGCGCTCGCGGCGACGCAGATGGCGCTGGCGCGCGAGCAGCGGCTCGCGGCCCTCGGCGCGCTCGCCGCGGCGACCGCGCACCAGCTCGGCACGCCGCTGTCGACCATCGCCGTCGTCGCCAAGGAGATGGCGCGCGACATCCCCGGCGACTCGCCGCTCGCCGACGATGCCCGCCTGCTGCAGGCGGAAACGGCGCGCTGTCGCGACATCCTCGCCAAGCTTGCCGCCCGGCCGGAGGACGATCCGGGCAGCCCGCTGCTGCGCCCGCCCGCCAGCGCCGTCGTCGACGCGGCGATCGCCGCCCATCCGACCGAGCGCGTGCGGGTCGCGCAGGCGGCGTCGGGCAGCGGGCCGGAGCCGCGCCTCGCCGCGACCGAGGAGATCGTGCAGGGCCTCGGCAACCTGATCGAGAATGCGGCCCAGTTCGCGCGCTCGGCGGTCGAGGTGCGGACGAGCTGGGGCCGCGACGGGCTCGAGATCGCGATCGCCGACGACGGGCCCGGTTTCGCGTCCGGGGTTCTCGACCGCCTCGGAGAGCCGTATCTTTCCGTCCGTACGCGCGAGCGCGACGGGGAGAGTATACATATGGGCCTGGGCGTCTTCATTGCGACGACGCTGCTCGAGCGGACCGGGGCGGAGGTTGCGTTCTCCAACCGGCCGCGCGGCGGCGCGCAGGTGCTGGTGCGCTGGACGCGCGCGCGGCTCGATCAGGCAGCAGAGGTGACATGATGGACGAAACGACCAACGATACGCCGGCCGACCGGGGGCTGCTGCTGCTCGTCGACGACGACGAGGTGTTCCTCACCCGGCTTGCGCGCGCGATGGAGCGGCGCGGCTATACGGTGCGGACCGCGGGGTCGATCAAGGCCGGCGCCACCGCCGCCCAGGCCGACCCGCCGGATTTCGCGGTCGTCGACCTGCGGCTCGGCGACGGCAGCGGCCTCGAGCTCGTGCCGACGATCCGTGCGGCCAACCCCGATTCGCGCATCGTCGTGCTGACCGGCTACGGCAACATCGCCACCGCGGTCGCCGCGATGAAGCAGGGGGCCATCGACTATCTGGCGAAGCCCGCCGACGCCGACGCGATCGAGGCGGCGCTGCAGCCGCGCCCTGGCCCGCTGCCGCCGCCGCCCGATCATCCGATGTCGGCCGACCGGGTGCGCTGGGAGCACATCCAGCGCGTCTTCGAGCAGTGCGACCGCAACGTGTCGGAAACCGCGCGGCGGCTCAACATGCACCGCCGGACCCTTCAGCGCATCCTCGCCAAGCACGCGCCGCGCGAATAGCGGGCGCCACAGGCGGCCGTCGGCGGATTCAGGTGCCGAGGCGCCGCGCCATCAGTGCTGCGGCGGTGCGGTTGCTGACGCCGAGCGCGCGCATGATGTGGTGGACGTGAAGCTTCACGGTCGCTTCGCTGATGCCGAGCTTGGCGCCGATGTCCTTGTTCGAACTGCCCACCGCCAGCAGGCCGAGCACCTGGCGCTGCCGGTCGGTCAGCGCCGCCATCGCCGCGCCGTCGAGCGGCGCCGGCTCGCCCGCCGCGAGCAGCGCGGGCGGGCGGTGCTCGCCGGGCAGATAGATGCCGCTGGCGAGTTCGGCCGGCGTCATCGTCGCCGTCACCGCGCGGTCGACAGCCGACATGCGCGCGGTCACGTCGATGCAGGCGACGACCACCGCCGGGCCGCCGCCGATCGTCAGCACGCGGTGGAAGGATTCGATCCAGCGCACCGCGCCGTCCTTGGTGCGGATCGGGGCGACGAAGTTGGGCGTCACGGCCTCGCCGCGCAGCCAGCCGAGCGCGGCGTCGCGGATCTGCGACTTGTGCGGATCGATGACCGGGTCCCAGAACGACATCGACTGCAGATGATCGGGCGTGTAGCCGAAATGCTCGATCATGTAGCGGTTGGAATAGATGACGCGCTCGCCCTGGAGCACGAACAGGCCGACCGGCAGATCGTCGAGCAGGGGCAGCGCCCAGCCGCAGGCGCCGAGGAACGCGCAGCCGCCGCGTCCCGAATGCTGGCCGACGAAGGCCGGCGCTATGTAGCGGTTGCCCGCGAGCACGAAGCCGAGCGCGGCCGCGAATTCCGGCGGCTCCGCCGTGCGCGCGAGGACCGCGTCGAACCCGGCGGCGAGCGCCCGGCGGCCGAGCTCGGCGTCCGGCGCGGCATAGAGCGCCAGCATCGCGTTGGGCGCGGACAGCTTCCACATCCGCACCGCGGCGGCCCCGAAATTGCCCATCGTCTCGGCCTGGACGACCGCGAGATCGGGCTGTCCCCCGGTCTCGATCCAGTCGCGCGCCCCGGCAAGCGTGCGGAATTCGTGGATTGTCGCGTCGGCATCGACGCGGCGGATCAGCATCGCCAGAGCGCTCTGCTCGAGCGGCTCGGACACGGTCAGGACGGTGTGCGCCCGGCTGCGCGGTGTGCCGTCGCCGTCGGAAGCGGAGCGGGTGTGCTTGGACGTGGTCATGTGCCTGATGTGGGCATTCTTTGGTTGAATTCAGCGGGGACCACTGCCCGAACGACCGGCCCTGTCCTGACGATGATTGGCGGCGACCATCTTCGATCCGAGGTGTAGGTTCAATATATCATTCGGTGTAGCGCGTAAATTTGACTTGCCGGAACGATATACAGAACGCGAATATCGATAAGCAAAATCATCCCGGTATATGTAAAGTGATTTAACCATATTTTATTTTCACAGTCTATATTTCGCCTTATACTTTGTCGATATTATCGCGCAGTGCCTTCACAATTTCTTCGCGGTGCTGGCGGACGTTGATCGGCGCCGCCGGACCGTCGGCGCGATGTCGTGCCGCCTGCGCTGTTCTGTCGCGGGTCAGCGAGGCAAACACGGCACAATGCCGGCCCGCACCG
>JAEUKZ010000392.1 GCA_016793045.1 Alphaproteobacteria bacterium
GGTGTTCGCCAAGCTGGTTCAATGGATCGAGCGCGGGATGCTGCTGACGCACGCCTCGTACACCTTCTACGCGACGGCCGTCGGCTTCGCGATCGGTGCGGCATGCGGCTTCACCGTCGGGTTCGCCTTCGGGCGCTCGGCTCTCGTCGCCGCGATCTTCGACCCCTATGTGACCGCCCTCTACTGCCTGCCCAAGATCGCGCTGGCCCCGCTGTTCATCATGTGGTTCGGCATCGGCATCGAATCGAAGATCGCGATGTCGGCCGCGGTGGTCTTTTTCCTCGTGTTCCTGAACACCTTCGCCGGCGTGCGCGACGTCAATCCGATCCACATTCACACGACCCGAATCATGGGAGCAGGTGAATGGCAGCTGTTGCGTCTGGTGATCCTGCCTTCGGCCGCTGCCTGGGTGCTCACGGGGCTCAAGGTCTCCGTGCCGTATGCCCTGATCGGCACCGTGGTGGGTGAACTGATCTCGTCGAACCGCGGGATCGGCTTTCTGATCGGCCAGGCCGCGGGACTGTTTGACACGGCCGGCGTCTTCGCGGGCCTGGTCGTCCTTGCCGTCGCCGGCATCATCCTCAACGGCGCGCTCAAGCGGCTCGAACGCCACGTGTTGCGCTGGCGTGGGACCGTATGACCCAGCGCTCATCATCGCGCCCAGCCTGTCGCCATACACGCCAATGCGGGTTGCATGGCGCGCGCAACGGACCGAATAATTGCCGAGCATGCCCACCGATTCGCCAGTCGCAGCCGCAGCCCCCGCGCCGGAGATCCCGCCGATGGGGCTGACACTCACGCAGAAGATCATCGCCCGCGCCGCCGGTGTGACCTCGGTCGCACCCGGTGAGATCGTGACCTGCCGGGTCGACCTGGCGATGATGCATGATTCGGGCGGGCCGCGCCGCGTCGGCCCGATGCTGGAACGGCTCGGCGCCAAGGTCTGGGACCCGTCCAAGGTCGTCGTCATCGCAGACCACTACGTGCCCGCGATCGATGCCGACAGCGCGGCGATTCTCGACCTGACGCGCAAGTGGGTGAAGGCCGCCGGCATCACGCGGTTCCACGACATGCAGGGCATCTGCCATGTCGTGCTGCCCGAGCGCGGGCATCTCCGCCCCGGCCTGTTCGCGGTCGGCGGCGACTCGCATTCCCCCACTGCGGGCGCATTCGGCTGCTTCATGTTCGGCGTCGGCGCTACCGAGATGGCGGGTGTTCTGGTCACCGGTGCGATCTGGCTGCGCGTGCCGCAGGAGCACAGCGTGCGCTGGGACGGCCGGCTGACCACCGGCGTCGTCGCCAAGGACATGGTCCTGGCGATGTGCCGCACCATCTCGCTCAACGGCATCAAGTACGGTGTCGTCGAATACGCCGGCGAGGCGATCGCCGCGCTGTCGATGAGCGAGCGCATGGTGTTGACGAACATGACCGCCGAACTGGGCGCGCAGACCGGGATAATCGCCCCCGACCGCACGACAGTTGCCTATCTTGCCGAAGTCGGCGTCGACGCACCGGACGCGATCACTTGGCAGTCCGATGCGGACTCGACTCCGTTCAAGCGCTGGGCGTTCGATGCGACGTCCCTCGAGCCGCAGATCGCCGCACCGCATTCGCCGGCCAATTCCGCTCCGGCGCGCGAGCACCGCGGCACAGCAATCGACCAGTGCTATATCGGCGCGTGCACCGGCGCGAAGCTGTCCGACCTTCATATGGCGGCGGAGATACTCAAGGGGCGCAAGGTCGCGCCGGGAACAAGGCTGCTGGTGGCACCGGCGTCGACGCGGATCACCGCGATCGCCGCCGCGGACGGGACGCTCGCGACGCTGGCCGAAGCCGGCGCGATCCTGCTGCCCTCCGGATGCGGCGCCTGCGCGGGCCTGGGCGCCGGACTGCTCGCCGAGAATGAAGTATGCCTGTCGTCGACCGCCCGCAATTTCAAGGGGCGCATGGGGGCCGCGAGCGCACTCGTCTATCTCGGATCGCCCTACAGCGTTGCCGCGGCGGCCGTCGCAGGCCACATTGTCGATCCGCGCGAGCTGCTCGCCGAGCAGGCCGCGGCATGAGCGCGCGCAGCAATTTCGGCCGCGCCTTCGTTTATGGCGACGACATCACCACCGACGCGCTGGCGCCCGGCGCCTATATGAAGAAGCCGGTGGAGGAGATGGCGAGCCACTGCCTCGAGGCCATCGATCCGAACTTTGCCAAGGCCGTCCGTGCCGGCGACGTCGTGGTCGGCGGCGAGAACTTCGGCATGGGATCGTCGCGCGAGCAGGCGGCCATCGCACTGCGCCAGCTCGGCGTCAATGCGGTGGTCGCGAAGTCGTTCGCGGGACTGTTCTTCCGCAATGCCGTGAATGTCGGCCTCGCGCCGCTGGTCTGCGCCGAAGCCGACCGGATCCGGCCCGGCGACGAGCTGTCGGTCGAGCCCGTCGTCGGCCGAATCGAGAACCTTACCACCGGCGAAATCTACACCTGCGAGCCGATCCCGCCGCATCTGCTCGACATGATCCGCGACGGCGGCTTGCTGCCGCACCTAGAAAAGAAGCTGCGCAAGACCGCGCGTTGACCGCGCCTGGTCAGGCGAAGACGACGAGGTCCCGCGGCACGGGGTGAAGCAGCGCGCAGCCGCCACCGTCGACGGCAACCGAATCCTCGAGATGGAAGCTGCCGAGTTCGGGATCGCGATAGAACACCTCTGTGTTCACAATCATCCCTTCTTCCAGCACGAAGCCGTCTGCCAGGCTGTCCTCGTACGGAAATTCGAATACTTCGAGGCCGAGCGCGTGGGTGGTCACTGAGACGAGTTCGCGCCTCAGCCCGAAGCCGCCGATTGTCTCGCGCACCAGCGCACGCACGTCCTGCGTGTTTGTGCCCGCCTTCATGGTGGCCTCGACCGCCTGAAGCGCGGTGAGGACGGCTTGGTAACGGTGCTTCTGGGCATTCGTCGGCTCGCCGACCACGCCCGTGCGCGCGAGATCCATGTAGTAGCCGCGCCAAGTTCCGAGGCAGTCGAGCACGATTGCTTCTCCCGGCTCAAGCGTGCGCTGGTCCGACATCGGCAGGCTGAAGCTCGACGCGTCGCCGGCGCCGAACATCATGCCGCGGTCGCCGAGATGGCGCGCGTCGTGATCGGTCAGATAGCGGCGATAGACCCGCGTCATGTCGGTTTCGGCGATTCCCGGGCGCCCGACCTTCACGACGGCCGCGAGCGCCTCGGCATTCAGCCGGGCGCCGACGGTCATGATGGCGCGCTCGTCCGGCGTCTTCACCAGTCGAACCCGCCGCATCAGCCACAGCACGTCGGCGATCCCGCCTTCTCGGCCGACACCGGCGGCTGCGAGCTTGCAGGCCAGCCGCAGGTCGTCGCAGCCGATATGCGATTTCTGAAGGCCGCGCGCCCGCAAGGCCTCGACGACCGCCGCTACGAGCGTCGGCTGCTGCAGCGGCTTCACGCGCGTGCGCAGGTCCAACAGCCGCTCGCGCAGAGCGGTGTCGAGCTTCGCCTCCAAGGTCGCGCCCATGAACGCGCCGACCGATGACCACGGGCTGCCATAGGGCCGGACATCCGTGATCCAGGAAGGCCGTTCGGCGAGATACGGGAGGTCGAATTCTGCGACGATCAGGGCCGGGTCGAGCGCCGGATCGCGGGGCACGACCACCGCCACGACGTTGTCTTCGAAACGCCCGAGCATGAACTCCGATGCGAAGTCGGACCCGTAGACGACGTTCGCCTCGGTCGCCAGGACGACGGCGTCGAGCCGCGCCGCCTCGAGTTCCCGGCTCAGTCGCGCGCGATTGAGCAGCATCAGACCGGCTTCTCCCCGACGATGACGGTCCAGGGGAACCGCCAGCGCTGGCCCGCGGCGGCGAGCGCGCCCGGCGCTTCCTCGAACGGCATCGCACGCACGTTGCGGAAGCCCGAAGCCTTCATCGCGCCAACGACATCCATCTTCGCGAGCGGCTCCATGTAGGGCTCGTTGTTCCGCCGGCCGTGGCCGTAATGGACGTAGGTGAGGAACGGATCGTCCGGCGGCAGAAAATCCAGATGCACCGCGACGCCGCCCGGCTCGAGCAGACGGTACGACTCGGCGATCAGGTCGCGGATGACCGGCGGCGGCATCTCGTGGAGGAGCATCGTCGAGGTCACGACGTCGAACTGCCCGTCGCCGAGCCCGGTCTTCGACGCATCCTTCTGCATGAAGCGGACGTTGCGCGCCTGCGCCGACACCGCATCGCGTGCCGCCAGACGCAGGCAGGGCTCCGCCAGATCGATGCCGACGACGTCCGCGTCGCGCACCGTCTCGTAGAACGGCCTGGTGCTCTTGCCGAAGCCGCACCCCATATCGAGCAGCCGGCGCGGCTTGTGCATGCCGACGACGAGGTTGGTGAAGCGATAGTGCAGATCGAGATCGCGCTGCAAGGTCGGCGTCGTCGTGCGTGCGCCGCGCTCATAGACGTAGCCGGCGATGCTGTCGCTCCAGACGCCGCCAGGGTGCTGGTGGATGTCGACGGCGGTGTAGTAGTCGGGCTGCCGGAAGTTCGGGTCGAGCGTCAGGATATCGCCGACCGGTTCGGCCAGTTCCGCCTCGATCGTATCGCGCTGCCGAGCGTGAACCGGCGCAAGGCCCCAGCGCCCGGAGTACTTCATGCGCTGAAGGTGGCGCTCCATCCAGCCGAAGGATGCAGCGAGCGGATCGCCGTCCAGAAGCGTCGAAACGTCTTCGGCGCCCGCAGGCGCTCGGCCGGTCCTGCGAGCCAACTCTTCCGCCCGATGGCGATAGAGCGCGTAGAGTTCCGGAAACATCCGATTGGTCCAGAACAGCTTGCATCCCAGCACGAACGACTGGTAGGCATCGAACTGACGGTCGACGATCTGCATCACAACCTCCTCAAACGCCCGCACTGGACGCCGTCCGCCGCGGGACAGACGCTCCAACGCGCAGTAGACTATCCGCCATGCCGAATCCCGATCCCGCGCGCGCCGCACGCGAACGACTCGAAGCCGTACGCGCCAAACGCGGCTATCTGCTGCCGCATCACGGGCTGCTTGCCGTCGCGGCACCCGATCTCCTCGATGCCTACGATCAGGCCTACACCGCGCTGACGCTGGTGCCGCGCAGCCTGACGGCGCACGACAAGGAGTTCATCTGGCTCGCCGTCCTCGTCGCCACCGACGAGGCGATCGCCACGCACCACATTCGCAAGTTTCGCGACGCCGGCGGCTCGTCCACGGAGATCGCAGCGGCGCTGCGGCTGGCTGCAGTCGCGCGCAGCGCGCCGGCCTTCCGATTCGTCGCCGATCATTGGGCCGCGGCGATCCCGGAATTCGACCATGAGCAGGCATATCGCGGCGCCATCGCCGACGCCCTTGCTCCCTACGGCATCCCCGCCCGGCTGCGCGAAATGGCGCTCGCCGCGGTCCAGACCTGCCAGGGCGGATGGTGGGAGCTTGGCATTCATATCCGCGCCGCCTATGCCGCCAACGTTGTCGAGGTCGATCTCGCGGAGGCGATCGCGATTACGATGTTTCCAGGCAGCGTGCCGTACTTCGTCGACGCCTGCGGCGTCTGGCGCGATCTCATCAAATCCGGTGCCGTCGCGGCATCGGCGGAGTTTCGCGCCTGGGCCGAAATCGACCAGGGCGGCTTCGATGCCGCGAAAGCGGCAAAGCCATGACCAGCGAACGGAACCGCGCGGATCGCGCAAAGGCCGTGCTCGATTCGGTGAAGGCGAAGCGCGGCTATCTGCTCACCTATCATCGCATGCTCGCGGCCGACGATCCCGACCTTCTCGCCGCCTACGACGTATTCTACGAGCGCCTCACCCTCAACCCGCGCGTCCTTACCATGCAGCAGCGCGAACTCGTGTGGGCGGCACTGCAGGTGGCGGCGCGCGAAGCGCATGGGCAGATCCACATGCGGCGGGCCTACAAGGTCGGACTCGGTTCGCCCGAATTGAGCGACTCGCTCGCCATTGCCGGCGTGGTCGAGGCCTGGCCGGCGATGCAGTTTGGACCGGCGCATTGGGGCGAATGGATCGGCGCCCCCGACATCGCGACCCGCTACGTCACGATGTTCGAGGCCGCACGCGGCGCAATCGAGCCGGCGCACGCCGATACGATCGCAGCCGTGTGCCACGCCGCCCGCCGCACCCATGACGGCATGAAGGTTCATCTCCACCGCGCATTCAAGGCCGGGGCAAGCGTGCCCGCGATGGCCGAGGCGTTGAGCTACATGCTGCTGCCCTGCGGCGGACCGGCGCTGATCGACGCCGTCGCCGCCTGGGAAGAAGCCGCGACCGCCGGCAATTGCCCGCCACCCTATGTCTGATCGCCGCGCCACTGCGCCGAATTCTCCGCAGGCCGTCTAGCGGGCGCGGGCGTCGCCGAACCGGGCCAACAGATCCGGCGGTGCACCCTTCGAGGCCTGCTGGCCGAGCAGGTTCTGCATCAGCTGGGCGACGAATGCTTCGCGATCCTGGGCGATCGCCTCAGCCTCGGCCGGCGCCGGCGCATAGGCATCGAGCGCGCCGGCCCGGAGCGCGCCGCCCGTTGTCAGCAACGCCTCCATGGCGCGAACCCGGTCGCGCAGCACCCAGACCTCCGCCGCGAGGGTCATCGCGACACCGAGCACGCGGTCGATCGCCGGATCGTTGAAGAAGGTCTGCTCGGGCAGCGGCGGACCGCCCGCGGGTGAAACGTGCATCGATAGAGCTCCTTCGTCCAGATACCCGGCAGCCGGGCGCGAGCGAACGTCGCGCCCGGCTGCCTGAACCGTCCTGCTCAGGCGTCCCTGGTCGCCTGGATCTGCGCCCAGGCTCCGGCGCCATACACCTCATTCGCGAGCCGCTCGTTCAACGGCGCCATCCTGCGGTCGATGTCCGCCTGGTCGAGCTGAACGACCGAGTCGGCACCCTGCGACTGGCGCCACGCGGCGATGTCGGTCTGAATCGCGCGGATGCCCGCCTGGTGGTAGTCGGTCTCCTCGATCTCGTTGAACGTGCGCTGCATGATCTCGCGATGCGGCGGCGTAATCCGGTTCCACGCGCGCGTCGCGATCGCTTCCTTGTCGAGCCCGAGGCCGAACGGGTTGCTGTAGAGGTACTTGCAGACCTCGTAGAACTTGCCCGCCACCGACGGATTGAGCGCCGACACGAACCCGTCGACGGTGCCGTTCTGCAGAGCGAGATAGATCTCGTTGAACGCAATCGGCGTCGGGTTGGCGCCGAGATGGTTGAGCGAGGCGATGACGCCCTCGATCTGCGGCGCGCGCAGCTTCATGCCGCGAATGCCCTCGATCGAGTCGATCTTACGCTTGGTCGCGAGCACCCACGGACCCAGCACACCGGCGCCGAGCAGCCGGGCCTGGTAGCGCCGCTCCAGCGTCTCGCTCGCCTTCTGGCCGAGCGGGCCGGCGAGCACGCGCTTGGCATGGTACCCGTCCTTGAAGAAGGAGGGCGCGTAGAAGATGTCGAACTCGCGCGTGCCGGTATAGGCGCCGTTGTAGATGTCGATCGTGCCCAGCGCCATCGACTCGAGAAGGCGCTGTTCGCCGCCGAGGGTGCCGGCGAAGATCTCCACCCGGATTGCATTGTTGGTGCGTTCGGCAAGCACCTGGAAGAAGCGCTGATTGAAGATGTTGGAGATCGTCTGCGCGTTGCCGGCATTGCCGTACTTGAGATTGATCACGGCCTGCGCATCGCTGCGGCTCGGCAGGATGGACGCTGCGGCGATCGCGCCGAGACCGGCGCCGAGGCGGCGACGTGAGATGGACAGTTTTGTCATTGGGTCACTCCCTGTTGCAAGTTGCTGATCTGGATTCAACGCGGACTACATGAGGACACTAGGCAACCAAAGCGATAAGGCGGGCCAGTACGTCACCATCATCAGGACCAGCGTCAGCACCGCCAGATACGGGATCATGTCCCAGAAGACGTCCATCGGGTCGACGCGGCCGATCACGCCCACGACGTTGAGGATGATCCCCACGGGCGGCGTGACCAACCCGAGGACGACGTTGATGACGAAGATCACCCCCAGCTGGATCGGATCGACTCCAAGACCCTGAAACAACGGGAAGACGATCGGTCCGAGCACGAGCATCAGCGGCAGCGGCTCCATGAAGGTCCCGAGCACGAGCAGCAGCACATTGAAGAGCAGGAGCAGGACGTGAACGTTGCCCGAGATGGCGAGCATCCCGTGGGTCAACAGTTCGCCGAACTGCTCGCGCACAGATAGAGCCGAGAAGAGCTGTGCCGTTCCGACCGTCAGCATGATGATCGACGACACGAGCGCGGCGTTCGATGCGCATTTCAAAAAGCGGTGCAGCGTCAACGTCCGGTAGGCGAAGAAGCCGAGCAGGATGATGTAGACGACCAGCAGCGCCGCAGCTTCGGTCGGGGTCGTCAGGCCGATCGACATCGCCCGCACGACGATGACCGGCGCCAGCAGCGGCAGCGCCGCGCTCAACAGCGCCGCGAAGCGCTCGTTCCACGATGCCAGAGGTTCCACCGCATAGCCGCGCCGACGCGCGATGAAGTAGGTCAGGAGGAACATCGACAGCGACATGAGCACGCCGGGAAACACCCCCGCGAGGAAGAGCTTGCCAACCGACAGGTTGACGATCGAGCCGAGCAGAACGAACGAGATCGACGGCGGGATGATCGGCCCGACCGTCGAACTCGCCGCCACGACGGCCGAGGCGAAGCGCACCGGATAGCCCTTGCGAACCATCTGGGGGATGAGCACGGTTCCCGTCGCCGCTGCGTCGGCGATCGCCGAGCCCGACACGCCCGACATGATGAAGTTGGACGTGACCGCCACGTTGGCGAGGCCGCCGCGGATATGTCCGACAAAGGTCTGCGCGAAGCGAACCAGGCGGTGCGTGACGCCGGTTTCCGACATCAGCTCGCCCGCGAAGATGAAGAGCGGTATGGCGAGCAGCGCGAAGGAATCAACCCCGTCGAGAAACATGTGGGGCACGAGCACGAAGGGTACGGTGTCGTCGCTGACCAGGAGGCCGACAACCATGTAGCCCAGGCAGGCCGCGCCGATCGCCCAGGCGATCTCCATGCCGAGGCACACGAACGCGAAGAGCAGAAAGATCAGGGTGGCGAGCAGCATACCGGGCGTCCTCGCTCAGCCCTGCCGCCACGAGTCGATAAGGCGCAACGACTGGTAGTAGAACATGATGGCCGCCCCGACGGGGATGGGCAGCGACAGCACCGCCTCGCTCCAGCCCGTCGACAACATCGTGCCGCCGAGGCCGAGGCGGATGATCGGAAAGCTGTACCAGAACAGGACGGCGAGCATCGCCAGAACGATCAGGTGCATCGTCACTTCGACGACGCGGCGTACCCCGGCGGGCATACGATCGACGAAACTGGTGACACGAACGTTGAGGCCAAGGCGGATCGCGATGCCCGCGGAAAGAAGCGTCAGCCAGACGAAGAGCACGCGCGGCACGTCCTCGCCCCACAGCGGCGCGCGCGAAAAGAAGTACCGCATGACCACCGTGTACATCATGATCGCGGCGATGACGATAAGTGCGATGCCGGCGGCATAATACTGGATGGACTCGACCAGCGTCTTCGGCTCGGCTTGGGTGGTCTCGAACTCCATGTCCACTCTCCTGTCGCGGCCCTTAGTTCCGGATCTTCACGATCCGGCCTGCTGCCACCAATACCGCAAACGCTAGGCATTCCCCGTGGGACAGACCAGAGAATTCGACTATGTGATCATCGGCGCAGGCTCCGCGGGCTGCGTTCTGGCGAACCGCCTGTCGGCGCAACGCGATCGCACGGTGCTGTTGCTCGAAGCCGGCGGCACCGACCGCAATCCGCTGTTCCGCGTGCCGATCATGACCGGCACGCTGCTGCGTCAGCGCTATGCCAACTGGTTCTACTTCACGGAGCCCGAACCCGAACTCGGCGGGCGCAAGATATTCTGGCCGCGCGGCCGCGTGCTCGGCGGATCGTCCAGCATCAACGGCATGGTCTACACGCGCGGCCTGCCTCTCGACTACGACGGCTGGGCGCAGACGGGACTGCCCGAGTGGTCCTTCCAGCGGGTCCTGCCTTACTTCAAGCGCGCGGAGGGCTCGGCACGAGGTGCGAGCGCGTTTCACGGGGCCGACGGGCCCCTGCGCGTCACGACGGCGAGCGGTCGCAATCCTCTCTATGAGGCATTCGTCAATGCGGGTTCGCAGGCCGGCTTCCCGCGCTGCGACGACTTCAATGGCGCCCAGCCGGAAGGGTTCGGCCGCTATGACTTCACCATCGCCGGCGGCGAGCGCTGGAGTTCGGCCCGCGCCTTCCTCGATCCGGCCAAGGCGCGCCCGAATCTCACCATCGTGACACACGCCCAGGCGACGCGAGTCCTCGTCGAGCGTGGGCGCGCAGTCGGCGTCGAGGCCCGCGTACGCGGCCGAATGGAACGATTTCGCTGCAACGGCGAGGTGATCCTGTCGGGCGGCACGGTCAATTCCCCGGCAATTCTGCTGCACTCCGGAATCGGCGATGCCGATCAGCTTCTTGCGCTCGGCATCGACGTCGCTGCCGACGTGAAGGGCGTCGGCCGGAATCTCCAGGACCACGTACTGGTGCGCGTCGAGCATGCCTGCACCCAGCCGATCACGCTGCACAGCATGCTGCGTCCTGACCGTGCGGTGTTGGCGCTTGCGCAGGCCCTGCTCTTCAAGACCGGCCCGGCGACAAGCTTTCCGATCGAGGCCGGCGCATTCTTCCGCTCCAATCCCGCGCTCGATACGCCCGACCTGCAGAGCCACTTCCTGCCCGGCCTGTCGAGCATGACCCTGCGCCTGCCCTTCCTGCGCAAGCCGGCGCTCGGGCACTACGGCCATGGATTCTTCGCCAATCTCTACCAGCTGCGGCCGGAGAGCCGCGGCGAGATCGCATTGCGCAGTGCCGATCCGTTCGATCCGCCGGTGATCCGGCCCCGCTACTTTTCGGCCGCACGCGACCGCATCGTCCTGCGCGACGGCGTGAAGATCCTGCGCGACGTCTTCGCGCAGAAGGCTTTCGATGCCTATCGCGGCGCCGAACTCGCGCCCGGACCCGACGTGCGCAGCGATGCCGAGATCGAGGCATGGATCCGCCGGACGGCCGACACCGTCTTTCATCCGGTGGGCACGTGCAAGATGGGCACCGGCCCCGATGCGGTGGTCGACGAGCAGCTGCGCGTTCACGGTATTGCCGGACTTCGGGTGGTCGACGCGTCGATCATGCCGACGATCCCGAGCGCGAACACGCACGCGCCGACCGTCATGATCGCCGAGAAGGCATCGGACATGATCCTGGGATGAGGTGCGGTCAATCACGATCGAGGAACTCCGCGATCAGCCGAGCGCTTGCCTCGCACTCCGCGCGCGTCTCGTTGTTGGCCAGCTCGGCCTTTTCCGCGTGGGGAACCAGCGCCGCCATCTCGTCGAGATGCGGGCGCAGCATGTCGTTGCGGGAGCAGCACGCGAGGGTCGGCACGCGCAGCAACGCCAACCGCTCGCGCTTCGGGTGGCGGAACGCGGCACGATAGGACTGATGATAGCTGCGCAGCCCCTTCAACACCTCGAGGACCATTTCGTGCAGCGTGTCGGCATCCGGCAAGCCGACGGAGCGGACGTGGCCCGCCTCGCGCTTGAACCACGGCCAGAACACGAACTGGTCGCGGCAGAAATGCCAGGCCCACATCACGTGCCGCGCCTCGAGATCGGGCGTCATCGCGGGCGCGTAGGTCCGCAGCAACTCCTCCTGCTCGGCCGGCGCATAGAGCCCCATCCCGTCGAGCACGAGCCGGCGCACGAGGCCTGGTCGCGCGAGCGCCACCTCCATTGCGATCGAGGCGCCCGTGTGGGTGCCGTAGAGGTCGCATTGCGCCACGCCAAGCGCATCGAGCGCTTCAAGCGTCGCGGCGGCGAAATCGAAGATCGTCGGCTGCGCGATCGCTAGCGGCGCCGAATCGCCGTTGCCACGGGTGTCGAGCGCGATGACGCGGCGCGACGCCGACAGCGGGGCAATCAGTCCTTCGAGCTGCCGGGCCGAACCGGGCGAGGCGTGCAGCATGACAAGCGGCACCCCGCCTGTCCCAGCGGTGCGCAAGTGAACCTGGCCTCCTGAAACGTCGATGAAGCCGCGCCGGATCATCCTCCGTTCCTCATCCGCCACTGGCGAGACGCCGGGCGATCCAACGCCCGAAGCTCAAAGCCGGGGTAACGCTCATGCCGCCGACGAAGGACTTGCCCGACAGCCGACTGCCGCCGATGGCCTCACCGATTGCGTAGAGACCTTCGATCGGCGCGTCGGCGCCAAGAACGCGCAGTTGGTCGTCGATCCGGATTCCAGCGGGGGTCTTGAGGACGATCCCATGCGACTTGACGGCCAGGAAAGGCGGCTCGACGATCGGAGCCGGGCGATGCGTTCGTCCCAGCGGATCAGGACTGCCGCGCACAAGGGCCGCGTTGTACGCCGCCACCGATTCTGCCAGCGCAGCGGCCGGCAGCCCCGTGCGGGCGGCGAGATCGCCCAGCGTGTCTGCGCGCACGAATGCCGAATGTCCGGCGAATGCCGCATCGAGCCGGCGCTCCGGCCAACCGGGAAGCAGCGGCGGCGCGGTACGTGCGATCTTCGAATCGTAGACGATCCAGAAGGTGAGGTCCGGTTTTTCGAGCAGGGCGGTTTCGCGCGCATCGACGCTCGGATGGTCTTCGGCGACGAACCGACGGCCCGCTGTGTCGACGTAGATCTCCCAGGGCGGCCGGCTTTGCGGCGTTAGCTGAGGCAGCTCATCCCAGATGACCCGCCCCCCGCCCGGTTCGGATTCGACCCCGCCGAAGGTCGGCAGGAAGAGGTCGCCGCCATCGACGCGCGCGCCGAATGTCTCGGCGATGGCAATGCCGTCGCCCGTTGACGTCGGCATACAGGCGCTGAACATCGGCCGCCCCCCAGTCCAGCGCGCGAAGCGGCCACGGTCGGCGCCATACCCGCCGCTGGCGAGGATGACCGCATCGGCCGCAATAGACGTTTCGCGCCCGTCTGCAGCTGCAATGCGAATCCCGGTCACGGCGCTCCCTGGCGTACCCTCGAGTCCGACGAGCCGTGCGCCGAATCGCAGATCGATGCGCCCGATCTCTCGCGCGCGTCCGAAGACGCGTTCGAGGACAGCAAGAATCGACCGGCCACCTTCGCGGCCCCAATAGGTTCGAGCCAACCGGTAAGCCTCGTGATAGTGAAGAATCGCGGGGCAAACCGGATCGAGGTCGAATCCTTCGTCCATCAACCAGTCGATCGTATCGGGCGCCAGGTCGACGGCGCGCCGGACGAGCGCAGGATCCGCCGTACCCTTGCTGATGCGCATGGCGTCGGCGAAGTGCAGGTCCGGCGTGTCGTGGATTCCGCGCGCCTTCTGCAGCCTGGTTCCCGCACCGCTCATCTGGCCGGCGCTGACATGGAGGGTGCCGCCGATGCGCTCGCTCTTCTCGACAAGAACCACGCGCGCGCCGCGCGTCGCGAGTTCAGAAGCCGCAGCCAGTCCGGCAGTGCCCGCGCCGACAACGATGACTTCGGCACTGCTCATGCGAAGCCCACCATCCGGGGCCGCGCCGGCGCGAATTGCACATGGCGCGACGACATGCGAGCATCGTGAGCAAAGCTGGAGGCAGGACCATGGCTGCACTTGATGCGATACGCGCCCCGAAGCACCGCGACTGGGCGGAACGCTACGAGATCGTCGCGGAAGTCACCGCGGCCGCGCATTGCGCAAACTTCATCAAGACGGGTGAGGCGTTCGTCTTCGATCTTGCCGGCGTCATCAAGCCCGATCGCTCGACAGCGAATCTGTGCCTTGGCATTCTGGCGCGCATCCAGCCCGGCCTGCTGCTCGCGGCGGACCGTGCGCGCGAAGGACTGCATCCGGTCAGTACCGGCTGGCACAGCTTCGACTGCTTCGACACCGGACTTGATCACGGAGGAACCGGCAAGGTGACGGTCCGCCTGCGACTTCGCGACGCCGAATCCGGGCGCTTCATCGACGATGCCACACGGCCCGATTGAAACGCGGCGACCGGCGATCGCGTCCCGCAGATCGTGCTGACGATTCCGGCGTGTCGCCGCCGTCATGGCCATTGGACCGTCCGGACGCGGTAGGCGATCATTCGCGAAGCTCTTTCCTGGGGCCGATTTCGCGCATCATCACCGTTTGATGAGTGTCGGAGGTCCGCAGGTAGACGCGGGTTCTGGCCTTGGTCTTGCCGAGGTCGTCACGCGTGTCGGTGCAATCGAAAAAGCGCCAGATTCCGGAGATCGGATTGAGTCCTTCGGCCGCGCGATCGAAGGTCATGTAGAAGACCGCGAGCACGGGTGCGAGCATGTGCATGCACAGTGGCGCCGTCGACTTCTCCGGCTTGATGCGATGCCGCATGTCGAACACGACGACCTGCCCCGCCGCAACGCCGCACGCACAGGAGTCGTTCGCCACAATCTCGACGACCACTTCGAAATCGTCGAGCCAGGTGTTGCCGAGGCGGCGTCGGATGCCGAGCAGATGCTTTGCTTCCGGCGCCATGCGCGCGATGTCGTCGTCGGTCAGCGCCAGCGCCCGCTTCAGCGGCTCGCGGACCTCCGACAGATCGGGATCGGGATCGGGATAGGCGGTCATAGTCGGATCTCGACCGTCGTGCCGGTGCGGGCCACGAGGTTCTTCTTGTCGAGATCGGCACCGTGCGCCTCACCGTCGACGATCCGTCCCAGATCGCTGACGGTTTCGTTGCGCAGGATGATCAGGAGATTGGTATCGTCGACGACCGCATAGGGAAACTCGTGCCAACATCCGAGTTTCATGCAGAATCCAACGGACCCGTCGAAGAGGAACGCGCGGAGCGAGTCGAAGGGTGGAAGCTCCCCATCCGACGGCGGCGCCATTACGACCACGAACGGCTTTGCGCCGAGCGACACGAAGCTCTGCGTGTGCTTCCAATGGCGTTCGATCCACTGGATCTGCATCGGCCGGCGCTTGAGCGTGACGACCGAAAGCTCGGTTTGCTCGTCCGAGACGAACTTCACGGGCTTCCGGATCACGCCGTTGTAGAAGTTGAGCGGCTTTGCCGGCACCTCGGGCACCGGTCCGATGATCCAGCCGAACGGCGCGAGATTCTCCGGCGTCGCCGGGGTCAGATCGAGGACGATGCGGTTCGGCGGCAGTTCGCGTCGAGGCACGTCATTGACGTTTGCTTGTGTTGCCATCGGACCCTCCGCGTTGGCCGGCTTTCAATCGAGAACGAGGCCGCCGCTGACGTTCAGGCAGGTGCCCGTCATCGTCTGCGCATGCCGGGAACAGAGAAATGCGATGCCGGCGGCGATCTCTGCGGCGCTGGCGTAGCGCTTCAGCGGCACCGCCGCCTTCAACGCCGCATGCTCGCGCGGCGACAGGCGGGCGAGCATCGGCGTGTCGACCGGGCCGGGAGCGAGCGTGTTGACGCGCAGCCCATCGGGCGCCCATTCCTTCGCCAAGTAGCGCGTGAGATTGAGGACTCCGGCCTTCGCCGCGCCATAGGCGGCGCCCGAGTACTGTGTCCCGCCGGCGCGGCCGTTGGTCGACGACATCAGAATCAGCACGCCACCCGGACGCCGCAAGCACCGGTAAGCCGAACGCGCGACCAGAAAGGCCGAGGTCAGATTGGTCGCCATGACGCGATTCCAATCGGCAAGGCTCAAGCTATCCAGTCGGCCGTGGCCCGTGATCCCGACGAGATTGACGACGTAGTCGATCGTGCCGACTCGCCTGCCGGCTTCCGCAAAGGCGCCGTCGACGGCCACTTCGTCCGCTGCGTCGGCGACGATCGGATGGCGGCGCAGCGTGGGCGTGCCGAGGCGGCGCTTGTCGCGGTCCACGGCGACGACCCGGACGCCGGCGGCTTCGAAGAGGGAACAGGTTGCACGGCCGATCCCGCCGGCCGCGCCGAAGACCAGGGCCGTCTTGCCCCGTCCGGCCAGAATCGGCGGCAACGCTTTCATGCCGCCGTGCCTAGCCGCAGGCCGAACCGGCCTGCCCCTCCGGCCCGAAGCTTCACCGCGCTCGAAGATGACGGCCACAGACCTCGCACCGCGCGCCCTTTTTCATTTGATATATTGATATGACAATGGGGCGAGGCGGCAAGTCAAGCGCCGATGGGGCGCACCTTGCCGCAGGACGAGCGCGGCCGTTCGCGCGTGCATCGAGGCACAAGCGATCGTCGATCTTCCATCTGCTGGGACACTGGCGGACGCGTCAGCGCGACGCACCCAATCGCGCGCCCGGGCCGATCCGTCGGACCGATTTCGGCCGCGGATCGCGGCAGGAAGCGGCTAAATCCCGGCGCCGTACACGCCGCGCTGCGGCCGCGTCGAATATGGATTCATCTGGACGTTGCCAGTCGGGGGCAGCGTTCCGTCGGACGTGATCGGTGAGCCGGCCTCGATCAGCGGCGCCGGTCCTGTCGTCGCCGTCCTGCACTGTTCATAGCGGGGGTCGCCCTGCGCAATTCCACGCTGTGCACACACAGCCTGACCAAGCGCTGCGTTTCGTGCCCGATCAGTGGCGTCCGTGCTCGCGTTGCAGGCCGCGAGAAGCAACACCGCACAAAGACTCAGCGAACCCCGCATCGACGATCTCCTTCGATCTCAACAACCCAGCGCGGATCGTGAATGATATCATATAAATCACTTTCCCGCTCCAGCGCCATATTCCAGTCGAAAGGAGATGCACGATGAAGCACTTCTTCAGCCCGGGCCGGCTTGCCGTCGCAGCCGGAGCGCTTCATCTCGTCGCCTGTACATCCCCCGGACCAAGCGCCATGGCGCCGGCGCGGTCCTGGGACGAACTTCGCGGCGTGCGCGCCGATCCTGTCCTCCGGGCCATCGGGCCCGCCGATGCGATCGAACGCCGCAATGGCGAACAGATCTACGTCTTCCGCCGCTATCGCAACGTCGAACGTCCGGCCATGGCGCCGACGATCACGCCGAGCGGCCAGGTCGTGACGCCGCCGACCGGCCGCGACATGGAAATCTGCGAAACCCGCATCCGCGTCGATTCGACTGGCATTCTCGGCCCGGTCGTCCAAAGTGGTATCGGCTGCGCGGAACTGGGGCCGCAGCCGCCCGCAATCCCGCGCTGACCTGACATCCGCACAGACTAGAAGCGGACGACCGACGAGAAGAAGAATCGCCAGGGATGACCATTGTCGGTCACCGGCGTGTGCGGATTCGCTACCGACCGCGACAGGGCCTTCGCCGCCTGAAGGTCGATCGAGACGCCCCGGACGCCGTTGAGCCGCACGCCGAAGCCGGTCGATTGGAGGTTTGGCAGGGACGTTCCGGTGCTCGTGTTGCGCCACACGAAGCCGCCATCATAGAAGAGATAGGCTTGGTATTCCTGGACGAACCGGCGCAGCCCTTCCTGGGTAATCGCGCGGCCGTACTGCAGCTCGACCTGTCCGGCGAAGCCGTTGTCGCCGGTGATTTCCGAATAGTCGTAGCCGCGTCCGAACGGATTGCTGCCAAGGCCGATCTGCTCAGATGCCAGAAGCGGGCCGCGCAGCGAGAACTGGGCCGTCAGGCCGACCTGCAGCTGCAGGCCGGGCAGCAGGAAGCCAAGGCTCTGCAGACGCGACACGTCGACCGTGAGCTTCGTGAAATCGGTGCGACCGCCCGGACGGGTCTGGAGCGCATTGCTGTTGCTGGTCGCATCGAAGATCTGCAGCCCTTGATGGAAATCGACCGAGAAGGAATTCACGCCTTGCCAACGGTCCGCGAGATCATACGTGCCGCCCAGGCGCAGGATGCGCAGGCGATCGCGGGTCGACGGCGACGTGTTCTGATCCTGCAGGAATTCGGTATCCAGATTGCGATACCAGAAGGACGCACGGACGTTGAGGTTCTCGGCACGGCTGCGGATGAACGGATGGTAGACCTGGACCGACAGCGTTGTGGCATTCGAGTTGACGTCGAAGGCGCGCAGGCTCAGGCCCGGACGGGAACGCAAACGCGATGCGCTCAAGGTCAGTCGCGTGCCCTCCGACCCGATCGGGATTGTCTCGTCGAACTGGAACGAGCGCAGCTCCATGTACTGGAACGGGTTCGTCGTGAAACGGAAGAACGACCGTTCGCCCGCCGACATCAGGTTGTTGAACGCCAATCCGGCGAAAAGTTGCTCCGGCCCGACGAACCGCGTTCCGCGGTTGTCCATGCCGACGAATCCGTCGACCGGCTTTTCCTCGACAACGATCGTGAGATCGGACGCGCCGTCACTCGTCGTCGAAGGCGCCAGGATGCCGCGCGCAGTCACGCCGGGAAGATCATTGGCAAGCAACAGGTAGCGCTCAAGCTGCTCAGCCCGCAGCGGGCGGAACTGCTGAAGGCGCCGGCCGTAATTCACGACCTGAAAGTTGCGCGCGCCCTCGACATTGACGTTGGCGATATAGCCTTCGATCACTCGGATCCGCGCAACGCCGTCTGCGCCGATCCGCTGCTGCGGCACGACCGCGCGCGAAAGGATGTAGCCGTCCTGGCGGTAGCGCAGCGTGATCTGGTTTGCGATCTGGAAGATCTGGGCCAGCGTGATCTGCTGGCCGACGAGGTTTGCGTATAGCGGCGCGAACGTCCCGGCCGGATAAACCGTGGATCCTTCGATTTCGACGCTGCGCAGCGTCAGGCGAATCTGTTCGGCGCCCGGAACCGGGGCCTGCTGCGGCTGCTCGGGAACCGCAATGCGCGGCCCCGTCGGGCGGGGCTGCTGCGTCGGACCCGGCGTGATGTCCTGCAATCGGCCGGGATCCGCCGATGGCGGCAAGGTCTGGGCAAGGCCTTGCCCTGATATCGCAGTGGCAACGGCCAG
>JAEUKZ010000007.1 GCA_016793045.1 Alphaproteobacteria bacterium
CCGCGGTCACCACCATCAACCAGAACATGGCCGAGATCTCGGCGGCCATCCAGCAGGCCAACGCCGCCGTCGGCAAGACCAAGGACGCCGCACGCGTTCTCGCACGCTGATCCGGTGCGGGCGCCGGGGCCTTCCCGGCCCCGCGCTGCCTTGCCGGCAGGTCGACAACCATAGAGTCGTAGGATATTTTTCCAGATCGGGGGTCGTCGTCATTGGAGGTTCGATGCCGACCGGACGCGAGCCGGTGCGGTTTTCCGGCGCTACGCATTCGATCGACAGTTTGACGTCGGGCCGCATGCGCGTATGCCTCGACCACTGGCGGGCGGGGCGCCCGGTGGGCGATCTCGTGCTGCGCAGTTCACTCGCCCTCGATACGCTGCGCCCCGCGCTCGGCCGCATCGGCCTGACGGACGTCTACGAGAATCCACGGCGCTATCGCTACCGGCTCTACGGCGTCGAACTCGCCGCCTCGACCGGCGAGTACACCGGCCGGTGGGCGCACGAGATCCAGCCGCCCGCCTATCGCGCGGTAATTCTGCACCAATACGACGAAACCGTGGCGGCGCGGCAGCCGCTGCTCCATGTCGTCGCCGCCACGTGCGAGGGCCGCAGCGCGAGCTACCGGCGCCTCACCATTCCGCTGTCCACCGGCCAGCCGGAGGTGGCGCAGCTGTGGATGACGACGGTCGGCCTGCGCGCCTTCGCGAGCGTCGTCTGGGGCCGCAACGAGCCGTTCTGAGCGTCGCGGCCGCGCGTCACTTCGCGATCGGCGTCACGATCAGGCCGCGGGACGGGTCCGACATCGTCACGCCGCTGACCACGGAGGCGAGCAGCGGCGCCGCCAACGGCACCAGCGCCAGCGCGTAGATGGCGCGCCGGCCGCCGCCGGCGAGCTGCAGCATCCAGGCGATGATCGGGCAGACGAGGCTCGCCGCGCCCATCGCCAGCACGAACAGTCCTTCCAGCGAGAACTCACGCCCGGTCAGCAGCGCATGGCCGGAAAACGCCGTCATCAGGAAATAGAAGGGGGCCACCACCACGTCGACCGCGGTGATGATGATCAGCGCGAGCCAGCTCGCGCGCGCGCGCGGTGGGGCGGCTTGCGGCGGGATCGGCGGTGGGGGCGGGAAGGCCATCACGACATCCGCACGCCGAGCGATTCGAGCAGCGTGGCGAGGCCGGCGAGCAGCACGCAGCCGAACGGCGGCAGCGCCGCGATCGCCAGGATGCGGCCAGGCGGTGCGTCGCGACCCGCGGCACGCAGGACGAGGACGGCGCAGACGATGCCGGCGAGCGCCACCAGCCACGCGGCGACGCCGACCGCGATCATGCCGGGGCGGCCGTACTCGCCGCCGTAGCCGGTGCCGTACATGCCGCCCACCGCGGCGAGCAGCGCCGCGGCCAGGTCGACCGCCGCGCCGGCAAGCGCGATCAGCCAGGACATGGCGTCACTGCGCGCCGCGCCGTCGCGATCAGGTGTTCATCGACTGGAAGAAGTCGCTGTTGGTCTTCGAATGCTTGAGCTTGTCGATGAGGAATTCCATCGCATCGACGACGCCCATCGGCATGAGGATGCGGCGCAGCACCCACATCTTCGACAGCACGCCCTTGTCGACCAGCAGCTCTTCCTTGCGCGTGCCCGACTTGGTGATGTCGATCGACGGGAAGGTGCGCTTGTCGGCCAGCTTGCGGTCGAGGATGATTTCGGAGTTACCGGTTCCCTTGAACTCCTCGAAGATCACCTCGTCCATGCGGCTGCCGGTGTCGATCAGTCCGGTCGCGATGATGGTGAGCGAGCCGCCTTCCTCGATGTTGCGTGCCGCGCCGAAGAAGCGCTTCGGGCGCTGCAGGGCGTTGGCGTCGACGCCGCCGGTCAGCACCTTGCCCGACGAGGGCACGACGGTGTTGTAGGCGCGCGCGAGGCGGGTGATCGAATCGAGCAGGATCACGACGTCGCGCTTGTGCTCGACCAGCCGCTTGGCCTTTTCGATCACCATCTCGGCGACCTGGACGTGGCGCATCGCCGGCTCGTCGAAGGTCGAGGAGATGACCTCGCCCTTCACCGAGCGGATCATGTCGGTGACTTCCTCCGGGCGCTCGTCGATCAGCAGGACGATGAGGTAGACCTCGGGGTGGTTGTGCGAGATCGAATGCGCGACGTTCTGCAGCATCATCGTCTTGCCGACGCGCGGCGGCGAGATGATCAGCGCACGCTGGCCTTTGCCGAGCGGGCAGATGAGATCGATGATGCGGCCCGTGATGTCGCGCTTGAGCGGGCCGGTGGCGCTTTCCTTGGCGTCGCGCCCGGCGCGCGCGCCGGTGATGCGGCCGCGGATGCGCAGCACCTCTTCGTCGCCTTCGGGGCGGCGCGAGGCCTTGGGCGCCGGCGCCGCGGCGACCGCGCTTTCGTCCACCAGCTCGAGCTTGAGGCGCTCGTCGGGGTAGAGCGGCGTCAGGTTGTCGAAGTTGATCCGGTGGCGGGCGACCTCGGGCTGGTCGAAGTTGATCGTCCGCACGTTCATCAGCGCGAAATACCGCTCGCCGTCCTTCGGCGCGCGGATCTGGCCCTCGACCGTGTCGCCGGTGCGCAGGCCGTAGCGGCGGATATGGGAGGGCGAGACGTAGATGTCGTCGGGCCCCGGCAGGTAATTGGCCTCCGGGCTGCGCAAGAATCCAAACCCATCGGGCAGGATTTCCAGCACGCCGTCGCCGTAGATCGCCTGATCGTTGTCGGCCAGCTGCTTGAGGATCGCGAACATCATGTCCTGCTTGCGCAGGGCCGATGCGTTCTCGATCTGCAGTTCCTCGGCATAGGCCAAAAGGTCAGCCGGGGTCTTACGCTTGAGTTCCTGGAGATTCATAGCTCTCGGGGGTCGCTCGTGGGGAATGTTGCGGCAGGGTCGGGATTGGGCACAAGGCGCGGTCGAACCCGGTTTCGGGTCTGACGATGAGGGAATGGGTCCGGCCCTGATGCCGGTTTGCTGGCACGCTCGG
>JAEUKZ010000041.1 GCA_016793045.1 Alphaproteobacteria bacterium
GATCGTGTTCGCCGATCACCAGAACCGCCCCGATACCGGCTCGACGATCGTGCGTCAGTGGTTCGATCGCGACGGCGTGAACATGGTCGCCGACGTGCCGACGTCGTCGGTGGCGCTCGCGGTCAACCAGATCACCCGCGAAAAGAACAAGGTTTTCGTCGGCTCGGGCCCGGCGACGTCCGACCTTACCGGCCGCGCCTGCTCGCCGAACACCGTCCACTGGACCTACGACAACTGGGCGCTCGCCAACGGTACCGCCAAGGCGATCGTCCAGGCCGGCGGCCGCACCTGGTTCTTCCTGACCGTCGACTACGCGTTCGGCCACGACCTCGAGGCGCAGGTCGCAGCGGTCGTGCGTGCCGCCGGCGGCGAAGTGCTCGGCCAGGTCCGCCATCCGCTCAACACGCAGGACTATTCGTCCTTCCTGCTGCAGGCGCAGCGCTCGCGCGCCCAGATCATCGGGCTCGCCAATGCCGGCGGCGACACGATCAACTCGATCAAGCAGGCGGCGGAATTCGGCATCGTGCGGCGCGGCCAGAAGCTTGCCGGGCTGCTCGTCTTCCTCACCGATATCCACTCGCTCGGCCTCAACATCGCGCAGGGCCTGCAGTTCACCGAGGCGTTCTACTGGGACACCAACGACGCGACGCGCGCCTGGAGCGCGCGCTTCGCCGAGCGCCACGGCGGCAAGAAGCCGACGATGGTGCAGGCCGGCGTCTATGCCGGCACGCTGCACTACCTCAAGGCGGTGCGCCAGGTCGGCTCGGCGGACGACGGCGCCAAGGTCGTCGAGGCGATGAAGGCGATCCCGACCGAGGATCCGTGCTTCGGCCGCGGCACCATCCGCTCGGACGGCCGCAAGCTGCACGACATGTACCTGTTCGAGGCGAAGGCCCCGAACGAGTCGACGGGCCCGTGGGACTACTACAAGACGGTCCGCGTCATCCCCGCGGCGGAGGCGTTCCGGCCGCTCGCGGACGGCAACTGCTCGATCGCACGCTGACGCACCGCGCCGCCCTTCGCCCCGCACGCGAAGGGCGGCGCGCCTGCGCGCAGCGCAATGTGCCGTCGAACCGACTATCGATCTGAGCGGCGAAGACACCGACAATGGGCGCCTTCCTTCAACGAACTCTCGACGCGATCGCCGATCCGTTCTTCTGGCAGGACCTGCTGGCCCAGGGCGTGCTCGGCGTCTACAACGGCGCCACCTACGCGATCCTCAGCCTCGGCCTGGCGGTCATCTTCGGTCTGCTCAACATCATCAATTTCACCCACGGCGCGCAGTACATGATGGGCGCGTTCGGCGCCTGGCTGCTGCTGCAGTTCCTCGGCGTGAACTACTGGGTCGCGCTGATCGTCGTGCCGATCGTCGTCGGCGCCAGCGGCATCGTCATCGAACGCCTGCTGCTCAAGCACCTCTACAAGCTCGACCATCTCTACGGGCTGCTGCTGACCTTCGGCCTCGCCCTCATCATCCAGGGCCTGTTCCGCAACGAGTTCGGCGTGTCGGGCGTCAACTACGGCCGCGTGCCGGAGCTGTCGGGCAGCCTCGATCTCGGCTTCATGATCATGCCGATCTACCGCCTCTGGGTGGTGGCGATTGCGCTCGCCGTCTGTCTCGGCACCTGGTTCGTCATCGAGCGGACCAAGCTCGGCGCCTACTTGCGCGCCGGCACCGAGAATCCGGCACTCGTCCAGGCCTTCGGCATCAACGTGCCGCGGATGATCACGCTGACCTACGGCGCCGGGGTCGGGCTCGCGGCGTTCGCCGGCGTGCTTGCCGCGCCGATCTCGCAGGTTGCCCCGCTCATGGGCGCGGATCTGATCATCGTCGTGTTCGCAGTCGTCGTCATCGGCGGCATGGGTTCGATCATGGGTTCGATCGTCACCGGCTTCGGCCTCGGGATCATCGAGGGCTTCACGAAGTTCTTCTACGCCGAGGCCTCGAACGTCGTGATCTTCGTCATCATGGCGATCGTGCTGCTGGTCAAGCCGGCCGGGCTCTTCGGGAGGACGAACTGACATGGCCCAGCGGATCGACACGATGCCGGCAGGCGCCGACCAGCTCGGCACGACCGGAATGCCGCGCCACCAGGTCGCCGCCCTCGCCGCGATGGTCGCGTTCTTCGCCCTGGCGCCCTACGTCCTCGCCGCGACGCCGTTCGGCTACCCGATCTTCCTCATGAAGGTGATGTGCTTCGCGCTGTTCGCCTGCGCGTTCAACCTGCTGCTCGGCTATGTCGGCCTGCTCTCCTTCGGCCACGCCGCCTATTTCGGGATGGCGTCGTATGCCAGCGGACATGCCGCCAAGGTCTGGGGATTCCCGCCCGAACTCGCGATCCTCTTCGGCACCGGGGTCGCGGCGGCGCTCGGCCTCGCCTTCGGCTGGCTGGCGATCCGGCGCCAGGGCATCTACTTCGCGATGATCACGCTGGCGCTCGCCCAGCTCGTCTATTTCTTCTCGAACCAGGCGCCCTTCACCGGCGGCGAGGACGGCATCCAGGCGATCCCGCGCGGCCGCCTGCTCGGGATGATCGACCTGCTTCCCGACATGGCGATGTACTACTTCGTCATGGCGGTGTTCATCGGCGGGTTCCTGCTGATCTACCGCATCGTCCACTCGCCGTTCGGCAACGTGCTGAAGGCGATCCGCGAGAACGAACCGCGCGCGGTCTCGCTCGGCTACCGGGTCGACCACTACAAGCTCGCGGCCTTCGTGCTGTCGGCGGCGCTCGCCGGGCTCGCCGGCGCCACCAAGGCGATCGTCTTCCGCCTCGCCTCGCTCACCGACGTGCTGTGGACGATGTCGGGCGAAGTCGTGCTGATGACGCTCGTCGGCGGGCTCGGCACCGTCTTCGGGCCGGTGATCGGCGCCTTCACGATCGTGACGATGCAGAACACCCTCGCCCATCTGGGCGACTGGGTGACGATCACCCAGGGCCTGATCTTCGTCGCCTGCGTAATGCTGTTCCGCCGCGGCATCGTCGGTGAGATCGGCCGGATCATCCGCAAGCCGCTCTAGGCCCCACCCATCCGAATACCGCGGCGGCAGGGATACGGGAATCCCGCAATTGCAAGTCATTCGCAGTCGCGCTATATGATGGCCACGGTCCGGTCATTGGGGCGCACGCCGCGATGTATGTCTGCCTTTGCCACGGCTTCACCGACAAGCAGGTCCGCCAGGCCGTCGCCGACGGCTGCCGCTCGGTCGCATCGATCTACCGCTGTCTCGGCGACAGGCCGCGCTGCGGGAAATGCGTCCCCGAGGTGCGGGCTCTGGTCTACGGCGCGGAGTCCTGCTGCGCCGTCCAGGAGGCCGCGGATTGACCGCGCTCAACGCCCTTCTCGCCGTCTCCATGACGATCGCCGCCGGGCTGCTCGTGTGGCGGATCGTCGGCGCCGCAGCGGTCCGCCGCCAGGACCAATCTCGACGCAGCTAGCCGCCGCAGGGCGGCTCGAATGGCATCGCGGCGCCGTGTAGGCTAGCGTTCGTGGCGTCTGCGTCGACTGCCCAGGGAGCGTGCCATGAAAGGCGACAAGACCGTCATCCAACACCTCAACAAGGCGCTGTTCAACGAGTTGACCGCCATCAACCAGTATTTCCTCCATGCGCGGATGTGGAAGAACTGGGGCTTCGAAAAGCTCGCAAAGAAGGAGCACGACGAATCGATCGGCGAGATGAAGCACGCCGACGAACTCGTCGAGCGCATCCTGATGATCGACGGGATGCCCAATCTCCAGGATCTCGGCAAGCTGCGCATCGGTGAGGACGTTCCCGAGGGGCTCAAGGCCGACCTCGAACTCGAGCGCAAGGGCCGCGGCGACCTGCTGGCCGGCATCGCGGCCTGCGAGCAGGCCAACGATTTCGTGTCGCGCCACCTGCTGCGCGAGATCCTCGAGGAGACCGAGGAGCATATCGACTGGCTCGAAACCCAGCTCGAGCTCATTGGCAAGGTGGGCGTGCAGAACTACCTGCAATCGGCGATGTGAGGGCCGCAGGCGCCGCGCGTCACAGCCAGCGGCGCAGCTCCGCGAGCGTATCGCGCAGCGCGATCTCGGCGCGGAAGCCGAGTTCGCGCGCGGCACCGGAGACGTCGAAGGGCTGGGTGCGCGCATGCGGAAAGCCGGCGAAGCCGGCGCGCGGCGTGATCCGCAGGTCGATCCGAAGGCCCGGCAGCGCGGCCTGCGCCGCCGCGAGGAACTCCGCAAAGGTCAGCGTCCGTCCCGTCGCGACGTGATAGACGCGCTGCGCCGGCTGCGCGGCGTCGATCGCCGCGACGTTGGCGGCGGCGACGTCGCGCACGTCGACGAAATCCTCCACCCCGTCCCAGCCGAGCAGCGGGTCGTCGATCACGGCGCGCCCCGCCGCATCGGGCTGCAGCACCGTGCGGGCAAGCCGGCCCGGCACGCTGTTGTCGGGGCCGCGCCAGAAGCCGATCACCGCCGCGTAGCGCAGGATCACCGGGTCGAGGCGATAGAGATCGGCATAGAGCAGCGCCAGATGCTCGCCGGCGAGCTTGGTCGCGGCATAGAGCGATCGCGGCCGCTGGCTCAGGATCCGGCAGGCGAAATCCTCGCGATAGGCGCCGTCGGCCGGCTGGTCGAACACGGCGTAGGTCACGGTGGCCGAACTCGCGACGACGACGCGCGCGACACCGCCGAGACGCGCGGCTTCGAGCACCGCCGTCGTGCCGAGGATGTTGGTGGCGATGCCGTCGGGCGGTGCGGCGCGGATCGCGGTCGAGAGCGCCGCGGCGGTGTGAACGATCGCGTTCACCCCCTCCTCCGCGATCGCCGCCCGCAGCAGCGGCAGGTCGGTCACGCTGCCGACGACGATCCTGGGCATCGCCGCACCGAGGATCGAGGCCATCGCCTCGCGGTTGGGCGCGCGCTCGACGACGATCACCCGGTCGCCGCGCTCCTGCAGCAGCCGCGCGGTGTGGGTGCCGACGAGGCCGCCGCCGGTGATCAGGACGGTCCTCGCCACGACGGTCACCCGATGAGCCCGAACGCGCGCGGCAGGAACAGGACGAGCGCCGGGAACAGGATCAACAGGAACATGACGAGGGTCAGCGGCACGCAGAAGATCCAGATCTCGCGGTTGATCTCGCGGATCGGCACGCCGGTCAGCGCCGACAGCACGAACAGGATCAGCCCGTAGGGCGGCGTGATCATCGCGATCATGAAGTTGAGGATGACGACGACGCCGAAATGGACCAGGTCGATCCCCAGATCGCGCGCCGCCGGCAGCAGGACAGGCACGAAGACGAGCAGCATGACTGCGCCGTCGAGGAAGGTGCCGAGCACCAGGAAGATCGCGTTGACGAGAAGCTGGAAGCCGAGCGGCCCGAGTTCGAGATGGCGGATCCAGTCGGCGATGCCGCCGGCGACGCCTTCGCGGGTGAGCGCGTAGTTGACGATGAACGAGCTCACGATCAGCATCATCACGACCGTCGACTGGCGCGCCGAGATCGCGAACACGGCGTAGAGCGTGCGCAGGCCGAGCGTGCGGTAGATCGCGATGCCGACGATGATCGCCCATGCCGCCGCGACCGCCGCGGATTCGGTCGGGGTGAAGATGCCGCCCCAGATGCCGCCGAGCAGCAGCACCGGCAGCGAGAACGGCACCGCCGCGCGCTTGAGGATGCCCGGCACCTCGGCCAGCGGCACCGCCCGCCCGAACGGCAGGCCGCGCCGCCTGCCGATGATCGCGATCAGGATCATCAGGCTCGCCGCCATCACCAGGCCGGGGATGATGCCGGCGAGGAACAGCGCGCCGAGCGAGGCGCCGCTGATCAGCGCGTAGATGACCATCGGGATCGACGGCGGGATGATCGGCCCCAGCGTCGACGCCGCGGCGGTCAGCGCCACCGCGAAGCCGCCCGAATAGCCGCCGACCTGCCGCATCATGCGGATCGCGACCATGCCGGCGCCGGCCGCGTCGCTGACGGCGCTGCCCGACATGCTCGACATGACGACGTTCATCAGGATCGTGACGTGGCCGAGCCCCGCGCGCATGCGCCCGACCATGGCATCGGCGGCCGCCCAGATGCGCTCGCTGATCGTCGCCGCGTTCATGACGTTGCCGGCGAGGATGAACATCGGCACCGCGAGCAGCGCGTTGAGCTGGAACGTCGAGTTGAGCGTCTGGTCGACCATCAGGCCGATATCCGCGCGCCCGGCCCAGAGATAGACCAGCCCGCCGATGAACATCATCATCGGAATGGTGAGCCGCAGCAGCGCCGCGACGACGAACGTCGCGCACATCCACAGGATCGGCTCGCTCATGATCGACCGCCCCGGCTCAGCCCAGAAGATTCGAACGTTCGTCCGGCATCGCCGGCGCGACCTCGTCCCGCCAGCCCGGCCCGAGCAGTCGCGCGAGCTTGAGCGCCGCGCGCACGACCACCGCGGCCCAGTAGACGACGAAGCAGAAATAGACGACGTCGAGCCGCCACTGCATCACGCTGGTGCGCTCGCGCCACAGGAACTGCACGTAGTCGAGGATGAGCGGCAGCGCCACCAGGAACGTGCCGCCGACGAGCAGCGCGCCGAGCAGCAGGATGACGCGCCGCACCCGCGCGCCGACCAGGTCGTAGATGCCGTCGAAGGTCACCTGCTCGCGTTCCTCGATCACGAACGCCTCGGTGAGGAACACCGACCACAGGAAGACGACCATGATCAGCTCGTCGGCCCAGGAGAGCGGGGCGCCGAGCACGTAGCGCCAGAAGATGCCGGCGAGGAACAGCAGGAAGATCGCGGCGAAGGCGGCGGCCGAACACGCCTCCGCCGCCTTCGCCATGATGCGCGCGACCCGGCCGGCGCGAATCATGCCGCGTCGTCCGGGCCGGCTGCGCCCGGCGTCACTGGATCGCCGCGACCTGTTCCCACAGCCCCTGCGGCCACGGGCGGGACACCTCCGATTCCTGGTAGGCGCGGCGCGCCGCGGCGCGGAACGCGTCGAGATCGGGCGTCGTCACCTGGAGGCCGCGCTCGCGGAAGAACGCGACGATCGTGCGCTCGTCCTCGATGCGCGAGCGGTCGTTGAACTCGGCCGCCGCCTTGGCCGCATCGCGCACCGCGGTCTTCTGCGCGTCGGACAGCCGGTTCCACGCCGGCAGCGCCATCGAAAGGAACACCGGCTGGATCATGTGCGCGGTCAGCACGATCTGCTGCGTCACCTCGTGAAGGTTGTTGGCGCGGGTGATCGACAGCGGATTGTCCTGGCCGTCGATGGCGCCGGTGCGCAGGCTCAGATAGACCTCGGGCATCGCCATCGAGGTCGGCGTGGTGCCGAGCGCGCGCGCGAGCACGAGCCAGCCCGGACCGGGCGGCACGCGCAGCTTGACGCCGTTGAGGTCGGCCGGCGTGCGCACCTGGCGCGCCTGGCGCAGGTTGAGCTGGCGCGTGCCGAGATAGAACGGCTGGATGATCTGGATCTGCATCGCCTCGGCGACGCGGCGGATATAGGCGGCGCCGATCGGGCTCGCGAACACCTTGGCGGCGTGGTCGTAGTCGCGGAACAGATAGCCGGCGCTGAACAGCGAGTATTCCGGGATCTGCTGCTCGACCTCGAAGGTCGTCATCGTGCTCATTTCGAGGTTGCCGCGCTGCAGCGCCGGCACCTCGGTGCCCTGGCGGAACAGCGAGCCGTTGGCGAAGACCTGGACGTTGAACTGCCCGGGCGCAGCGGCCTCGAGCCTTGTCTTGAACTGGGTGAGCGACTGCGACAGCCAGTCGGTCTCGATCGCGGCGGTGGAGATGCGCAGCTGGATCGGCGCCTGTGCCGATGCCGGACGAGCCGCCGCGGCGGCGGCGAAGCCGGCGCCGAGCGACATGAGACTGCGACGCGACAGCGAGTGTTTGATCATGACGAGGCTCCCTGCTTGTGATCGGTTGAATCTAGATGCCGAGACCGCCGAGCGACTTGCCGCCGTCGACGAAGAGCGTCTGGCCGGTGGTGAACCGGCTGCGCCGCGAGGCGAAGAACGACACCGCGTCGGCGATCTCGGCCGGCTCGGCGGCGCGGCCGCGCGGCTCGAGCGCGACGGCCTTGGCATACTCGTCGGGCGGCATGCGCCGGGTCATCGCGGTCGCGGTGAATCCCGGAGCCACGGCGTTGACGCAGATCTCGCGGCTGCGCAGCTCCATCGCCATCGCGCGCACGAGGCCGACCACGGCGGCCTTCGAGGCGACGTAGTGGGCGAAGCCGGTGCCGCCGAGCGCGCCGCGCGAGGCGATCGGCACGATCCGCCCGCCCGCCCCC
>JAEUKZ010000051.1 GCA_016793045.1 Alphaproteobacteria bacterium
GACCGGCACCTGGGTCCATGTCGGCACCTTGCGCCTCGCGGTGATCTCGGCGGCGGCGCCGGCGGTGCAGGACGCGGTGATCGCCGGGCACGACCGCGGCGCGCTCGCCGCGCTGCTGTTCCCCAATATCGAGGCCTGCCGTGCCATCGCCGGCCTCGCCAAGGACGCGACGGCGGCCGAGATCGTCGCCCACCCGCGCGTGCGCGCGCATGTCGCCAAGGGCCTCGCCGGCCACAACGCCGACAATCCCGGCAGCTCGACCGCGATCACCCGTGCGCTGTTCCTGGCGACGCCGCCGGCGATCGACGCCAACGAGATCACCGACAAGGGCTACGTCAACCAGCGCGCCGTGCTCGAGCATCGCGCCGGCGAGGTCGCGCGGCTGTACGAAGCGGCACCCGACCCGGCGGTGATCGTCGTCGCGGAGTGAGACGGCGGGGGGGCGGCTCTGCCGCCCCCCATGGACATCCCCCTTCGCCGGTGCGACGCTCGGGGCCGGGCGCGAAGCACGGAGGGTTGCCATGCTGGTGCGGGCCCACGATCCCGGCGGCTGCATTCGGTGCGATCTCGACGCGTCGTCGAACGACGCGGTCGGCAAGATCAAGGGCTCGGTCGGCGCGGGCGGCGCCAATGCGCCGGCCGACGTGCTGACCGTCCAGCGCCTGCTCAACGGCGTGGCGCCGGAGGATGGCGGACCGGTGCCGCTGCTCGCCGAGGACAAGCTCGTCGGCCCGCTCACGACCGGCGCCATCAAGCGCTTCCAGACCGAGCAGAAGCTGGCGGTCGTCGACAGCCGCGTCGATCCGAACGGGCCGACGATCAAGCGGCTCAACGAGGTCTCGGCGCCGGGCCGGCGCGCGATCGAGATGCTGCGCGCGCTGCTCGGCGGCACGGTGCCGAAGGCCGACAATCTCGGCGCCCTGCCGGCCGCCGCGCGCCAGGCGCTGCGCCTGCAGCGCGTGCAGCTCGCCATCGGCCCGCTGGTCGAACTCGCGCGCAAGGCGGAGCGCGCGGCCGAGATGGCGATGGACCACCTCACCCAGGGCGCGCGGCTCGGCGCCGGCCCGGCAGGGGCCTTCCGCCGCGCCGACCTCCACTTCGCCCTCGCCGGACGGCCGCAGGCGCGCGCGATCGCGGCGCTGCGCTTCATCCGCACCACGTTCTCGCGGGCGCGCACGGTGCTCGCCAATCCGCGGCCGAGCATCTTCGGCGGCAGTCCGTTCGGCACCGCGATCTTCGACATCGATCCGCTCGGCCGGCCCTGGCACGCCTACTCGCCGCGCCAGAGCGCCGACACCGGCCGCGCGGACGGCGTCACCTCCGGGCGCATCTATCTGTGCGACCGCATCGACTTCAACGTGCAGGACCTGTTCGTGCACATCCTGATGCACGAGACGATCCACTTCGTCGACGACGAGACCGCGACGCGCGAGATCGACGACGCGCGCGACGGCTACCGCGAGGGCGCGTTCCGGCTCACCCACGAGCAGCGCATGCACAATGCCGACAACTACGCGCTGTTCGCGACCCATGTCGGGATGGGCCGCGCGCGGCTGGTCGCCAGCCAGCCGAGCGTGGCGCCGCACGTCCCCGCCGACCTGCCGTGACGTTCGGTAATCGGACGGCTCCTTGCGCCGGCCGGCGCGGCGTGGCCATACTGGCCCTGCGACATTCCGCCGCAGGGCGCCGCCCGCCGCGGCGCCACGCGGGTTCAGCACCGCCACACGAACACTTCGGGAGACGACGCACGCAACACGCCTGAAAAATCAAAGGGAGGACCGCATGTCGACTCGGCGCACACCGCGCCGCGCCCTGCTGGGCGCGGCGCTCGCGATTGGTCTGGCAGCCTTCAGCACCCCAGCCTCCGCCCAGCCCGTTCCCGTGGCGATGGGCGATTCGCTCTCGGTCGAGACGCTGGCCTTCGCCATCGCGCTCGAACGCGCGAAGGCCCGCGGCCTCGACAATCGCGTCACCGCGTTCGCGCGCGAGGACCTGGCGATCCAGGCGGTGATCAACGGCCAGGCGCAGATCGGCATCGCCACTCCCTACGCGGTCATGCAGCGCACGCGCGGCCAGATCCGCAACCTGATGCAGCTCACGCGGCTGGTCTTCTTCGCGGTCGCCGACCGCTCGATCCGCACCTGGGCGGACGTCAACGGCCAGACCTTCACCTTCCACGCGCGCGGCAGCGGCACCGAGGCGATCGGCAACATCCTCGCCCGGCGCAACAACATCACCTTCGGCCAGCGCAACTACGTTGCCGGCTCGGAGAACCGCGTCGTCGCGATGCTCAACGGCCAGATCCGCGCGACCATCGTCGACCTCGCCAACAAGAACCTGCTGATGCAGCGCGGCGGCGACCGCTTCCACGTGCTGCCCGGCGTCGACAACCCGGCGAGCGACGAGATCCTGTTCGTGCGCGCCGAATGGGCGCAGGCGAACCCGCAGCAGGTCGACCTGCTGGTCGAGGAATTCCTCAAGCTGTGGACCGAGATGGCGCGCAATCCCGCGATCATCGAGACCGAGCGCGCGCGCATCGGCCTGCTGCGCGACGCGCCGCGCGAGATCCTCGCCAACGTCACGACCTTCTACACCCAGGGCGTCCAGGAAGGCGTGTTCAGCCGCACCGGCGGCTCGGTCGAGGTCGCGCGCAGCGACTTCGAGTTCTACATCGAGGGCGGCCAGCTGCAGGGCCCGATCAACGAGCTGCGCGTCGAGGACTACTGGGACCTCGGGCCGCTGACGCGCGCGCGCGCGCGGGTCGGGAGCTGACGCAGGAGAGGCCGCGGCGATGGCGGCCGGCCCGCTTGGCACCGCGGCGCTGCGGCTCGCCTCGGTGGCGGCCGTGCTCGGCGCCTGGGAATGGGCGGGCCGCGTGCCGGTCAGCACGGCCTTCCCGTCCTTCACCACGACGATGGCGGCGGCGTGGGAGCTCGCGGAGGACGGCTCGCTCGGCCGCGCGCTCCTCGTCACCCTCGTTCCGCTCGCCATCGGCATCGCGATCTCGGCGGCCTTCGGCATCGCCGCCGGGATCGCGATGGGCCTGTCGCGGCGCGCCGAATGGCTCGGCCTGCCGCTCTTCATCGTGCTGCAGGCCGCGCCGCTCGCGGCCCTCATCCCGCTGCTCGTGCTGGTCTACGGCGCCGGCCTCACCGCCAAGGTGCTGACGGTGTGCATCATGGCGGTGCCGGTGATCGTGCTGAATTCCTACAAGGCGATCCGCCACGCGCCCGCCTCGCTGGTCGAGATGGGCCATTCCTTCCTCGGCACGCGCGCGCAGCTGGTCGTCAAGGTGATCCTGCCGGCGGCGAGCCCGGTGATCTTCGCCGGGCTCCGCCTCGGCGTGGCCGCCGGCTTCATCGGCGCGGTGCTGGCGGAGCTGCTGATCAGCCCGACCGGCATCGGCGACCTCATCACCTACAACCAGTCGATCGCCGACTATCCCAAGATGTTCGCGGCGATCGCCGCGGTGATCCTGTTCTCCGTCCTCGTCATCGGCGCGCTCGAGCGCGTCGAGGTCGCGTGGTTCCGTCCCGAAAAGCGAGACCTTGCATGAGCGCAGTCCCCGCCCTGGTTCCCGCCACCCCGCCGGCCGAGGCGATCGTCTCGGTGCGCGGGGTGACCAAGGTCTATCCCGGCGGCGTCGAGGCGTTGAGCGGCATCACGCTCGATTTCCCGCGCGGCCAGCTCACCACGCTGCTCGGCCCCTCGGGCTGCGGCAAGACCACGCTGCTCAAGATCATCGCCGGGCTGGTCCCGGCGACCAGCGGCACGGTCGAGGTCGCCGGCCGCACGGTCGCCGGTCCGGGGCCGGAGCGCGCCTTCGTGTTCCAGGACTTTGCGCTGCTGCCGTGGGCGAGCGTGCTGCGCAACGTCGCCTTCGGGCTCGAGCTGCGCGGCGTGCCGCGCAGCGAGCGCGAGGCGGTGGCGGAGCGCTTCGTGGCGCAGGTCGGGCTCAAGGGCTTCGAGAAGCGCTACCCGCACGAGCTATCGGGCGGCATGCGCCAGCGCGTCGGCCTCGCGCGCGCGCTCGCGGTCGATGCCGACGTGCTGCTGATGGACGAGCCGTTCTCGGCGGTCGACGAGCAGACGCGGCGCAAGTTCCAGGAAGACCTGCTCGGCCTCGTCGCCACCCACAACAAGACCTTCATCTTCGTGACCCACTCGATCGAGGAGGCGGTCTACGTCTCCGACCGCGTCGTGCTGCTGTCGCGCCGGCCGAGCCGCGTGTCCGCCATCATCGAACCCGACATCGCGCGCGACATCGCGCCCGAGCGCATCCGCCGCCACCCGGTCTATCTCGATACGGTCGAGGAGATCTGGCAGGCGCTGCGCCAATATCTCGACTGAGGCGCCCACGATGGAATTCCGCGGCCACCGCATCCCCGCCTTCGTCTCGCTGCTCGTCTGGGCGGCGGCGTGGGAGGTCGTCGGGCAGAGCGGCGTCGCGATGCTCGTGCCGCCGCTCTCGGCGGTGCTGGTGCGCCTGGTCGAGATCGTGCCCACGGAGAGCTTTGCCGAGGCGCTCGCCATCACCGCGCGCGGCTTCGCCGCCGGCTCGGCGCTGGCGATCGTCGCCGGCGTGCCGATCGGCATCGCGATGGGCCGCTGGCAGACGCTCGACCGCGTGCTGCTGCCCTGGGTCAACCTGTTCGTCAGCGCGCCGCTCTCCGCGCTCGTGCCGGTGATCATGGCGCTGTTCGGCTTCGGCGAGACGACGATCGTGCTCGTCGTGTTGCTCTTCGCGCTGTGGATCATCGTGCTCGACGCGCGTGCCGGCGCGCGCAGCATCGCGCCCTCGCTGGTCGAGATGGCGCGCAGCTTCGGCGCGCGCGAATCCCAGGCCTTCGCGAAGGTCTATTTCCGCGCCGCGCTCCCGGAAATCCTCGCCGGCATCCGCCTCGGCCTCGTGCGCGCGGTCAAGGGCGTGATCATCGGCCAGCTGCTGATCTCGGTGGTCGGCTTCGGCCACCTGTTCGAGCTCTATTCGTCGAACTTCCTGATGGAGCACATGTGGGCGCTGCTGCTCGTGCTCTTCGCGCTCGCCTTCGCGATCGACGGCGTCATGGGCTGGCTCGAACGCCGCGTCGAATACTACGCCGCCGCGCGCGG
>JAEUKZ010000060.1 GCA_016793045.1 Alphaproteobacteria bacterium
ATCGCTGCGCATGGTCGCCGACGCGGTGACGGCGCTCGACGACGCGGTGGCGAGCGCCGCCGCGGGCCTCAAGGTCACGGTGCGCGATCCGAGCTGCCTCGATCAGCTCAAGGCGATCATCGCGGGCGAGCGGCGCGGCCGGGGCCGGGTCAGCATCGTCGTCGATCTCGGCGCCGACAACGAGGTCGAGGTCGCGCTGCGCGACACCTTCGCGATCTCGGCGATGGCGCGCAGCCGGATGCAGACGGTCCCCGGCATCGCCGCGGTGGAAGAGGTTTAGGCCGTAGGGTCGCCGGCCCGCGCCAATCGGGCGGATGGCCTTACCCGTCCAACTCCGCCGGCGTGACGAAGTGGAGGAGCGCGGTCGTGCCGGCGATGTCGCGCCAGGTTCGTGCGGCGACGCTGAACCAGGCCAGTGCGCCGGTGGGGAATTTCTGCGCCATCGCGTCGCGTGCCGGCTCGCCCGGCGGCGTCAGGCGCACCGCCAGCAGTTCCAGGCCGGGATTGTGGCCGACCACGAGCAGGCGCTCGGTCGCGGCCGGGACGGCGGCGATACGCGCGAGGATGACCGCGGGCTCGGCGAGATAGAGCGCCTCGTCCTCGACGATGCGCGCGCGCTCGACCACGGGCCCGAGCCGCGCCACCGTCTCATGCGTCCGCTTGGCACTGGAGGCCAGCACGAGGTCGGGCGCGAAGCCGTGGGTGGCGAGCCAGGCGCCGATCAGCGGTGCCGTCCGGCGGCCCCGCCCGTTGAGCGGCCGGTCGAAATCGGACTGCTCCGGGGCCTTCCAGGAGGATTTTGCATGGCGGAGAAGAATTAACTGTTTCAAAGCCTTATTCGGCCTTCTTGATAATTTGGTCATATTGCGGTAACGGCGCCGTAGTAACAGACCAGACAATCCTATGCTATAGCAACCCGAAGCGAGAGGATTGCGTTGTGGCCACCCAACCCATTGTCGGCGATCGGAATTCGAGCGAAGCGGCAGGCGACCAGCGGTTCATCAATCGCGAATTGTCGTGGCTTTCCTTCAACGAGCGCGTCCTCGGCGAGGCCGAGAACCCGGCCCATCCGCTGCTCGAACGTTTGCGCTTCCTCTCGATCTCGGCCAGCAACCTCGACGAATTCTACATGGTCCGGGTCGCCGGGCTGAAAGGCCAGGTGCGCGCGGGCGTGACGACGCCGAGCCAGGACGGACTCACCCCCGCCCAGCAGCTCGTGGCGATCAACCGGCGCGCCCAGACGCTGATGGCGGCCCAGCAGCGCATCTGGTCGGCGCTGAAGACGGAGATGCGCGCGGCGGGGATCGCCGTGCTGGTCGCCGAGGAGCTGACGGCCGAGGAGCGCGCCTGGCTCGACCAGCGCTTCATGGACACGATCTTCCCGGTGCTCACGCCGCTCGCGATCGATCCGGCGCATCCGTTCCCGTTCATGCCCAACAAGGGCTTCTCGCTGGTGTTGGAGCTGTTCGACCGCAAGTCCGCCAAGGCGATGCAGGCGCTGGTGCCGCTGCCGGCGCAGATCGACCGCTTCATCCGCCTGCCGGGCGAGGCGATCCGCTTCCTGCCGCTCGAGGATCTGGTCGCGCTCTTCCTCGACCGGCTCTTCCCCGGGCAGGAGGTCCGCGCCCAGGCGGTTTTCCGCATCCTGCGCGACAGCGAGATGGAAATCGACGAGGAGGCGGAAGATCTCGTCCGCCTGTTCGAAACCGCGCTCAAGCGCCGGCGCCGCGGCATGGTGATCCGGCTCGGCATCAATTCGGCGATGTCGGACGATCTGCTCGCCTTCGCGAGCACAAAGCTCGAGGCCGGCAGCGACGACATCTTCCGGCTCGACGGTCTGCTCGGTCTTGCCGATACCAAGCAGCTCATCGTCGACGATCGGCCCGACCTCGTCTTCACGCCCTACAATCCCCGCTTTCCCGAGCGCATCCGCGACGTCGGCGGGGACTGCTTCGCGGCGATCCGCCAGAAGGACTTCATCGTCCACCACCCCTACGAAAGCTTCGACGTGGTGGTGCAGTTCATCCGCCAGGCGGCGCGCGATCCCGCCGTCGTCGCGATCAAGCAGACGCTCTACCGCACCTCGGACAACTCGCCGATCGTGCGCGCGCTCGTCGAGGCGGCGGAGAGCGGCAAGTCGGTCACCTGCATGGTCGAGCTCAAGGCGCGCTTCGACGAGGAGGCCAACATCCGCTGGGCGCGCGACCTCGAGCGTGCCGGCGCCCAGGTCGTGTACGGCTTCATCGACCTCAAGACCCACGCCAAGATCTCGCTCGTCGTGCGCCGCGAAGGCGGCGTGCTGCGCTCCTACTGCCATTTCGGCACCGGCAACTATCATCCGGTCACGGCGAGGATCTACACCGACCTGTCGTTCTTCTCCTGCGATCCGGCGCTCGCGCGCGACGCGGCACGGCTGTTCAACTACATGACCGGCTATGCGCGGCCCGAACGCATGGAGAAGCTCGCGTTCGCGCCGATCACGCTTCGCAAGACGCTGGTCCAGCTCATCGAGGACGAGATCGAGCACGCCAAGGCGGGCCGCCCGGCGGCAATCTGGGCGAAGCTCAATTCGCTCGTCGATCCCTCGATCATCGACGCGCTCTACAGGGCGAGCCGCGCCGGCGTGAAGATCGACCTCGTCATCCGCGGGATCTGCTGCCTGCGTCCGGGCGTGCCGGGCATGTCGGAGAGCATCCGCGTGCGCAGCCTGATCGGGCGCTTCCTCGAACACGGCCGCGTCGTCTGCTTCGGTGCGGGCAAGGGCCTGCCGCATCCGGAATCGAAGGTGTTCATCTCCTCGGCCGACTGGATGCCGCGCAACCTCGACGGCCGCGTCGAGGCGCTGGTGCCGATCGAGAATCCGACCGTCCACCAGCAGGTGCAGGACCAGATCATGGTCGCCAATCTGCGCGACGTGGCGCAGAGCTGGACGCTCGGCCCCGACGGCGCGTATACCCGCCTCCCGGCGACCCCAGATGCCTTCAGCGCGCACAAGTTCTTCATGACCAACCCCAGCCTGTCCGGCCGCGGCAAGTCCCTGCGCAAAGCGGGCGCAGGGGCCGTCCTGCCGTTCCAGCCGACGTGACCAGCGGACGGCGAAAGCGACCGCGGCCGCGACCCGGCCGCTACGGCGTCGTCGACATCGGCTCCAACTCGATCCGCCTCGTCGTGTTCGACGGGCTGGTGCGCTCGGCGCTGCCGCTCTTCAACGAAAAGGTGCTGTGCGGCCTCGGGCGCGACCTCGAACGCACCGGCCGGATCGGCGACGACGCGGCCCGGCTGGCGCTGTCCAACCTCGCGCGCTTCGCGGCGCTCGCGCGCGGCTTCGGCGTCGCGACGCTCGACCTCGTCGGCACGGCCGCGGTGCGCGACGCCACCAACGGGGCTGCATTCACCCAGGCGGTGCGGCGCGAGACCGGCCTCAAGATCCGCACGCTCGACGGCGGGGAGGAGGCGCGGCTCTCGGCGCTTGGCGTCGTCTCCGGCATGCCCGATGCCGACGGCGCGATGGGCGACCTCGGCGGCGCCAGCCTCGAGATCGTGGCGCTCGACCGCGGCCGGCTCGGCCGCCACGTCACGCTGCCGATCGGGCCGTTGCGCCTCAAGGAGATGGCGGAGAAGCGCCGCGCCGCGCTCGGCGACATCGTGCGCGAGCGGCTGCAGGACCTGCCCTGGCTCGACAGGGTCGGCGGCCACGACTTCATCGCCGTCGGCGGCGCGTGGCGCGCGCTCGCGCGGCTCCACATGGCGCAGCAGAGCTATCCGCTGCATGTGATCCACAACTATTCGATGTCGCGCGCCAAGGCCGAGGACTTCCTCGAGCTGATCGGCAATCTCAGCCGCGACTCGCTCGAGCGCATCGCGCCGGTCCCGCGCAAGCGGCTCGAAACCCTGCCGCTCGCGGCGCTGGTGCTGCGCCAGCTGCTGCGCCGCGCCAAGCCGGAGCGCCTGGTCTTCTCGGCCTACGGGCTGCGCGAAGGCTGCCTCTACGACCGGCTCGGTCCGGCCGAGCGGCGGCGCGACCCGCTGCTGGCGAGCGCCGAGGAGCAGGGGCGCCATTTCGGGCGCGCCGGCGTCGACGGGGCGGCGCTGCTGCGCTGGGTCGAGCCGGTGCTCGGCAAGTCGAACGCGCCGCTCGACCGGCTGCGGCGGGCGTCGGCGCTGCTCAGCGACATCGGCTGGGCGGAGCATCCCGACTATCGCGCCGTGAGCGCATTCAACCGGCTGCTGCACCTGCCGGTGTCGGGCATCGATCATCCGGGGCGCGCCTATGTCGCGCTCGCCGTGTTCACGCGCTACGCCGGCATCGCCGAGGGCGACGTCACCCGCCAGGCCTTCCGGCTGCTCGACGAGGACCGGCTGCGCGACGCCTTCCGCGTCGGCCTGGCGCTGCGCCTCGCCTACACGCTCGCCGGCGGCTCCGCCGACCTGCTCAAGGGCATGAAGCTTTCGCTCGGCGGCAGCGCGCTGAAGCTCAAGGTGCCGCGCGGCGGCCGCATGCTGATCGGCGAGACGGTGGAACGCCGCCTCGAAGCGCTCGCCCGCGCCCTCGACCGCAAGGCGCTGGTGGCCTACGCGGGGTAGGGGCGGCGGCCGTTCGCGAAGCGTGCCGATGGGCGGCCCGGCCTCTACGCAATCGGAACCTGGAAACGACGGATGTTCAACTCGCCGCTTCGGCGCGGGCGAGGTCCAGCATCACGATGCGGCGCCCCTTCATCGAGAGGGCGATGCGGCCGTGCTTCAGCGCGAGGGCTTCGAGGCCGAACACCTCGCGCCGCCATCCCTTCATCGCCGGCACGTCGGCGTCGTCGTCCGACGCGATGCGCTCGAGGTCGCTCGAGCTGGCGACGAGCTTGGGCGCGACGTGGTGCTCCTCGCACTTGATCTTGAGCAGCACCTTGAGGAGTTCGACGATCGGCCCGATTCCGGGCGGCGAAACCGGCGCCGGCGGCAGGGTCGGGATCTCCGATTCCGGCATCGTGCGGCCGCGCGCCACGGCTTCGAGCAGATCCTGTCCGAGCCTGCCCTCGGCGAAACCCTGCGACAGGCCGCGGGTGCGCGCGAGGGCGTCGGCGGTGGTCGGAGCGGCGACCGCGATTTCGAGCAGGGCCTCGTCGCGCACGATGCGCACGCGCGGCACGTCGCGGCGCTGCGCCTCGCGCTCTCGCCACGCCGCGACCTCGCGCAGCACCGCGAGCACGCGCGGGCGCGCGGTGCGCGGCTTCAGGCGCCGCCACGCCTCCTCCGGCGTCGTTCGGTAGGTGATCGGATCGAGCAGCGTCGCCATTTCCTCTTCGAGCCAGCCGGCGCGGCCGGTCTTCATCAGGCGGTCGGCCAGCGCCTGGTAGACCACGCGCAGATGCGTCACGTCGGCGAGCGCGTAGGCGATCTGGCGGTCGCTGAGCGGTCGCGCCGCCCAGTCCGTGAAGCGCATCGACTTGTCGATCTGCTCGCGCGCGAGCTGGTTGACCAGCGTCTCGTAGCTCGCGGCCTCGCCGAAGCCGCAGACCATCGCCGCGACCTGGGTGTCGAAGAGCGGCGCGGGCACGCGGCCGGTCAGGTTGAAGAAGATCTCGAGGTCCTGGCGCGCGGCATGGAAGACCTTGAGCACGCGCGGCTCGTACATCAGCTTGATGAGCGGCTCGAGGTCGATCCCCGGCATCAGCGGGTCGACGCAGGCGGCATCCTGCGGCCCGGCGAGCTGGACGAGGCAGAGGCGGGGCCAATAGGTGCGCTCGCGCATGAACTCGGTGTCCACGGTGACGAAGTCAGCCGTGGCCAGGCGAGCGCAGAATTCGGCAAGTTCGGCAGAGTCGGTGATCAGACGCACGGCGGGGTTTTACACGGGCGCGGCGTCCGCGCCAAGCGGTGCTGTGGGGCGATGGACGGCGGGCGACGCGGGCGCGGCGTTCACGGCGCGATCGCGAGCGCGTACTGCTCGGCGATTGCGCCGAGCACGTCGGCGCCGAGATGAACCGCTCCGCTGCCGCGCTGCGCGGCGGCGGCGAGTTCGACGACCTCGCGTATCGCCTCGGTGAATTTCTTGCGGGCGAGGATGTCGCGGGTCGAGCGCACCAGCGCCCCGCGCAGCTCCGCGGTACGCTGGTCGGGCACGTCGAGCTCGAACGGGTCGCCGGGATACTCGATGGCGCGCAGCACGGCGAGCAGTTCGCCCGCGCGCACGATGTCGTCGCGAATAGCCAGGTCGTCGGTGATCAGCGTCTCCGGATCGGCGGTCGTCGCCGGAGCGTCGGCGAGAAGCTGGCCGATCGCGCCGGCGTAGACGGTCTTCAGGCGCTGGCGCAGGAAGGCACCGGCATCGTCGAGCGACAGCAGCGGGGCGAACGAGCCGATCCGCGTCGTTGCCACGGCTGCTCCCGTCTGCGGGTCGATCTTGATATCGATGCCGGCGACCGGGAAGCCGTAGCGCAACGCCATCATGGCGCGGCTGGCTTCGCGATAGGCGACGGGGCGAAGGGTGGAGGCGAGGGCGCTCATGGGCATACTCCGGTCGGCACGCATTTTCTTGGAGGCAGTCGGCGCGAATCGGGAGGATCGAAGACGAGTTGAGGTTAACACGAGTCGCGCAACCCGCCGGCCGGCGATCGCCGGCACCGGCCGCTCCCGGCCATGCCGCGTCGCGCCTTGACAATCCGGCCGCTTTGGTGCGCTTTGGCGTCCTTTTCCGGCTCAGGAGTTTCGGTTTCCATGCACGCCTACCGCACCCATACCTGCGGCCAGCTTCGCGCCGCCGATGTCGGCGCCCGCGTCCGTCTTTCGGGCTGGGTGCACCGCAAGCGCGATCACGGTCAGCTGCTGTTCGTCGACCTGCGCGACCACTACGGCATCACGCAATGCGTCGTCGACACCTCGAACGCGCTGTTCAAGGCGATCGAGGCGGCGCGGCCCGAAAGCGTGGTGACGATCACCGGCACGGTGGTGGCCCGCAGCAAGGAGACCGTCAACGCCAAGCTGCCGACCGGCGAGATCGAGCTTGCCGCGGAGGAGTTCGCGGTGCAGTCGGCGGCCGAGGTGCTGCCGATCCAGGTCAACCAGGAAGGCGATTTCCCGGAGGATCTGCGGCTGCGCTACCGCTTCCTCGACCTGCGCACCGAGCGCATGCAGAAGAACATCAAGCTGCGCGCGGGCGTGATCGCGTCGATCCGCCGGCGCATGATCGCGCAGGGCTTCACCGAGTTCCAGACGCCGATCCTGACCTCGTCGTCGCCCGAGGGGGCCCGCGACTACCTGGTGCCGAGCCGCGTCCATCCCGGCAAGTTCTACGCCCTGCCGCAGGCGCCGCAGCAGTTCAAGCAGCTGCTGATGGTCGCCGGCTTCGACCGCTACTTCCAGATCGCGCCGTGCTTCCGCGACGAGGACGGCCGCGCCGACCGCTCGCCGGGCGAGTTCTATCAGCTCGACTTCGAGATGTCGTTCGTCACCCAGGAGGACGTCTTCTCCGCCATCGAGCCCGTGCTCGCGGGGGTGTTCGAGGAGTTCGCCGACGGCCGCGCGGTGACCAAGCCGCCGTTTCCGCGCATCGCCTATGACGAGGCGATGCTCAAGTACGGCTCCGACAAGCCCGACCTGCGCAACCCGCTGGTGATCGTCGAGGCGAGCGACGTGTTCCGCGGCTCGTCGTTCCAGGTCTTCGCCAAGGCGGTGGAGGCCGGCGGCGTCGTGCGCGCGATCCGCGCGCCCGCGGTCGCGAGCCGGCCGCGCAGCTTCTTCGACAAGCTCAACGACTGGGCGCGCGGCGAGGGCAAGCCGGGCCTCGGCTATGTCGTGCTCGAGGCCGGCGCGGCCAAAGGTCCGATCGCCAAGTTCCTCGACGCGCCGCGGCTCGATTCGTTGAAGGCGCTGACCGGTGCCGGCGACGGCGATGCGGTGTTCTTCGTCTGCGACAAGCCGCTCGAGGCCGCGAAGTTCGCCGGCGCGGTGCGCCGCAAGCTCGGCGACGAGATGGAGCTGATCGCCAGGAACGAGTTCAAGTTCTGCTGGATCGTCGACTTCCCGATGTACGAGATGAACGAGGACACCGGCAAGATCGAGTTCAGCCACAACCCGTTCTCGATGCCGCAGGGCGGGCTCGAGGCCCTGGAGACGAAGGACCCGCTGACGATCAAGGCGTTCCAGTACGACATCGTGTGCAACGGCGTCGAGCTGTCCTCGGGCGCGATCCGCAATCATCGGCCCGACATCATGTACAAGGCGTTCGAGATCGCGGGCTATTCGCAGGAGGACGTCGAGACGCGCTTCGGCGGCATGCTCAACGCCTTCAAGTTCGGCGCGCCGCCGCACGGCGGATCGGCGCCGGGAATCGACCGCATCGTCATGCTGCTCGCCGACGTGCCGAACATCCGCGAGGTGGTGACCTTCCCGATGAACCAGCAGGCGATGGACCTGCTGATGGGCGCGCCGTCGACGGTCGACGCGGCGCGGCTCAAGGAACTCCACATCCGGCTCGAACTTCCCAAGGCCAAGGGCTGACCGGCTGCCGCCCGCGGCGCCGGCCCCGCGCAAAGGCGCGGCGCCGCGGGCGCGGCTCGGCTATAGTCGGGGCGGAGCGGCATCCGGCAGGGGGCCGGCCGCGGGGCCATCGTCGCGAGAGAGGCGTGGGCGTGATGAAGCTCAGATCGGTGATTGGCGCGCTCGGTTTCGTCGCGGCGCTTCTGGCGAGCGTGCCGGCGGGCGCGGAGATCGTCCCGCATCGCGCAGCCTATACGCTCAGCCTCGGTTCCGCGCGGCCCAACAGCGGCATCACCGGCATCGAAGGCGTGATGGTGTTCGACTGGAGCGCGGTCTGCGAGGGCTGGACGCTCAACCAGCGCATGACCTTCCGCATCTACGACAGCGACGGACAGGCGATCGAGAACGACATCAGCTTCTCGAGCTTCGAATCGGCGGACGGCCGTAACTACCGGTTCAGCGTGCGGACCGTCGTCGACAACGAGGTGACCGAGCAGTTGCGCGGACGCGCCGCGCGCACCGGGGAGGGCGGCGGCCGTGCGGTGTTCAGCGAACCGGACGGGGAGACGGTCGAACTGCCGCCGGGCACGGTCTTTCCGACCGAGCACACCCGGATGCTGATCGCGCGCGCCGCCGCGGGCGACCGCTCGATGGCGCGCATGGTGTTCGACGGCGCGACGCTCGACGGCGCGTTCGACACCAATGCGGTGATCGCGCAGGCCGTGGCCGGCGACCCGCCGAGCGGCGCCAACATCGCCGCAAGCCTCGTGTCGGGGCGGTCGTGGCGCGTGCGGATCGCCTATTTCAAGACCGGCGACGGGTCGACCGAGCCGGACTACGAACTCAGCATGCGCCTGTTCGAGAACGGCGTCGGCGGCGACTTCCTGTTCGAATACGGCGAGTTCTCGATCCGCGCCCGCCTCGACCGCCTGGAGCCGCTGCCGCAGTCCGGGTGCTGATCATCCTGGCTGCGAAACGGCCGGGCTCAGCGGTCCGCCGGCCACAGCCATGCCGCGCCGCGCACGCCGCTCGCGTCGCCGAAGCGCGGCGGCAGCAGGCGCGTCTCGATCGGCAGGCGCTCGCCGCCCGGCCGGGCGTCGGCGGCGAAGACGTAGTCGAGCCAGCGCACCGGCACCTCGCGATAGAGCAGTGCTGCCTGCGACAATCCGCCGCCCAGGACGATGACCTCCGGGTCGAAGATGTGGATGACGCCGGCGAGGCTGCGGGCGAGACGGTCGACGTAGCGGTCCATCGTCGCGCGAGCCGCCTTGTCGCCGCGGTCGGCAGCGGCGACGATGTCCGCCGGCGGCACGTCGCGGCCGGTCGCGGCCAGGTGGTCGCGCGCGAGGCCGGGGCCGGCGAGGAAGGTCTCGATGCAGCCCTGCTTGCCGCAATAGCATTGCGGCCCGGGGCGCTCGTCCATGTAGTCGAGCGCGCGCGGCCACGGCAGCGGATTGTGGCCCCATTCGCCGGCTATCGCGTTGGGGCCCTGGATCAGCCGGCCGTCGTAGACGAGCCCGCCGCCGCAGCCGGTGCCGAGGATGACGCCGAAGACGCTGTGCGCCCCTGCGGCGGCGCCGTCGGTGGCCTCGGAAAGCGCGAAACAGTCGGCATCATTGGCGATCCGCACCGGCCGCGACAGCGCCTCCGAGAGGTCCCTGCCGAGCGGCCGCCCGATCAGGCAGATCGAATTCGCGTTCTTCACCAGGTCGGTGCGCGGGGCGATCGTGCCGGGAATGCCGACCCCGACGGTCGCGGTGTCGCCGATTTCGGACTCGATGGCGTGCACGGTCTCGGCGATCGCGCGGACCGTCCCGTCGTAGTCGCCCTGGGGAGTGGGGGTGCGACGGCGGGCAAGGCCGCGGCCGTCGCGCGCGATGGCAAGGCCCTCGATCTTGGTGCCGCCGAGATCGATGCCGATGCGAAGTCCGGTGGAGGTCGTCAACGTGTTGACCAAACGTTAATCAAAAGCAGTCTATCAAGAACCTGGGCTCGTGCCAGGGGCGATCGCTGCGATCGCCTCACGGCACCGGTCCCAGCGCCGACGCGGTGTCCACGACCGGCCTCCGATCGCTCGGATCGGGTCCGGCCCGTCCCCGACGGCGCTGTATCATCGGGGCGAATCCGTGGTATCTCAAGCTTTCGAACGGGCAAGGCCGGCGGCACTCCGGGGTGACGGCGGCGCAACGGGACCGAGCCAGGGCGGACGGCGCGAAGGCAGCGGGGCCGGGCCGGACAGCCATGGGATCGGGAGAGGTATGATGGCAAAGACGATCCTGATCGTCGAAGACAACGACCTGAACATGAAGCTGTTCCAGGATCTGTTGGAAGCGCACGGATACAAGACGCTGCCCACGAAGGACGGCCTCGAGGCGATGAAGCTGGCACGCCAGCACCGCCCCGACCTGATCCTGATGGACATCCAGCTGCCCGAGATCTCCGGCCTCGAGGTCACCAAGTGGCTGAAGGAAGACCCCGACCTGCGGGCGATCCCTGTGGTCGCGGTCACCGCCTTCGCGATGAAGGGCGACGAGGAGAAGATTCGCCAGGGCGGCTGCGAGGCGTATATCGCCAAGCCGATCTCGGTTTCGAAATTCCTCGAGACGGTAGCGCGCTTTCTCGTCTGACCGGCGCGGTCGCGAGGACTTGCGAGGCGCCCAATGTCGGCACGGATACTCGTCGTTGACGACACGCCGGCGAACGTCAAGCTGCTCGCCGACCGGTTGAACAGCGAGTACTACAACGTCACGACCGCTTCCAACGGGCCGGACGCGCTGACGGTCGCGCGCAGCCAGCCCCAGGACCTGATCCTGCTCGACGTCATGATGCCGGGCATGGACGGGTTCGAGGTGTGCCGGCAGCTCAAGGCCGATGCGGCGACCAGCCACGTCCCGATCGTCCTGGTGACCGCGCTGTCGGACGCGCAGGACCGCGTGCGCGGCCTCGAAGCCGGCGCCGACGACTTCCTCACCAAGCCGGTGCACGACGCCGCGCTGCAGGCGCGCATCCGCTCGCTGCTGCGTCTCAAGATGGCCGCCGACGAACTGCGGCTGCGCCAGGCGACCGCACAGGGCCTCGGCGTCGACGACGCGCAGGACGGTGCTGCCGCGGTGCACGGCCGCAACGGCCAGATCCTGCTCGTCGACGACAACCGGGCGACCGCCGTCGTGCTCGAGCGCGCGCTCGCCACCGACGGCCACAAGGTCACCGTCGCCGTCGACCAGGCGGCGTGCGACGCCAAGATCGCCGAAGGCGGGTTCGAGCTGATCATCGTCAACCTCGCGCATCGCAAGCTCGACGCCTTGAGGCTGTGCGCCATGCTGCGCGCGGCCGAGGTGACGCGCCAGGTGCCGATTCTCGTGCTGGCCCAGGACAGCGCGCAGGACAAGCTGCTCAAGGCGCTCGATCTCGGCATCAACGACTATGCGGTGATGCCGGTCGACCGCAACGAGATCATCGCGCGCTGCCGCGCCCAGATCCGCCGCCGGCGCTATGCCGAAAGGCTGCGCGGCACGATCGAGCAGGGCCTCGCGATGGCGCTCACCGATTCGCTGACCGGGCTGCACAATCGCCGTTACGCCGAACGCCATCTCGACACCGTGATGCGGCGCTTCGCCGACGGCAGCAAGCCGGTCGGCGTGCTGATGCTCGACGTCGACTTCTTCAAGCGCGTCAACGACACCTACAGCCACGCGGTCGGCGACGACGTGCTGCGCACGATCGCCAACCGCCTTGCCGCCAACGTGCGCGCCGTCGACGTCGTCGCGCGCTGGGGCGGCGAGGAGTTCGTCGCCATCCTGCAGGATGCGGCGCTGCCGACCGTGCGCGCGATCGCCGAGCGCCTGCGCACGAAGATCGAGGCCGCGCCGATCATCTCGCATGACGGCGTGCACGAGCTCAACGTCACGATCAGCATCGGCGCCGCGATACTGCGGCCCGGCCAGGAGGATGCGGCCGCGCTTCTGGCGCGCGCGGACGCGGCGCTCTACCGCGCCAAGGCCAACGGCCGCAACCGCGTCGAGTTCGACCAGCCCGAGGCCGAGACCGCGGCCGTGGGCTGACTCCGGCGCGCCGCCGTCAGACCACGGTGAGCTTCACCGCGACATTGTTGCGGGTGGCGTTCGAGTACGGGCAGACCTGGTGGGCCTTTTCGACGAGCGCCTGGGCCTCGTCGTGCGACAGCCCGGGAAGCGCGATCTCCAGCGCCACCTCGAGCCCGAAGCCGCCTTCAGAGCGCGGTCCGATGCCGACCGTCGCGCTCACCGTGGTATCGGGCGGAACCTTCGGGCCGCCCTTCGAGGCGACGAATTTCATCGCGCCCAGGAAGCACGCCGAATAGCCGCAGGCGAAGAGCTGCTCGGGATTGTTGCCGGGCCCGCCGGCGCCGCCGAGTTCCTTCGGGGTGGCGAGCTTGACGCTGAGGCTGCCGTCGCGGGTCGCGGCCTGGCCGTCGCGTCCGCCCGTCGCCGTGGCGGTCGTGCGGTAGAGGACATTCACCGGCATGGGATGCTCCTGTGCTGTGCATGGATGGCGCGGCCCGGACAGGCCGTCTAGAAGAACTGGCGCAGGCGCGGGACAGTTCAACCGGACGTCCCGCGCTGCGGCGGCTTTACCGCGCGCCGCAAAAGCCGCGGGCAACCGCTTCGTCCCGGGGGAGGACGGCGGCGCATGCAGCCGGCGTCACCGCCCGCGGCGCGGCGGGCGGATGGCGGTCGCCGATGATGATGGAGCGTCGGCCCCGCGCCTGGGCGCAGGGCGGCAGTAACCGGCCGGGCCGGCTGCTACTTGATCTTGCCTTCCTTGAAGTCGACGTGCTTGCGCGCGACCGGGTCGTACTTGCGCAGCGTCATCTTCTCGGTGTTCTTCCGCGGGTTCTTCTTGGTCACGTAGAAAAAGCCGGTGTCAGCGGTGCTGACCAGCTTGATGAGCATCGGCTTCGACTTGGCCATGATACGTCCCGCGGGGTCCGAGGTCTAAGGAAGGGGGGCAAAATACAAGGCTGCGCCGCCCTGTCAAGCCTTGCGCGCGCCAAAGGTTAACGCGCCTGGGCGGTCGCCCGGGCCGAACGCAGCGCCCGGGCGTAAAGCTGCGGGTCGGCGAGCAGCCGGCGGGCGATTTCGACGTCGGACTCGCGCTCGTTCGACTCAGGCGGGCAGGTGGCGCGCAGGCGGCGAAGCTGGGCCTGGTTCTCGTGGTCGGCATGGCGCCAGGTCGACATTGCGGCGACGGTCGTGGTGCGGCCGTTGCGGATATCGGCGATCACCTGGTCGGCCGTGCGGCGCCCGCCGCTGGTGCAAACGAGCGGGAGCACGCCGAGGTCCTGCAGCGGGTAGCCTGACGGGGCGTGGAAACGCGCCCAGGTCAAAAACAGCTCGCCGTCGTTGGGCAGCGGGATCACGGTCTGCACCGAGCCCTTGCCGAAGGTCACCGTGCCGACGACGACCGCGCGGCCGTTGTCCTGCAGCGCCGCGGCGACGATCTCCGACGCCGAGGCCGAGCTGCCGTTGACGAGCACGACCAGCGGGATATCGGTCGCCATGCCGCGGCCGCGCGCGAAGCTGACCTGGCCGGACTGGCGGTGGCGGCCGCGCGTCGAGACGATCTCGCCCGACGGCAGAAACATGTCGGAGACCGAGATCGACTGGTCGAGCAGCCCGCCGAGATTGCCGCGCATGTCGAGGATCATGCCCTGGATCGACGGGCCGATGTCGCGCCGCGCCATGCGCACGGCCTCGGCGAGCACGTCGATGGTGCGCTGGTTGAAGCCGAGCAGGCGGATATAGGCGATGTTGCCGTCGCGCCGATAGGCGACCGTGGTCGGTACGATGAGCTGGCGCACGAGCGTGAACTGCAGCGTCTCGCGCGTCGTCGGCCGGTTGACCGTGATGTCGACCGAGGTGCCGATCTGCCCGCGCAGCCGCTGCACGATGTCGCGCGAGGTCAGGCCCTGCACGGCCTCGCCGTTGATCACGGTGATGCGGTCGTCGGCCTTGACGCCGGCGCGCTCGGCCGGCGATTCGGGCTGCAGGTTGCGCACGCGTGCGCCGCCGCCTTCGGTGTCGAGCGTGATGCCGATGCCCCCGAAGCCGTCGCGCGTCGCGCGGCCCTCGCGCGCCTGCTCCTGGCTGGCGTAGCGCGAGTACTGGTCGAGCAGGGTCAGCGCCGAGTCCATGATCGCCTGATAGATCGCCTCGCTGTCCGCGGTGCGCAGCCGCTCCGAGCGCTGGCGCGCCGCATCGACGACCCGCATCGTCAGGTCGGCCCAGCCGCGCGCATCGTCGCGACCCGGGGCGGGCATGACGCTGACCGACTGGCCGCCTTCGCGCAGCTCGATCCGATCGGCCTGACGGCGGATTTCGATCCGCGAGTCCAGCCGTGTGAGGCCCTGCAGGCCGGTGAGAGCGACTCGGCTCACCGTCATCGCCGAGACGTACTTGTCGGCGATCTGTTCGTAGGCGACGACGAAGAAGCGCGGGCTGAGCGGGCCGTTGGTCTCCGCCGCATTCGCGGTGCCGCGCGAATCGTCGCGCGTCGCACCGCAGGCGGTGACGAGCACCAGCACCAGAACCGCGACGAGCCGCGGCCACGACCGCCACGCCGACTTTGCCCGCCGCGGGACAATCCCGCCGGTCAGGCAGGACACCTGTGCCGTCATCCTTGGTCCTCGAGATCCAGGCCGGTCACGACGCCACCATTGCGAATCCTACGCCGTGCCGCGACCTCGTTAAATAGCCCGCCCGGATTGGCCTGACCAGGGGTCACCGGCGCCCCCGCGGCCGGCGCTGGCCCTTGCGCGGCGCCGGTTTGCGGCCAGCGCGGGACGGCGCCGGGCCGGTCTCGTAGTCGAGGACCGTGCACAGCAGCCCGCCGGTGAGCGTATCGGCGACATCGAGCCGTGCGATCACCGGGACCCCCGGACGAAGGATCTCGCCGTGGCGATCGACCAGCGCCATCTGGCCGGCATCGTGGCGCCATGGGCCGCCCGGCAGCCGCGCGAGCGGCACCAGGGCATCGGCGCCCGTCTCGTCGAGCGTGATGAACACCCCGAACGGAGCGGTCGCGGAGATGCGCGCGGCGAAGCGGCCGCCGACGCGGTCGGACAGGAAGAGGGCGACGAAGCGGTCGGCGGCGGCGCGTTCGGCCGCGGTCGCGCGCCGCTCGGTCGCGGAGATGTGATCGCCGATCTCATCCAGGTCGACCGGACCGGCGGCGAACAGCCCGCCAGGGCCGAGGCCGAGGGCGTGGACGATCGCGCGATGGACGACGAGGTCGGCGTAGCGCCTGATCGGCGAGGTGAAGTGCGCGTAGCGGCGCAGCGCGAGGCCGAAATGTCCGCGATCGGCCGGGCCGTAGACCGCGAGCGACTGGGTGCGCAGCACCGCGTCGTTGACCAGCTGGCGCCACGGCGTCTCCGCGGCCCAGGCGAGGATGCGGTTGAACTGGCCGGCGGAGAGCACCTGGCCCTTGGCGAAGCGCTGGCCGAGACTTTCGAGCACCGTACGCAGGTTCTCGACCCGCACCGGATCGGGCGGGTCGTGGATGCGGTTGAGGCCGATCACCGACAGCGACGCAAGCCGCTCCGCCGCTGCGACATTGGCGGCGATCATGAAGTCCTCGATCAGCCGGTGGCTGTCGAGCCGCGCGCGCGTGGCGATCGCCTGCACGCGGCCGTCCCTGGCAAGCACGATCTGCCGTTCCGCGAGGTCGAGATCGAGCGGCGCGCGCTGGCGGCGTGCGTGCGAGACCGCCGCCCATGCCGCGTAGAGGTTGCGCACGCGTTCGACCGCGTGGTCCGGCACGCCGTCGGCGCGGCCATGGTCGCGCACCGCCTGCGCGCGTTCGTAGGTGAGGCGCGCGACCGAGCGGATCAGCGCGCGCTCGAAGCGATGGTCGAGCTCCTTGCCCTCGCGATCGAAGGTGATCGTGCAGACCAGCGCCGCCTTGTCCTCGTCGGGCCGCAGCGAACAGAGGTCGTTCGACAGGCGCTCCGGCAGCATCGGCACGACGCGATCGGGGAAGTAGACCGAGTTGCCGCGCTCGTAGGCGGCGCGGTCCAGCGCCGAACCGGGACGGACATACCACGACACGTCGGCGATGCCGATCATGACCGTGAAGCCGTCGCCTTGCGGGCGCGCGAACACGGCGTCGTCGAAGTCGCGCGCATCGGCGCCGTCGATGGTGACGAAGGGAACGCTGCGCAGGTCGATGCGGTCGGTGAGGTCGGCCGGTCGCGCCGCCGCCACTTCCGCGAGTGCTGCGGCGGAGAACTCGACCGGAATGTCCTGCTCGGCGATCGCGATCGCGCTTGGCGCGTGCGGACCGTCGGCGGGACCGATGACCTCGACAACCTCGGCGAGACCCTTGCCGGCGCGGCGCAGATGCGAGATGCGCGCGCGCACGAGGTCGCCGGGCGCCGCGCCGCGCAGCTCGGTGAGCAGGTAGTCGTCGCGCACGCGCTTGTCGGTCGCGCGCAGCACGAAGCTCTTGCCGGAACGCTCGACCCGGCCGAGCAGTGCCGGCACCGGCTGGCCCAGCCGGCGCATGATCTCGCCGAACAGCATCTTGCCGCGGCGCTGGATGCGGACGAGCAGCCGGTCGCCGAGCGCCACCGGACGGTCGGGGAGGGCGGCGATCGCGACGGTCAGCTCCGGCGGCTCGACCGCGCGCGCTTCGGCGGTGCCTTCCTCGTGGTCGATCGCGACGACCTCGACCACGCGCGGCCGCGGCGCAGCGTTCTGGTGGGCGAACCGGCCGGGATGGGGCGGTCCGCGGTGCTTGCCGCGAGGGGGGCGACTGGGCAGCGGAGCGCGTCCGGACTCAGGATTCGGGCTCGGCCGGCGCCGCGACCTTGGCGCGCGGCTTCTTCGCCTTCGCGCCCTTGGCGGCCTTCGCGGCCGGCGCCTTTGCCGCCGCCTTGGCGGGTGCCGTGGCCGCGTTCTTCTTGGCCTTCGGCGCCCCTTCGGCCGGCACGGCCTTCGCGGCCTTGCCCTTCTTGCCGGGCTTGCCGCCGACCTTGGCGGCGCGCTCGTTGATCAGCGCCACCGCCTCGTCGAGCGTCACCTCGTCGGGCGAGCGGTCCTTCGGCAGGTTGGCGTAGATCTTCCCGTGCTTGACGAACGGGCCGTAGCGGCCGGTGCCCGCGGTGATCGGCTTGCCGTCGTCGGGATGGTTGCCGACGGCGCGCTGCGGCGTCGCCGGCGCGCCGCCGCCGCGGCCCTTGCGCGGCTGGGCGAGCAGATCGACCGCGCGGTTGATGCCGACGCTCAGCAGGTCGGCGGTCGATTCGAGCGAGCGATAGTCGTTGCCGTGCTTGATGTAGGGCCCGAAGCGGCCGAGGCCGGCGAGGATCATCGTGCCGCTGGTCGGATGCGCGCCGATCTCGCGCGGCAGGGCGAGCAGCTTCAGCGCCGTCTCGAAGTCGAGCGTGCTCGGCGTCAGGTCGCGCGGCAGCGAAACGCGCTTGGGCTTGGTGCCTTCGGCCCCTTCGCCGAGCTGGATGTAGATGCCGTAGGGCCCCTTGCGCAGGCTGACGACCTCGCTGGTCGCCGGATCGACCCCGAGCGTCTTGGGGCCTTCGAGTTCGCCGCCGCGCTCGCCCGCGTCGGCGAGCTGGCGGGTGAACTTGCACTCGGGATAGCGCGAGCAGCCGAGGAAGGCGCCGAACTTGCCCAGCCGCAGGCCGATGCGGCCCTCGTTGCAGCTCGGGCAGGCGCGGGGATCGCTGCCGTCGGCGCGCGGCGGGAACAAATGCGGCGCCAGCTCCTCGTCGAGCGCGTCGATGACCTGGGTGATCGTCAGGTCCTTGGTGCCGGCGATCGCCTCCGAGAACTGCGTCCAGAACTCGCGCAGGACCGCCTTCCAGTCCATCTTGCCTTCGGAGATCTCGTCGAGCTGGTCTTCGAGCTTCGCCGTGAAGTCGTACTGGACGTAGCGGTTGAAGAAGCTGGTGAGGAAGGTCGTGACGACGCGGCCGCGGTCCTCGGGGATGAAGCGGCGCTTGTCGAGCTTCACGTAGCCGCGGTTCTGCAGCACGTCGATGATCGTCGCGTAGGTCGACGGCCGGCCGATGCCGAGTTCCTCGAGCCGCTTGACCAGGCTCGCCTCGCTGTAGCGCGGCGGCGGCTGGGTGAAGTGCTGGTCGGCGCGCACCGCCTTCTTCTCCGGGCGGTCGCCCTCGGCGAGCGGCGGCAGGATGCGGCTGTCCTCGCCGTCCTCGCCCGCCTTGGCGTCGGGCGTCGGATCGTCGCGGTCCTCGTGATAGAGCTTGAGGAAGCCGTCGAAGACGACCGTCGAGCCGGTGGCGCGCAGCCGGGTGCGGCCGTCGGCGGCTTCGATGTCGACCGCGACCTGGTCGATCTCGGCGCTCTCCATCTGGCTGGCGATCGTGCGCTTCCAGATCAGCTCGTAGAGGCGGAACTGGTCGGCGTCGAGCGCGCTGCGGACCTGCGCCGGGCGGCGGAACAGATCGGTCGGGCGCACCGCCTCGTGCGCTTCCTGGGCGTTGCGGGTCTTGGTCTTGTAGAGGCGCGGCGCCTCGGGGAGGTAGCGCGGGCCGAAATCCTCGCCGATCAGCGCACGCGAGCCGGACAGCGCTTCGTTCGAGAGGGTCACGCTGTCGGTTCGCATGTAGGAGATGAGGCCGACCGTTTCGCCGCCGACGTCGACGCCTTCGTAGAGCTGCTGGGCGAGGCGCATCGTGCGGCTGGCGCCGAAGCCGAGCTTGCGCGAGGCCTCCTGCTGCAGGGTCGAGGTGGTGAAGGGCGGATTGGGGTGGCGCCGGGCGCGGCGCTTCTCGACCGACGCGACCCTGAACGGTGCGCCGCCTTCGACCGCCGCGCGCGCGGCCTCGGCGCGCTCCCGGTCGGGCAGGTCGAACTTGTCGAGCTTCGCGCCGTCGAGATGGGTGAGGGCGGCGGTGAAGATCTGGCCGCTGCCGGCGGCGAAGTCGGCCTCGACCGACCAGTACTCGCGCGGCTTGAAGGCCTCGATCTCGGCCTCGCGCTCGCAGATCAGGCGCAGCGCCACCGACTGGACGCGGCCGGCCGACTTGCTGCCCGGCAGCTTGCGCCACAGCACGGGCGAGAGGGTGAAGCCGACGAGGTAGTCGAGCGCGCGCCGTGCGAGATAGGCCTCGATGAGCGCACGGTCGAGCTCGCGCGGATGCTGCATCGCATCCAGGACGGCCGCCTTGGTGATCTCGTTGAAGACGACCCGCTTGACCTCGATGCCGCCGATCGAGCGCGCAGCCTTCAGCACCTCCGACAGATGCCAGGAGATCGCTTCGCCCTCGCGGTCCGGATCGGTCGCGAGGAACAGGCGCTTGGCGCCCTTGAGCGCGTTCTGGATTTCCTTGAGCGGACGCTGCGCGCGGTCGCCGATCTGCCAGGTCATCGCGAAGTCTTCGTCCGGCTGGACCGCGCCATCCTTTTCGAGGAGGTCACGGACATGGCCATAGCTCGCAAGGACTGTGTACTTGTCCCCCAGGTACTTGTTGATCGTTTTTGCCTTGGCGGGTGATTCGACGATGACCAGGTCCATGGGGCCCCGTTCCAACTTCAGGTCGGCAGTGAACAGAGCAGGCGTAACTATTTGATTAACAAATGCTCGAAACCTGGTTCCCGGGGTGACGCTGTAGTCGCCCCGCGAGTTCGAGTTCGAGGATCGCCGTCAGCACTGCTGCGGCTGACAGATGGCACTGGCGGAGGATTTCGTCAATCGGCGTGGGGGTCGGTGAGATCAAATCAAGAACAACGATCCGCGCCGCGGAAACGTCCGCGGGGGCGTTTTCCGGCGGGTTCTCTAGCATTGCCAGCGGCCGTCGGGCACGGTGCGGCGGCGGCTCACCTAGCTGCGGCCGCAGAACCTCCAGGACGTCCTCCGCCCCCTGGATCAGGGTTGCCCCCTTGCGAATCAGGTCATTGGCGCCGCGCGCGCGGGGATCGAGCGGCGAACCGGGTACCGCGAAGAGTTCACGGCCCTGGTCGAGCGCACGCCGTGCCGTGATCAGCGAGCCCGATTTGAACGCCGCCTCGACGACGATCACGCCCAGGCTCGCACCCGAAACGAGCCTGTTGCGCTGCGGAAAATGGCGCGCCAGCGGCGTCGTGCCGCAGGGCAGTTCGCTGAGCGCGGCGCCCTCGCCGACCAGTTCGCCGTAGAGCGTTTCGTTCTCGGGCGGGTAGATGACATCGACGCCGCCGGCCATCACCGCGATCGTTCCGGAGCCGAGCGCACCACGGTGGGCGGCACTGTCGATGCCGCGGGCGAAGCCGGAGACGACGACCAGCCCGGCTTCGCCGAGGTCGGCAGCGAGTTGGCGGGCGAAGCGCGCGCCGTTCGCGGAGGCGGTGCGCGAGCCGACGATGGCGACGGCGGGCCGCGCCAGGAGCTCGATCCGGCCGCGCACGATCAGCGCCGGCGGCGCATCGTCGAGTTGAGCGAGCGCGGCGGGATAGGCGGCATCGCCGAGCAGGACGAGTGTGGCGCCGAGCTTGTCGATGGCGGCCAGTTCGCGCTCGGCTTCGGCG
>JAEUKZ010000071.1 GCA_016793045.1 Alphaproteobacteria bacterium
CCGGGCGGCGATCTTCTGGTGGGCCTGCGCAGCGGCTTCTCCTTCTTCGATCCGCGCAGCGGCGCGATCACGCTCGTCGTGGCGCCCGAAGCTGATCTGCCGAAGAACCGGCCGAACGACGGCAAGTGCGATCGCGACGGCCGGTTCTGGTGCGGCACGATGATGGACGGCGGGGCCGAAGCCGTGGGTTCGCTCTACCGGATCGACCTCGACCGTTCCTGTGCGAAGGTTCTGTCCGGCATCCGCGTGCCCAATTCGATCGCCTTCGCGCCGGACGGCCGCACGATGTACTTCACCGACACCCGCCAGGGCGATATCCGCGCCTACGACTACGACCGCGCGTCGGGCGCGCTCGGCGCCATGCGCGTCCTCGCGGCGGCAGGGCACGCACCCGGCAGCCCCGACGGCTCGACGGTCGATGCGGACGGCTGCCTGTGGAGCGCGCGCTACGGCGGCGGCCTCGTCGTCCGCATCACGCCCGCGGGCAAGGTCGATCGCGCGATCCGTCTTCCGGTGACCCAGGTCACCGCTGCCGCGTTCGGCGGACCGGCGCGCGACACGCTCTACATCACGACCGCGGCGCAGAACCTGTCGGCGGACGCCCTGGCACAGCAGCCGCTGGCCGGCGCACTCTTCGCGGTGAGGCCGGGCGTGACGGGACTGCCGGAGGCCGACTACGCCGGCTGACGCGGCCGACGCCGGTCATCCCGTGCCGCCCGCTTCCCAGGCCTGGCGCTTGCGGTAGATCGTCGACGGGCTGAGTTCGAGCAGCGCCGCGGCGCGCGGAATGTTGCCGTTGCAGCGGCGGATCGCGTCCTCAATCACCTCGCGCTCGATCTGCCACAGCGGCCGGATGCTGCGCTCGCCCGGTGCGGGCTCGGCGCTCGCCGGCGGCGCCGTGACGGCGGCCGCCGGGGCGGCGGCGAGCGCACGGACGCCGCCGATCGACACCAGCATGGCCGCGGTCACCTCTTCGCCGTCGTTGAGTACGACCGCATTGCGCAACACGTTCTGCAACTCGCGCACGTTGCCGGGCCAACGATGGGCGCGGAGCAGCGCTTCCGCATCGGCGGCGAAGCGCTCGAAGCGCTTTCCCTCCTCGGCCGAGAACTTGTGCAGCAGCGCCCGCGCGATCAGCACGACGTCGTCCTCGCGCTCGCGCAGCGCCGGCAGATGGATCGGGATGACGTGCAGCCGATAGAACAGGTCCTCGCGCAACCGCCCCGCGGCGACTTCCGCGCGCGGGTCGCGGTTGGTGGCGCAGACGATGCGTACGTCGACCGGCTCCGGCCGCGTCGAGCCGATGCGCTGGACGACGCTCGTCTGCAGGAACCGCAGCAGCTTCGATTGCAGGCCGAGATCCATCTCGCAGATCTCGTCGAGAAAGAGCGTGCCGGTATTGGCCATGATCGCCGCGCCGGCACGGTCGGCATGGGCGCCGGTGAAGGCGCCCTTGACGTGGCCGAACATCTCGCTCTCGATCAGCTCGGCCGGCAGCGCGGCGCAGTTGAGCGCGACGAAGGGCCGCTCCCGGCGCGGGCTCATGCGGTGAATCGCCTCGGCGCAGACCTCTTTGCCCGTCCCGCTCTCGCCGGTGACGAACACCGTCGCCTTGCTCGGGGCGGCGCTCTCGATGATCCGGTAGACGGCCTGCATCGGCAGCGAGGCGCCGATGAAGCCGCAGAAGTTGTCGCGCGCAAAGCTGTCGCGCCAGGTCTCGACGAGGCCCGCCAGGCGCCGCCGCTCGATCGCATTGCGCACGGTGACGGCCAGGCGGTCGCCATTGAACGGCTTGACCAGGAAGTCGAAGGCGCCGTCGCGCATCGCCTCGACCGCGGTGTTGATTGAGCCGTGCGCGGTGATGACGACCACTTCGGTCGGCATCTGCTGCGCCTTGACCATCCGCAGCAGTTCGAGCCCGTTGCCGTCGGGCAGCTGGATGTCGACGAGCATCAATTCTGGCGGCCGGCGGCTCAGCGCTTCGCGGGCGGCGGCCGTGTTGCCGACGCTCTCGACCGTGCAGCCGCAGCGCTGCAGATACTCCGCATAGACATGGGCAAGCGACGCCGTGTCCTCGACCAGCAGCGCACGCGGGCGTCCGGCTTCGGAAACGGCTTCGGCGCCCGCCTGCGGCTGCGGACTGCGTGCGGCGGATGTCATGCCCTGGTCCCTGGCCCCGCGGGGTCTCTCCTTGATCCAAGTCTATATACTCAGTGCGCGCATTAGTTAAGTGTGCTGATGGCGCGGTAATGGGACCGCGGATGGTCTAGACTGGCGGCGGAGGAGGGCGCCGGTGGGCAAAAGGTCGGCCTTGGAACAGTTGCGGCGCAACGTCTACGCGGTGATCGAGGGCGGCCGTCGCGGCTACCTGCCCGGCAGGGTGTTCAGCATCGTACTGATGGCGACGATCATCGTGAACGTCGCGACCGTCGTGCTCGGCACGCTGCCCGACCTTCCGCCGTGGGTGCATGCGTCGTTCGACCGCATCGAGCTGTTCAGCGTCGGCCTGTTCACGCTCGAATACGCGGCGCGACTCTGGGTCGCGGTCGAGGACCCGCACCGGCAGTACCGTCATCCGCTGCTCGGCCGGCTGCGCTTTGCGATCACGCCGATGGCGATCATCGACCTGCTGGCGATCGCACCGTTCTTCCTCGGCCAGCTTGCGGCGATCGAACCGGAATTCGCGCTGCTGCTGCGCGTGCTGCGCCTCGCCAAGATGATCCACTTCACCGGCGCGTTCGAAATGATCGGCGCGGTGCTTGTGCGCGAGCGCCGCTCGCTCCTCGCCTGCGCCGGCGTGGTCACGACGCTGCTCGTGCTCGTCTCGACCATGGCCTACCTCGCCGAGCGGACCGCCCAGCCCGAGAAGTTCGGCAGCATCCCGACCGCGATGTACTGGGGCCTTGTGACGCTGTCGACCGTCGGCTACGGCGACCTTGCGCCGGTGACGCCACTCGGCCGCATCATCGGTGGCATCGCCGTCGTGCTCGGCGTGATGTGCTTCGCGATGCCCGCCGGCATCCTCGCCTCGGGCTTCATCGAGGAGGTGCGCCGGCGCGACTTCATCGTCACGTGGCAGCTCGTCGCCAAGGTGCCGCTCTTCGCGCGCCTTTCCGCCGCGCGCATCGCCAGCATCGCCGGGCTGCTGCGGCCGGAGCGCGTCGAGAGCGGGGAGGTCATCGTCTACAAGGGCGACGCCGCGGACCGCATGTATTTCGTCCTGACGGGCGAGATCGAGGTGGCGGCCGCCTCGGGACCGCTCGTCATGGGCGTCGGGGACTATTTCGGCGAAATGGGCCTGATCGAGCGCACGACGCGCAGCGCAACCGTGACCGCGCGGACCGCGTGCACGCTGCTCACCCTGATGGACCGAGATTTCTGGGCCCTCATCGAAACCCAGCCCGAACTCGAGGCCCAGGTGCGCGCCAACATCGAACGCCGGCGGGCGACAGCCGCGTCGCCGCGCGCGCCCGCGTCCTGAGGCGCGCGGCTCAGCGTTCCCTGAGCGCGGTGTCGCGCGCGCGCAGGATCGGGTGCAGCAGGTACTCGAGAACGGTCTTGCGGCCGGTGAGGATCTCGACCGAGGCCTGCATGCCGGGGATGATCGGCAGCTGGCGGTCGGCGGTGCCGAGGAAGGCCTGGTTGGTGCGCAGCCGCACCTTGAAGAACGCGTTGCCCTGCTGGTCGGTGATCGTGTCGGCGCTGATGTTCTCGATGCGCGCGTTGAGCCCGCCATAGATCGAGAAGTCGTAGGCGGTGATCTTGACCATCGCGGTCTGGTCGGGACGGATGAACCCGATATCCTGCGGCCTGATCTGCGCCTCGATGACCAGCGTGTCCTCGATCGGCACGATCGACATGATCTCCTGACCCGGCTGCACCACGCCCCCGACGGTCGAGACGTTGATGCGGTTGACGATCCCGACGACCGGCGAGCGGACCTCCGCGCGTTCGACGCGGTCACGCCGCGCCTCGATGAGCTCGGTGACCGAGGCAAGCTCGCCGCGCTTCTGGTTGAGGTCGCGGAACGCCTCCTGGCGGAAATTGGCGCGTCGCTCCTCGAGCCGGCGCTGCGCCTCCTGAAGGCCCGCCTGGGCGCGGCCGACCGCGGCGCTCGCGCCGGCGATCTCGCCGCGCAGCTCGGCGGCCTGGCGCTGCAGCCGCAGCACCTCGACGCGGCTCACCGCCCCCTGGCCTTCGAGGCTCTGGTTGATGCGCAGCTCCTCCGAGAGGATCGAGAGCGAGGAGCCGGCGCGGCCCGCGCGCGCCTGGTTCTCGAGGATTTCCTGGCGGCGCTGCTGGATCTGCTGCTCGATCGTCTGCACCTCGGCACGGAATCGGTCGGTGCGGGCGCGATGCTCGGCCTGGGCGTCGGCGAGCACCTGCGGCGCCTCGCGGCCGACGCGCTCCGGCCACACCGGTTCGCGGCCCTCGGTCTCGGCTTCGAGCCGGGCCACGGTCGCCGAAAGCGAATAGTAGCGCTGGAGGTTGTCGCGGAACTCCGCGGTCGCGGTCGGGCTGTTGATGCGCACGACGACGTCGCCCGCATTCACGCGCTGGCCTTCGTGGACGAGGATCTCGGCGATGATGCCACCTTCGAGATGCTGGATCGACTGCAGCTGGCTCGACGGGATGACGCGGCCCTGGCCGCGCGTGACCTCGTCGAGGGGGGCGAGCGCCGCCCACAGGAGGAAGACGACGACGAACGCCGCCAGCGCGATCAGCAGCGTTTGCGCGTAGCGGTGGGGCCCGCGCAGCCCCGCTGCGCGAACGGGGGCGACGTATTCGAGATCGTCCCAGGTCGCGGCCTGCGCGGCGACCGGGCCGCCGTCCTTCCTGAGGATGATGTTGCGCGCCATCGTGTGCGGTCTCCGTTCGGGTGCGTTCGCGCGGGGCCGCTTACTGCGCCGCGCGGATCTTGCCTTGCGACAGGGCCTGCACGACCTGCTCGCGCGGTCCGTCGGCGACGACGCGACCGTTGTCGATCACGATGATGCGGTCGACGAGCGACAGCAGCGAGCTGCGATGGGTCACCAGCAGCACGGTCTTGCCCTTGATGTACGGCTCGAAGCGCAGCCGGAAGCGGACCTCGGAGGCGTGGTCCATGTGGCTCGTCGGCTCGTCGAGCAGCAGGATCGGCGGATCGGGGAGGATCGCGCGCGCGATGCCGATCGTCTGGCGCTGGCCGCCCGAAAGCCGGTTGCCGCCTTCGCCGACCGGCAGGTCGTAGCCCTGCGGATGGCGGCTGATCCATTCGTCGCAGCCGGCGATCTGCGACGCCGCGAGAATCTGCGAGTCGTCGGCATGCGGCAGGCTCAGCACGATGTTTTCGCGTGCCGTGCCGGAGAACAGGTGCACTTCCTGCAGCACGCAGCCGACGTTGCGGCGCAGATCGACCGGGTCGATCTGGCGAATGTCGACGCCGTCCATCAGGATCGTGCCGCTCTGCGGTTCGAAGAACCCGGCGACGAGCTTTTCGATCGTCGTCTTGCCCGATCCGATGCGGCCGAGGATCGCCACGCGTTCGCCCGGCGTGACGCGGAACGACACGGTGTCGAGCGTCGGCACCGTCTGGCCGGGATAGCCGAACGTCACCTTGCGGAACTCGATCTCGCCGTGGAGGCGCGGGCGCGACAGGAAGTTCGCCCCAGGCGGCCGTTCGACCGGGGCGGCCATGATGCGATTGAGGGTCTGGAACGATGCCTTGGACTGCTGGAAGCGCGCGAGCAGGCCCGCGACCTGGCCGAGCGGCGCGATCGCCCTGCCGGCGAGCATGCTGCACGCGACCAGTCCGCCGACGGTGAGCTGTCCGTTCATGATCAGGTAGACGCCGACGATGACGACGCCGACGGTCACGAGATTCTGGGCGAAGATCGAGAAGTTGACGGCCACCGCGGACAGCGTGCGCGACCACATCGCGGTCTCGGCCGACTTGCCGACGAAGGTCTCGTAGCGGCGCTGCATGCGGCTTTCGCCGCGCGCGCTCTTGATCGTCTCGATGCCCCCGATCGCCTCGACGAGGATGGCGTGCTTCTGGGCGGACTCGCGGAGGTTGCGCTTGATGACGTTGTTGAGCGGGATCTGGATCAGCAGCCCGACCGCCACGACCATCGGCACCGCGGCGAGCGGCACCAGCGCCACCCATCCGGCCACCCACCAGATCGCAGCAATGAACAGCACGACGAACGGCAAGTCGACAACCGCGGCCATCGTGATGCTCGTCATGAAATCGCGCAGCGATTCGAACTCCCGCAGCTCGGCGGCGAAGCTGCCGGTCGATTGCGGCCGCGCGGCGAGCTTGGTCCCGAGCACCTGCTGGAAAATCCTGCTCGCCAGCAGCACGTCGGCGCTGCGCCCGGTGGCGTCGATGAAGTAGCCGCGCAGCGAGCGGATCGTGAAATCGAAGATGTAGACGATGGCAACGCCGATCGCGAGCACCCACAGCGTCTCCGTCGCCAGGTTGGGCACGACGCGGTCGTAGACGCTCATCGTGAAGATCGGCGTCGCGAGCGCGAAGAGGTTGATCAGCGCGGCGGCGAGGCCGACCTGGACGTAGGTGCGCCAGAAGCGGCCGATCGTGCCCCAGAACCAGTGCCGCGCCGTCGTCGACTCGCCCTCGTCGTAGTCGCGCGCGACCGCGGTGACCATCGGGCGCACGAACAGCGCGTGGCCGATATAGCGCGCGGCGAGATCGTCGGCGGAGAGCTCGGTGCGGCCGCGCGTCGTCTCGGGGAAGATCAGCTCGCAGCGGCCGCTCGCGAGCCGGCGGACGAAGACGCAGGCTTGGCGGTCCTTGAGCAGCAGGACGCAGGGCAGGACGAGATCGGGGATGCCGTCGAGGTCGCGCTTGACCAGGCCGGCGGAGAGGTCGATGCGCTCCGCCGCGCGGATGAACAGGTCGGGATCGAGCCCGCTGTCGGGAACGGGCAGGCCGGCGGTCAGTGCCTCGCCCGAGGTCGGGCGTTCGAAGATCTTCGCGACCGCGAGCAGGCAGCCGAGCAGCGCGTCGGCGGGGTTCTCGGAGCCGATCGGCCATTGCGGCGCCTTGCCCGGACGAGCCGTGTCCGGCGGGCTGGCGCCGTGGGCGACGGCCGGCATGTCGCCGGCCCGCGGATCGGCGGACCCCTCGGCTGGATCGCTGTCGGCGGGTGGCCGATTTTCCGACATGGGATCGGCGGCTCGGGCAGATTGCATGGGTGTTGTTGCTCGCTCGTCCGGCCTGTTCGTTCGTCGGCTTTGGTTGTGGCAATCGACCAACGCAACTGACATGGATAGGCGGCGGCGGCCGTTCCCGGCGCCTGAACCGCCCGCGCATTAACCATCGCAAACTAACAGCGGCCGCTTAACTGCGCATTAAAATGCACTGATCCTGCAAAGCCCTGGCAGCCATGGGCTCGACTTGAGGCGGATGCGCCGCGCAGCCTCGTCGTGCGCTCAATGTTGCAAAAATGCACCACCGCCGCACAATAAGCAAATTTCGGCTGGGCTGAGTTTTGACAGCGGCACCGGTCTTTGAGATAAGGGAATCAATGAAAACCGAGGCATAGCAGGATCGTCGGCTGAACTGTCGGCGCGGCGGGGGTGTATCCGGCGCTGACCTCAACAATGGGTCGATGACATGAAGACGTTTCAGTGGGGATGGGGCAGGTCTTGGCGCGCCGGTTCGGTGGCCATGATCGCGGTGTTGGCGGCGGCGTCGGGGCCGGCCGCGCAGTCGCAGACTCTCGAAGACGCCATTCGGCAGGCACTGCGCGCAAACGAAGAAGTCATTTCGGCATCGCGCAGTCGCGACGCCTCCGATCAGGATCTCCGCCAGGCGCGTGCAGGCTATCTGCCGTTGATCGATATGCGCGTCGGCACCGGCTACCAGTGGTCGGACAACAGCAACACCGTCGTCGGGACCGCGCCGCTGACGCGCGGCAACACGGTCGGGATGCATCGCACCGAGAGCCAACTCACGCTGCGCCAGCTCCTGTGGGATTTCGGCGCGGTCGACTCCGAAGTCGAGGGCGCACTTGCCCGCCGCGCGCAGAACGCCCATCGCGTGCGCGAAGTGGCGGAGGTCATCGCGCTGCGCGTGGCCGACGTCTACATCGACGTGCTGCGCCAGCGCCAGCTCCTCGCGGCCGCGCAGGAAAACACCCGTCAGCACGAGCAGATCACCGGCCGCGTCATGGCGCGGCTGCAGTCGGGCCGCGGCGATCAGGCCGACGAGCAGCAGGCGCTTTCACGGTTGAACGTGTCGCGTTCGGCGCTGGCCGAAGCACAGGGCCGGCTGCGCGAGGCCGAGATCCGCTACTTCACCGTCGTCCGCCAGGCGCCGCCGTCGGGCATGGCCCCGGTGCGTCCGCCGACGCAGTCGTTGCCGCCGTCGGTCGACCAGGCCGTCCAGATTTCCGAGGGCACGAGCCCGACCGTCGCGACCTTCCGCGCGCAGACCGAGTTCGCGCGCGCCCAGCTCGCCGGCACCGATGCCCGCTTCCTGCCGCGCATCGATTTCGAAGCCGGCGGCCAGCTCAACAACAACATCGACGGCGTCCGCGGCCGCAACAACGACGCGCGCGTCATGGTGATGATGCGCTACAACATCTACTCGGGCGGCGCCGACATGGCCCGCCGCGGCGCCGCGGTCGCCCGCCAGAGCGAATCGCAGGAGAACCTGCGCCGTTCCGTCCGCGACACGTCGGAACTCGTGCGTATCGCCTGGTCGCAGCTGCAAACGGCGCGCGATCGCCTCGGCGTGTTCCGCCAGCAGCAGGAAAACGCGTCCCGCGTGCGCCAGGCATACGATCTTCAGTTCAACGTCGGCACGCGGTCGCTGCTTGATCTGCTCGACAGCGAGAACGAGCTCTTCGTCGCACGCAGCAACGTGATCGACACCGAGCGCCTGCAGGAGTTCCGCGTGTTCCGTGTCTTCGGCACGATGGGCACGCTGCTGCAGACCCTCAACATCGAGCCCCCGCCCGAGGCGCGCGTTCCGCAGCGCTGAACGCGGCGATCGCGATCGTACGATGCCGGCGCGCCCCGCGAGGGGCGCGCCGGTCGCGTTTCGGGGGGCACATCGGGGTGCGGACGTGCGCCGCTCAGGCGGCCACGATCGCGACCGACGTGTCGTGGAACGCGGCACCGCCGCGCGGCCAGCCAGGCTCGGCCGTGGTCAGCGTGTTGATGCCGCGGCCTTCGACGAAGGCGCCGTTGTGCCAGATGCCCTCGACGATCACGACGCCGCGCTGCAGCCCCTCGAACGGCTTGGCGTGGATCGCGACGTTGCCGCGCGCGTTGACGAGCCGCACCAGATCGCCGTCGGAAAAGCCCAGCGCCGCGAGATCTGCGGGGTGGACGAGGACCGTCGGCCGACTCTCGCGTCCGCGTCCGGTCGGCGTTTCGGTGAAGGTCGAGTTGAGGAAGGAGCGCGCCGGCGGCACGACCATGCGGAAGGGCCGTTCGGGCGTGGCGGCATCGAAGCCGATCTGGTCGGGCAGCGCCGGCAGCTTGTCGCCGTCCGGCCCCATCGACGCCCAGTCCGGGCGGAAGCGGAACTTGCCGTCGGGAAAGCCGAAGCCATTGAGGAAGTGCGCGTCGGCGAACGGGGCGGCGCAATCCTGCCCGCCGTTCTCGTACAGCGTCGCCGCGTCGGGATAGCCCGAGGTCTTTAGCATCGCATCGACGTGTTCCCAGGCGGTCATCGCGAAGCCGGGGTGTTCGGCGCCGAGCCGGCGCGCCAGCTCGCAGACCACCCAATGGTTCTCGCGCGCATCGCCGTAGGGCTCGATCACCTTGCGCGCGACCTGCAGCACGGTATGGCCGCTCGCGGTGTAGATGTCGTCGTGTTCGAGGAACGTCGTCGCCGGCAGCACGATGTCGGCCATCGCGGCGGTGTCGGTCATGAACTGTTCGTGCACGCAGGTGAACAGGTCGTCGCGCAGGAAGCCATCGCGTACCAGCGCCGATTCCGGGCAGACGACGACCGGGTTCGTGTTCTGGATGAACAGCGCGGTCACCGGCGGGCCGTCGCCGAGATCGCGCCGGTCGCCGGTGAGCACCGGACCGATGCGCGACTGGTCGAGCTGGCGGATCGACGGGTCGAGCACGTCGAGGCCCTGGATCAGCGTGCGGTCGAGCGTGTAGAGCGCGGAGTTGGCGTAGAGAGCGCCGCCGCCGCGCACCGTCCAGGCGCCGGTGACCGCCGGCAGGCACGCGACCGCGTGCACGCTTGAGGCACCGTTGCGCGCGCGAGAGAAGCCGTAGCCGACGCGCAGATAGCTCCGCTTGGTGGCGCCGTAGAGCCGCGCGAAGGCGACGATCGCGTCGACCGAGAGACCGGTAATCGCCGCCGCCCAGGCGGGGTCGCGCGTCACGAGATGCGCCTCGAGGGCTTCGGGCGCATCGGTGTAGCGCGCCATGTATGCGCGGTCGGCGAAGCCCTCCTTGAACAGCACGTGCATCACCGCGCAGGCGAGTGCGGCATCGGTGCCCGGCCGCAGCGCCAGATGCATGTCCGCGACCTCGGCCGTCGGCGTGCGGTAGGGATCGACGACGACGAGCTTCGCGCCGCGCTTCTTGCGCGCGCCCGCGATGTGGCTCATCAGGTTGACCTGGGTCGACACCGGATTGCCGCCCCACACGACGATCACGTCGGAATCGGCGATCTCGCGCGCGTCGGTGCCGCGGCGCACGCCGGCACCGGCGAGCCAGCCGGCATCGGCGAGCGTGACGCAGATCGTCGAATACTGCCGCGAATATTTCATCACGTGGCGCAGGCGTTCGATGCCGTCGCGCTGCACCAGCCCCATCGTGCCGGCGTAGAAATAGGGCCACACCGTCTCGCTGCCGTAGCGCTGGGCGGCGCGGGTCAGCCGCTCCGCGACTTCGTCGAGCGCGTCGCCCCATGCCATCGGCACGTAGGCCGCGCGGCCGACGCCACGTTCGCCAACTCGGCGCAGCGGCGTCGCCAGCCGGTCGGGGTGATGCACGCGTTCGGCATAGCGGCCGACCTTCGCGCACACCACGCCGGCGGTGTAGTCGTTGCCTTCCCAGCCGCGCACGCGGCCGATGCGGCGCTCGTCGAGCCGCTCGACGGACAGTGCGCAGGTGCTCGGGCAGTCATGCGGGCAGACCGAGCGGACCGTGGTCACGCTGGCGGCCTGGTCGGAGCGGGGGGAGACGCCGGTATCGGGCATGGCAGGAACCTAGAGCGCCCGCGCGGCCGGCGCAACCGGCCCTCGCCGCACGACGCACCTCCCCGGATGTGGCATTGTCCAGGCACGGACCGCAACGTCGGGGTACCTCGGCATGATCTCGTCGCTTCGCAAAGCGCTCGGACAGATGGACGATCCGGCCTTCAAGCGCGTGTTCTGGCGTGCGCTTCTCGGTGCGCTCGCGGTCTATCTGGTGCTCGCCTTCGGCACGTGGCTGCTGCTGTCACGCACGACGTTCTTCGAGAACGGCTGGCTCGAGTGGGCGGTCCACCTCCTCGGCGGCCTCGCCGCGTTCATCCTGCCGCTGTTCCTGTTCCCGGCCATGGCGGGGCTGATCATTTCGGTCTACGTCGAGGAGATTTCCCGCGCCGTCGAGGCCCGCCACTATCCCGACCTGCCGCCGGCGCCGGGGGCCAGCGTCGGCCAGTCGATGCGCGCCGCCCTCCGCTTCACCGTGGTGGCGGTCGGGCTCAATCTGATCGCCCTGGTCCTGGTCTATTGGATTCCGGTCATCAACGTGATCGTCTTCGTGCTGCTCAACGGCTGGCTGCTCGGCCGCGAGTATTTCGAGGCGGTCGGGTTGCGCCGCGCCGGTCTGGCCGAAGTCACCGCCCTGCGCCTTGCGTCGCGGACGCGGCTGTGGATCGCCGGCGGCGTGGTCGCGCTGCTCTCCGGCATTCCGGTGATCAACCTGGCGGCGCCGGTCGTCGGCACCGCGCTGTTCGTCCACGAATTCGAGGTTATTCGCCGCCGCCGCGGCGCACAGCGTGTGGCCTAGCGCTGCCGCGCTATGGCAAAGTCCGCGCCGACGAGAACGAATCCGGAGCCGAGTCCCATGGCCGATCTTTCGATCACCGAGCTGTCCGCGGCCGCGATCGCCGAGCGCGTGGGGCGGCGCGAACTGTCGCCGGTCGCGGTGATCGAGGCGCATCTCGCGGCGATCGCGGCGCGCAACCCGGTCGTCAATGCGATCTGCACCCTCGCCGCCGAGGAGGCGCTGTCCACCGCACATGCCCTCGAGGCGGACCTTGCGCGCGGCGCCGTGCCCGGGCCGCTCGCCGGCGTGCCGATCGGCGTCAAGGACACAACCGAGACCGCCGGCATCCGCACGACCTACGGCTGCCCGGTCTATGCCGAGAACGTGCCGACGGAGGACGCGCTGGTCGTCCAGCGCATCAAGCGGGCCGGCGGGATCGTGATCGGCAAGACGAACGTTCCGGAGTTCGCTGCAGGCGCCAATACGTACAACCCGATCTTCGGGCCGACGCGCAATCCGTGGAACCCGGCGCTGAGTGCGAGCGGCTCGACCGGCGGCGGCGCGGCGGCGTTGTCGACGCGCATGATTGCGCTGGCCGATGGCAGCGACCTTGGCGGCTCGCTGCGCACGCCAGCGGCGTTCTGCGGCGTCGTCGGCCTGCGCCCGACGCCCGGCCTGGTGCCGCAGTGGCCGACGGTGCAACCCTTTGATCATCTCGGGGTCGCCGGGCCGATGGGCCGGACCGTCGCGGACACTGCCCTGCTGCTCCAGGCGATCGCCGGCCCGGCGCGGCAGAGCCCGATCTTCCAGCCGATCGCCGGGCGCGACTTCGCCGCCGCGGCCGCGGATCGCAATCTCGCGGGGGTCCGCATTGCCTACTGCCAGGATATCGCCGGGGTGGGCGTCGAGCCGGCGATCGACGAGGCCTGCCGCCGCGCGGTCTTCGCGCTGCGCGATGCCGGCGCGACGGTGGAGGAGATCGAGCTCGACCTGTCGCCCGGGCGCGCCGCCTTCCTGCAATTGCGCGGCGAACTGATGGTCACCGGCCATTTCGACCGTCTCGACAAGCTCGACAAGTTCGGCCCCAACCTGGCGGGCAACATCCGCGCCGGGCTGGCGCAGAGCCCGCGCGACGTGGCGCTCGGCGAGCGCGGCCGCAACCTGGTGCGCAACCGGATGCTCGACCTGTTCGAGCGTTTCGACGCGCTGGCATCGCCGACCACGGCGGTGCTGCCTTTCCCGGTCGAACAGAACTACCCGGAAACGATCAACGGGCGCCGCATGGCCACGTACATCGACTGGGTGGCGCCGACATCGCTGATCACCCTCGCATCGGTGCCCGCCATCTCGGTGCCGTGCGGCCTGGTCGGAGGGCTCCCGGTCGGCTTGCAGATCACCGCGGCGGCCGGCGCGGAGGAAAGGGTCCTCAGCCTGGCCGGAACGGTCGAAGCAGCCAGCCCCATCGGCCGTCCAGGCCTGTTGGGCTAAACGCGAACCGGAGATCCCCCAGAATCACCAATTATCCCCCCAATTGCCACGCTGTGGACGGGGTCGAATCTTCGTTTACATTCAAAGAGTCGTTGAGTATCTTTATACTGCTTTCCAAACCGGGGGAAAGAAGGCGTCGATGGAGTTCGATTTCAGTTCGGGCGCGTGGGCCCGAACCGCGGCGTGATCGATTCGCCGCCACCTGATGAACATGCGGCGCTGCGCCAACTGCTTGGCTTGGCGCAGGACAAGTCGCGTTCCAGCCAGCGCGCGCTGGTTGAGAACATCACCGATCTCTACATCACCGCCGAAGGACGCCTGACCGAGCGCGAGCGCGCGCTGATCAGCGACATCCTGCAGAAGCTCGTGCGCGAACTCGAATTCGAGGTGCGCAAGCGGCTGGCCGAACGTTTCGCGGTGATCCCCGGTGCGCCGGTCGACCTGATGGTGATGCTGGCCAACGACCAGATCGACGTCGCCCGGCCGATCCTTCAGGGCAGCCCGGTGCTCCGCGACCCCGACCTGATCGAGATCGTCCGCCACCGCACGCGCGAGCACCTGCTGGCGATCGCGATGCGAATGCCGCTCGGCGCCGACGTGACCGACGCCATCGTCGAACGCGGCGACGAGATCGCGATCGAGGCGCTGCTGCGCAACCACGATGCCGCGATTTCGGCACGCTCGCTCGAGTACCTCGTCGCGGAATCGGAGCGTATCGACCGCTTCCAGGAACCGCTGGTGCGCCGCGCCGACCTGCCGCCGCGGCTCGCGGCGCGCATGTACTGGTGGGTGTCGGCGGCGCTGCGCCAGGCGATCCTCGCGGCCTTCCCCGTCAACCCCGCGCTGGTGGACGACATCGTCGAGGAGACGACGCGCGCGGCGATTGCCGACACGCGCCTGCAGTCGCTCGACGATGCGGCACGCCGCCTGGTCGACGAACTGATCGGCACCCAGATCCTCGACGAACGCTTCCTGCTTCAGGCCCTGCGCAGCGGCCGCCCGGCGGTGTTCGTCGCCGGCATCGCCAAGATGGCGCGGCTCGATCCGCGCATCGTGCGCCGCCTCGTCTTCGAGCCGGGCGGGCAGAGCCTCGCGATCGTGTGCCGGGCGCTCGGCCTTGAACGCTCCGCGGTCGCCAACATCCTGCTGCTGGCCCAGCGCGGCATGGCCGAATCGGTGTCGCCGTCGCACGTCGCGCAGCTGATGGAATTCTTCGACTCGCTCGACCGCACGCGCACGCGCGCAGTCCTGCAATACTGGCGCGCCGACGCGGAGTACATCGCCGCGCGCCAGGCGCTCGATCCGGCCGGCTCGCCCGGACGCATCGGCCCGGCCGGGAGTGCTGCGTGAGGCGCGTCGACGACATCCTGCCCGCGCCCGGCCAGGGGGCCGGCGGCGCGATGACTGCGCTGGCGATCCTCGGCGAGGAGCCGGCGGGCTGGCTCGACACGCCGGTCGAACGTGCGCTGAGCCACGTCGTGCTGCAGGATTTCGCGCCGCTCGCGGTCGTGCGGATCGACGACGGCGCCGCCTTCGTCAACAAGAACTACCTCAAGCTCCACGGCCTGGAGCGTGAGGACACGCGGCTGCCGGCGCATCGTGCGCAGCTCAACGAGGACGTGCTCGGCGCGCTCGAGCGCTTCCGGCAGGGCAGCGAGACCGTCATCCAGGAACGCAAGCTGCCGGTCGAGGGCGGCCGGCATTTCCGCGTCCACTACCTGCCGATCTTCGACGACGGCAAGCGCCTCGCCGCATGCGCCGTGCTCTACTACGACATCTCGTCGGAGGCCGCGGCGGTCGAGCGTCTGCGCGGCGTTCAGGCGCTGTTCCGCGACGTCCTGCGCTCGGCATCGGACTGGGTGTGGGAAACCGACGCAAGCGGCCAGATCACCTTCATCTCGGACCGCATTTCGCAGGTCGTCGGCGTCCCGCCGACGCTGCTGCTCGGGCGGCCGGTCTCCGTGCTCGGCATCGGGCCGGACGACGCCAAGCGCGTCGCCGGCGCGCTCGAGGCGCGCGTTCCCTTCCGCGGCGTGCTCATCGACCTGCGCGACCGCGACGGCCGCGCCCGCCGGCACCAGCTCTCCGGCGTGCCATTCTTCGAAACCGAGGGCGGGCGCTTTCTGGGCTTCCGCGGCACTGGTACCGACATCAGCGCCCAGTACAGCGCCGAACTCGCCTCGCGCGAATCGCGCCGCAAGCTCGAGGAGACGCTGTCGGAACTCAACGAGCAGAACCAGCGGCTCGATTCGGCGCTCGAGCGCGCGCAGGCGGCGGCCCGGACGAAGGGCGAATTCCTCGCCAACATGAGCCACGAGCTGCGCACTCCGCTCAACGCCATCATCGGCTTTGCGGACATCATCTCGGGCCAGAGCTTCGGCCAGGACCCGGGGCGCTACGCCAACTATGCCGGCGACATCCTCAAGGCCGGCAAGCACCTCCTCAAGATCGTCGACGACGTGCTCGAGTATTCGCGGCGGGAGGAGACCGGCCTGCCGGTCGTCGCGGTGCCGGTCGACGTCGTCGAACTCGTCGAGGACGCCTGCGCCTACGTGACCGAGGCGGCGCGGCGGCGCGGCATCGACCTGATCTACGACCCGCCCGGCGAGCGCATCATCGCCGATCGCACGCGCGGGCTGCAGGTGCTGATCAACCTGCTGTCGAACGCGGTGAAGTTCACGCCGGCCGGCGGCAGCGTCGGCGTCGACGTCGCGGCGCGCGCGGATGCGGTCGAGATCACCGTGTGGGACACCGGCCCCGGCATTCCGCTCGAGAAGCAGGAGCAGGTGTTCGAGCCGTTCTACCAGGTCCACGATCAGGCCTATTCGCGGCCGCACGAAGGCGTGGGCCTCGGCCTTGCGATCGCGCGCCGGCTCGCGCGCATGATGGGCGGCGACGTGACCTTGACGAGCATCGACGGCGAAGGCTGCCGCTTCACCGCGCGCTTCCCGCGCGCCAGCATCCATCCGCCCGGCGATCCGTCCGGAACCGACTGACGGCGGGCGATCAGGACGCGAGGACGGCGGGGGCGCCCGCCCCAATCCGGTCGCGCGCGAGCAGGCTGCGGCGCGCGGGCAGGATCACGGTCACGGTGGTGCCGTGATCGACGATGCTGTCGAGCTCGACCGTGCCGCCATGCAGTGCGACGAGGCCGCGCGTGATCGTCAGGCCGAGGCCGGTACCCTCGAAGCGGTGCTTGTCGTGGCGGTTGGCGCGCTCGAACGGCGCGAAGACGCGCTGCAGCGCCTCCGCGGGAATGCCGATGCCGCTGTCGCTGACGCGGATCTCGATGTCTCCGGTAGGCCCCGGCGTGGCGGCGACCGAGACGCAGCCGCCGGGCGGCGTGAACTTCACCGCGTTCGACAGCAGGTTGAGCAGGATCTGGCGCAGCGCCCGCGGATCGGCCGCGATCGTCCAGCCTGCCGGTCCCGGGGTCGCGTCGATCGTCAGGGACTTGGCGAGCGCTTGCATCGCCACCACGTCGACTGCTTCGGCGATCGCGGCCGCGAGCGTCACCTCGCCCTCTTCGAGTTCGAAGCGGCCCGCTTCGATCTTGGACACGTCGAGCAGGTCGTTGATCAGCGACAGCAGGTGTTCGCCGCTGGTACGGATGATGCGTGCGTAGTCGAGCGCCTTGTCGGGCGGCAGCGGCGGCGCCGCACGGCTCTCGAGCAGAGACGAGAAGCCGATGATGGCGTTGAGCGGCGTGCGCAACTCGTGGCTCGCGTTGGCGAGGAACATCGACTTCATCTCGCTCGCGTTCTGTGCGTCCTGGCGCTCGGCGACCAGCGCGACGATCGTCAGCACCGTCATCGCCAGCAGCACAACGAGCGCGCCGACGAGCGCCAGCGGATTGGCCACGCTCTGGTCCTGGAACGGGCCGACGCCGGAGACCGTCCCGATCGTCGCCACGATCGACAGCAGCGTCACCATCGCATAGGCGGAGCGCAGCGAAATGCGCAGCGCGATCCACGACAGCGGGACCACGAGCATGAAGGGAAGGCTGAAGCGGATCGCCCCGGGATAGTCGGCCGGGAGGAGGAAAAGCGCGACGCTGGCGAGCGCGACGGCGACCCAGATCAGCCGGTCATGCACGACCTGGCCGCCGCGCGGCGCGGGGCCCTCGCGTTCGAGCCCGAGCCACAGGACGATGGCAGGCGCCAGATAAAGCGTGCCGCCGCTGTCGCATAGCCACCACGACACCCAGATCGACCACGGGTGCAGCGCGTCCGCCTGCTGGCCCAGCGAGAGCGCGAGCGCGCCGCCGGCGGCACTGATGCCCGGGCTGACGAAGGTCGTGCAGACAAGGAAGGCGATGACCCCGCCGAGCGACGTGAAGAGCCCGCGCTGCGGGCGGAGCTTCTGCAGCATGGCCGCGCCCGCGAAGGGCCCGAGCGCATTGGTCAGCGAGATGATCGTGGCGGTCGTCAGCGGTGAACTGAATATGATCGCGTTGACCGCGAGCGATCCCGCGAAGATCCCGGGCAGCAGCCGCAACTCGCCGGCCATCGCCGCGACCATGGCGATGCTGGCCGGCAGCCAGATCGGCGCGGGAAACAGGCCGAAAGCGGCGAAGAACTGGCCGACGATGCAGCCGAAGCCGAAATAGAGCAGCGCGACGATGGCATTGGCGACGACCCAGCCCGGTACGGA
>JAEUKZ010000134.1 GCA_016793045.1 Alphaproteobacteria bacterium
CCGAGCGTCCGTGACCCGAGCCGCATAGGCACCCCATGAAGTTCGCGCACTTCTTCGTCGACCGGCCGATCTTCGCCTCGGTCGTGTCGATCGTGATGGTCATCGTCGGGCTGATCGCGTTCGCCGCCCTGCCCGTCGCCGAGTATCCGGAGATCGCGCCGCCGACCATCGTCGTGCGCGCCTCCTATCCCGGCGCCGACGCGGAAACCATCGCCGCCACCGTCGCGACGCCGATCGAGCAGGAGATCAACGGCGTCGAGGACATGCTCTACATGTCCTCCTATTCGTCGAGCGACGGCGCGATGTCGCTGACCATCACCTTCAAGCTCGGCACCGATCTCGACCGCGCGCAGGTGCTGGTGCAGAACCGCGTCGCGGTGGCGACGCCGCGCCTGCCGGAGGAAGTGCGCCGCCTCGGCGTGACGACGCGCAAGAGCTCGCCCGACCTGATGATGGTCGTGCACATGCTGTCGCCCGACGAGAGCCGCAACCAGCTCTACATCTCCAACTACGCGTCGCTGCGGGTGCGCGACCAGCTGCTGCGGCTCGACGGGATCGGCGACGTCATCGTCTTCGGCGCGCGCGAATATGCCCTGCGCGTGTGGCTCGATCCCGACCGGCTGTCGTCGTTCGGGATCACCGGCGGCGACGTCGTGCGCGCGATCCAGGAACAGAACGTCCAGGTCTCAGGCGGCGCGCTCGGCCAGGAGCCGGTGTCGAACGGCGCCGCCTTCCAGGTCACGGTGACGACGCAGGGCCGCTTCGCCGATCCGCGCCAGTTCCGCAACGTCATCGTACGCGCGAGCGCCGATGGCCGGCTGGTGCGCCTGCAGGACGTCGCGCGCGTCGAGCTCGCGGCGCGCGACTACGTCACCAACTCCTACCTCAACGGCCAGCCGGCGGTGGCGCTCGCGATCTTCCAGCGTCCAGGCACCAACGCGTTGCAGGCGGCGGACGAGATCATCCGCCGGATGAACGAGTTGAAGCAGGACTTCCCGACCGGGGTCGACTACCGGATCGTCTACAATCCGACCGAGTTCATCGCCGAGTCGGTGAACGAGGTCTACAAGACGCTGTTCGAGGCGATCCTGCTGGTCGCGCTCGTCGTGCTGGTCTTCCTGCAGTCCTGGCGCGCCTCGCTGATCCCCATCCTCGCCATCCCGGTGTCGCTCATTGCGACCTTCGCGGTGATGGCGCTGTTCGGCTTCACGCTCAACGTGCTGACGCTGTTCGGCCTGGTGCTGGCGATCGGCATCGTCGTCGACGACGCGATCGTCGTGGTCGAGAACATCGAGCGCAACATCCGCGAGGGCCAGTCGCCGCGCGACGCCGCGCACGAGACCATGGACGAGGTCGGCGCCGCGGTGATCGCGATCGCCATCGTGCTGTCGGCGGTGTTCATCCCGACCGCGTTCATCCCCGGAATCACCGGCCAGTTCTATCGCCAGTTCGCGCTGACGATCGCGGTCGCCACGGTGATTTCGGCGTTCAATTCGCTCACGCTGTCGCCCGCCCTCGGCGCGCTGCTGCTCAAGCCGCACGATCCGCACCATGTGCCGCGTAATCCGGCGACCCGCGCCCTCAAGGCGGCGGCGGACCGCTTCAACGGCGGCTTCGACCGGCTGGCGTCGCGCTACGGCAGCGGCGTGATGCGGCTGGTCTCGCGCAAGATGGCCGGTCTCGCGATCTACGCCGTCCTCGCCGCGCTCACTGTCGGCATATCGCAGCGCGTGCCGTCGGGCTTCATCCCCAGTCTCGACCGCGGCTACGCGATCGTCGCGATCCAGCTCCCCGACGGGGCATCGCTGGCGCGCACCGACGCGGTGGTGCAGCGCGCCTCGCAGATCATCCAGGAGACGCCCGGCGTGCGCGATGCCGTCGCCTTCGCGGGCTTCTCCGGCGCCACCTTCACCAACGCCACCAACGCGGCGGTGATCTTCGCCGGCCTGCGCCCCTTCGAGGAGCGCGTTGCGGCCGGGCAGCCGGCCGGCGCGATCGTCGGCAATCTGTTCGCTCGGCTGCAGGCGATCGACGAGGCCTTCATCATCGCAATTCCGCCGCCCGCGGTGCCGGGCATCGGCAATCTCGGCGGCGTGCGCCTGCAGGTGCAGAACCGCGGCGGCGACGACGTGCGCTCCCTGCTCGAATCGACGGGCGCCCTGCTCGCCCGCGCCCGTCAGACGCCCGGTCTCGCCGGGGTGTTCACCACCTTCAGTGCCGGTGCGCCGCAGATCTTCCTCGAGATCGACCGCGCCAAGGCGCAGATGCTCAACGTGCCGATCGGCAACATCTTCGAGACGCTGCAGGTCAATCTCGGCTCCGCCTACGTCAACGACTTCAACCTGCTCGGCCGTGTCTTCCAGGTGCGCGCGCAAGCCGACCAGGCGTTCCGGCTCGACCGCGAGAACATCGCGCGGCTGAAGGTGCGCAGCGCGACCGGCGCGCTGGTTCCGCTCGGCACGCTGGTCAACATCGTCGACACCACCGGGCCCGATCTCGTCCAGCGCTACAACATGTACACCTCGGTCCCGATCCAGGCCGCGGGTGCGCCGGGGGTGTCGACCGGCACGGTGATCGCCGCGATCGAACAGGTGTCGCGCGAGACGCTGCCGCAGGGCATGGGCTTCGAATGGACCGAGCTCGCCTTCCAGGAGCGCCAGACCGGAAACACCGCGATCTACATCTTCGCGCTCTCGGTGCTCTTCGTCTTCCTGGCGCTCGCGGCGCAATACGAAAGCTGGACGCTGCCGCTTGCGATCATCCTGATCGTGCCGCTCGGGGTGCTGTCGGCGCTGCTCGGCGTGATGAGCCGCGGCATGGACAACAACATCCTGGTCCAGGTCGGGCTCGTCGTGCTCGTCGGACTCGCGGCCAAGAATGCGATCCTGATCGTCGAGTTCGCCCGCCAGCTCGAGGCCGAGGGGCGCTCGATCGTCGATGCCGTGGTCGAATCCTGCCGGCTGCGGCTGCGGCCGATCCTGATGACCGCCTTCGCGTTCATCCTCGGCGTGCTGCCGCTCGTCGTCTCGACCGGGCCCGGCGCGGAGATGCGCCAGGCGCTGGGCACCGCGGTGTTCTACGGCATGATCGGCGTGACCTTGTTCGGCCTGTTCCTGACGCCGGTCTTCTATGTCACGCTGCGCGATCTCGCGGCGCGGCACCTGGCGAAACGCCGCGCCGCCGCGGCGGCCGCGCACGACGCACCGGCATCGAAGGCCGCATCGCCCGCGCCCGACGCCGCGCCGGGGCAGGACTGAGCGGGCGCCTCAGAACAGCGCGTCGAGACGCTCCGCGACGAGATGCAGCGAGTCGAGAACGTGCAGCGCGTCCTCGGGCGGCGAGATGAGATCGGGCACCAGGATGGTGAAGCACCCTGCGGCGCGCGCGGCGGCGAAGCCGGTCGGGCTGTCCTCGATCGCGAGGCAGCGGCGCGGATCGACGCCGATCCGCCGCGCCGCCTCGAGATAGATGTCGGGCGCCGGCTTGGGCGTCGCGACCTCGTCGCCGCCGACCACTGCGGCGAGCCGCGGCAGCAGGCCGGTCGCCGCCAGCTTGGCGCGCGCGCGCGCGCCGGGCGTCGAGGTCGCGACCGCGCGGCCGAGGCGCAGCGTATCGAGCCGGTCGAGCGCGGCGTGCACGCCGTCCTTGACCGGCACCACGTCGTCCGGCGCCCGCTGCTTCCACAGCCGGTGCGCGTCGGCGCAAACCTGTTCGTAGTCGAGTTCGGGGTGCCATTCGGCCAGCAGCGCGCGGCAATCGGCGCTGCTGCGGCCGATGAACGCGTCATAGCGCGGTGCGAGGTCGTGCCCGAGCGCCGCGGCGGCAGCGAGGAAGACCTCGCGATAGACCCGCTCGCTGTCGAGCAGCGTGCCGTCCATGTCGAAGATGACGGCGTCGACGACGATGTGCCCGGCATCGCCGGACATGGCGAAGCGTGCCGATGCCCGATCGAGGCCGAGCAGCGCGGTGAGATCGGCGGTCAGCGGACGCCGCCCGTCTTCAGCGCCTTGACCATCGCGCGCTCGTCGAAGGCCGGGCAGGTTACGATCTTTCCGTAGCCCTGCTGGCCGTACCACACCGAGAAGGCGAGGATCGCTTCGGCGTTCGGCGCGTCGACGATGTCGACGAAATCGAAGGGGCCCTGCGTATAGAACACCGACTCGAGCTTGATGCCGAGATCCTTCGCCTTCTTGCGCGCGTTGGCGGCGCGCTTTTCCTGGCGGGCAAGCGAGGTCGGGGAGAGCGCGCCGAGCAGGACGTATTTCATGGCATCCTCCGTGGTTGCGTCGTCGGTCCGGCCTTGAATCATGCCGCGTTGGAGCTGGCCGAGGCCCCCTTCAGGCGCTGCGCGAGCGAGGCTTCGAGGAACATGTCGATGTCGCCGTCGAGCACGCCGCCGGTGTTGGAGGTCTCCACGCCCGTGCGCAGGTCCTTCACCATCTGATAGGGCTGCAGCACGTAGGAACGGATCTGGTGGCCCCAGCCGATATCGGTCTTCGCTTCGTGCGCGGCCTGGGCCGCGGCCTCGCGCTTCTGCAGTTCCATCTCGTAGAGCCGCGCTCGCAGCATCTTCCAGGCGAGCTCGCGGTTCCGGTGCTGCGAGCGCTCGGTCTGGCACGCGACGGCGATGTTGGTCGGGATGTGGGTGATGCGGACCGCGCTCTCGGTCTTGTTGACGTGCTGGCCGCCGGCGCCCGAGGCGCGATAGACGTCGATGCGCACGTCGCTCTCGGGAATCTCGATCTCGATCGTGTCGTCGACCACCGGGTAGCAGCCGACCGAGGAGAACGAGGTGTGGCGCCGCGCGTTCGAGTCGAACGGCGAGATGCGCACGAGGCGGTGGACGCCGGATTCGGTCTTCAGCCAGCCATAGGCGTTGGGGCCGATGATCTTGAGCGTCGCCGACTTGATGCCGGCCTCTTCGCCCGGGCTCTCCTCGAAGAACTCGACCTTGTAGCCGTGCGCCTCCGCCCAGCGCATGTACATGCGCAGGAGCATCTGCGCCCAGTCCTGCGACTCGGTGCCGCCGGCGCCGGAATGGACCTCGATGTAGCAGTCGTTGCCGTCCGCCTCGCCCGACAGCAGCGCCTCGAGGCCGCGCTTCTGCGCGGTGACGGCGAGTGCGGCGAGCGCGCCGTCGGCCTCGGCGATCGTGCCCGCGTCGCCCTCGGCCTCGCCGAGTTCGAGCAGGGTCAGCGCGTCGTCGAGCTCGCGCTCGATCGTGCGCACGGTCCCGATGCTGCGTTCGAGCTGCGCCTTCTCGCGCAGCAGCTTCTGGGCCTTGGCCTGGTCGTTCCAGAGCGACGGATCGGCGGCATGCGCCGTCAGTTCGTCCAGGCGCTTGGTTGCGTGATCCCAGTCAAAGATGCCTCCTCAGCAGTTCCAGCGACTGCTTGATGGCGTTCACGCGCTCGGCGGTTTCGGCTCGCATACGAAATGTCCTGATCTGCGATCGGAAGGTGGTCGGGCGAAAGCGGGATGGTGCCCGCGCAGTCGCGCTCAGTAAAGCCCGCTGCTGTCGCCCTGCTCGCTGCCCGGCGTCTGCGTGACCGGCAGGCCGCCGTCGAGGATGGTGTTGCCGGAGGTCGGATCCTGGCCGGGACGGAACGCTTCCATGATGGCGTCGCGCTCGCCGCCGCGCACCGGCTGGCCGGTGGCAAGGCTGACGCGCACCATGCGAACGCCCTGCGGCTGGCGGAACTGGACGATCGGCGTGTCGCGCAGCGCCTCGGCGATGAATTCGCGGAAGATCGGCACCGCCGTGCGCCCACCCTCCTCGCCCTGGCCGAGCGGACGCGGCTGGTCGAAGCCGACATAGACGCCGGCAACGAGATCGGGCGAGAAACCGACGAACCACGCGTCCTTGGCCTCGTTGGTCGTTCCGGTCTTGCCGGCGAGCGGCCGGCCGAGCGCGGCGAGCTGCGCCGCGGTGCCGCGGGTCGTCACGCCGGTCATGATGTTGACGATCTGGAACGCGGTGATCGGATCGAGAATGCGCTCGCGCGGGTCGGGCAGCTCGGGGGCAGTCAGGCCGGCCCGCCAGGTGAGGCCGGCGCAGTTCGCACATTCACGCTGGTCGGCGCGGAAGATCGTGTTGCCGTTGCGGTCCTGCACGCGGTCGATCAGCTGTGGCGTGATCCGCACGCCGCCATTGGCGAGCTCGCCATAGGCCGTGACCATCCGCATCAGCGTCGTCTCGCCGGCGCCGAGCACCATCGAAAGCACCTGCGGCATCCGGTCCATGATGCCGAAGCGCTCGACGTAGGATGCCACGACGTCGATGCCGACCTGCATGCCGAGGCGCACCGTCATCAAATTGCGCGAAAGCTCGATGCCGCGCCGCAGCGTGGTCGGGCCGAGATAGGTGCGCGACGCGTTCTCCGGCTGCCAGACGTTCTGTCCGGCGCCCTGGTCGAGCGCGATCGGCCCGTCGAGAATCAGCGAGCTCGGCGTGAAGCCGTTCTCCAGTGCCGCCAGATAGACGAACGGCTTGAAGGACGAGCCGGGCTGGCGCAGCGCCTGGGTGGCGCGGTTGAACTGGCTGCCGTCGAAGCTCCAGCCGCCGGTCATCGCCAGGACGCGGCCGGTATGCGGGTCCATCGCGACGATTGCGCCGCTGACATTGGGGATCTGGCGCAGGCCGAAATACTGGCGCGCGCGCGGCGCCTGCGCGACCTCGCCGGTCGGCGGCGTGTCGGGCTGGACGGTCGTCAGCGCGGCGGTCTGGGCGCGGCCACGGCCGGCCGGCGCCGCCGCGACGGGTGCGCGCGGCGGATCGATCGGCTCGACCGCGACGACGTCGCCGGGCTGCACCACGTCGCCGGCATTGCGCGGCGGGTTGCCGACGCGCTGGTTCTCGCGCCACGGCCGCGCCCATTGCATCTCGGAGAACGGAATCAGGCCCTGGCTGCCGTCGGTGAGGCCGACTTCGGCACCGCCGTCGGCGAGCGCGATGACGACGGCCAGCCGCCACGGGGCGAGGCCCGCGGGCGCGTGCACCTGCGCAAGGCGCCGCTCCCAACCCGGACCGACGACGATGCGCGAAACGGGGCCGCGCCAGCCATGGCGGCGGTCATACGCGATCAGGCCGTTCCGAAGCGCGCGGTTCGCCGCTTCCTGCATGCGCGTGTCGAGCGAGGTGCGGACCGACAGGCCGCCGCGATAGAGCTGGTCCTCGCCGAAGCGCGCCAGCAGGTCGCGGCGCACCTCCTCGGCGAAATAGTCGGCGCGAATGATGTCGCTGGGGCCGCGCTGGCGCGTCGCCAGCGGCTGCGCGCGCGCTTCCTGGTATTCCGCCTGGGTGATGTGGCCGTCTTCGAGCATGCGGCCGAGCACCCAGTCGCGCCGGCCGACCGCGGCCTCGTAGCGCCGCACCGGGTGATAGTTGCTCGGCGCCTTGGGCAGCGCCGCCAGATAGGCGATCTCGGCGATCGAGAGTTCGTCGAGCGTGCGGTTGAAATAGTTGAGCGCCGCCGCGGCGACGCCGAACGAGCGCCCGCCGAGGAAGATCTCGTTGAGATAGAGTTCGAGGATGCGGTCCTTCGACAGCGCCTGCTCGATGCGCAGGGCGAGGATCGCCTCGCGCACCTTGCGCGTGATCGACAGTTCGTCGCCGAGCAGGAAGTTGCGCGCGACCTGCTGGGTGATCGTGCTGGCGCCGATCGGGCGCCGGTTGCTGTTGTAGTTGACGAGGTTCTGGAACGTCGCACGCAGGATGTCCGGCACGCTGATGCCCGGGTGCGAATAGAAGCTCTTGTCCTCGGCGGCGAGGAACGCGTTGATGACCCGCCGCGGCATCTGGTCGATCGGCACGAAGATGCGCCGCTCGCGCGCGAACTCCGCCATCACGCGGCCGTCGTTGGCATGCACGCGCGTCAACGTCGCGGGATAGTAATCGACCAGCTGATCGTAGGCCGGCAGATCCTGCGAAATGTACCAGACGCCGAACGCAGCGACCCCGCCCCCGATCACCGAAGCGATGCAGGCGAGGATCAGCAGCTTCGCGAAGAATCTGCGAATATGGCGAATCATCTCATCCCGTTCCGATAACGGCCCACTCTATAACATAGTTCCGAAAATTTTAGCGTCTCTGCTGCGGCGCAGCAAAAAATCGGTCAATCGCCCGGACGAGGCCGCGCGCAAGATCCCTGCGGTAATTGGCGCTGGTCAGCAGGCGCGCCTCGGTACGGTTCGAAAGATACCCCAGCTCGACGAGAAGCGAAGGCACGTCCGGCGCCCGCAGCACGGCGAAACCCGCGAAGCGATGCGGATTGGAGGGCAGAAGGTCGAGTTCGCGGCCGAGCTCGAACACGACCATGCGGGCGAACACCGCCGAACGGTTCATCGTCTCGCGCTGGGCGAGGTCGATGAGGATCGAGGCAACCTGGGCCGGCTCGCGCGACAGATCGACGCCCCCGATCAGGTCGGCGCGGTTCTCGCGCTGGGCAAGCGCCGCCGCTTCCTCGTCCGATGCTGTTTCCGAGAGTGTATAGACCGACAACCCGCGCACGTCGGAGGATCTGAACGAGTCCGCGTGAATCGAGATGAACAGCGCGGCATCGTAGGCGCGCGCCAGCGCCAGCCGGTCGCGCAGCGCCAGGAACTCGTCGCCGTCGCGCGTCATCGCCACGCGATAGCGCCCGGTCGCCTCGAGCTGGCGGCGGATTTCGCGGGCCGCTGCCAGGGTGATCACCTTTTCCTGGACGCCGGTGCGGCTGATCGCGCCGGGGTCCACGCCGCCATGGCCGGGATCGAGCAGGATCATCGGCAGCGCGGCCGGCCGCGCGGGTGGACGGGCGGGCAGGCCGCCGCGCGGAACCGCCGCCAGCTGGCCGGTGGCGGGCGCCGTCGCCGCGACGTCGGCGCTCTGGCTCGGCGCCCACGGCCGGACCAGCGCCCGGAATGCCTCGGCCGGAATCGGCTCGAATTCGATAACCAGCATGCCGCCGGCGCCGCGCGGTCTGGCGACGAAGGTCGCCTGCCGTACCTTGGCCGGCCGCGAGAGATCGAGTACGACGCGCGCCCGGCCCGCGTCCGGCGGGGGCGATCGGTATCCCGATACAACGCCCGCGGGACGGACCGTCCGCCGCGACGGGCCCCAGCGCGCGGTCGCGAAACTGACGACGGCACGGTCGGGCTCGTCGAGCAGGAAGAGTTCATATTCGACGCGGCGCGACAGCTCGATTGCGACTCGCGTAACGACGCCGGCTTCGCTGAGGGAGATCGCGCCGACGACCGCCGGCGAGGCGGCAGGCTGGGCCGTCGCCGGTGACGGCAACGGGGCAAGCGCCAGCAGCAATGTGGCCAACAACAACCGTGCAATGCGCATGCGACTCGACGGCCTGGCGGGAACGGGCCCGGACTATATCCGGAGAATCTTAACTTTTTCAACGATATGACAGGATGAACCCGGTCCGCGCCGCAATAAACCAATTGTGGAAAAGCGCATCGCGGGCTAAGGTGCCCTCCGTCCCCGCCCGCCCTTGAGGCGCCGATGGTCGGCGTCCGGGAGACCTGCCGCGATCGTGCGGTTGAGGCGGCGACACTGAAATGCAGGATGCGTCGGCGGCCCCATCGATGCCGTGACGCGCCTGTGGACCGGCCCCGGGTCAGACGGCGCGCGATGGAACGGCAAGACAGCCGACCGTGCCCCGACCCGAGCGGCCATGACATCACGGCGCGGTCCTCGCGCGCGACGGAAGGCACCCGCAATGCCGGTGCCACCAGACGCTGAGATTACCAGCCCGCGCCGTTCGCAACGGAGTTCGCTCTGGCATGGCAAAACGCATGTTGATCGACGCGACTCACCCGGAAGAAACCCGGGTGGTCGTGGTCAACGGAACGAGGCTCGAAGAGTTCGATTTCGAAACGTCGACGAAGAAACAGCTCAAAGGAAACATCTACCTCGCGAAAGTCACCCGCGTGGAGCCGTCGCTCCAGGCGGCCTTCGTCGAGTACGGCGGCAACCGCCACGGCTTCCTCGCCTTCAATGAGATCCACCCGGACTATTGGCGCATCCCGATCGCCGATCGCGAGGCCCTGCTCGCGGAGGACGACGACCAGGACGAGGAACCGCGCAACGAGCACCGCCGGCGCGGCCGGCGCGACCGGCGCGAGGAGGATGCCGAATCGGCGTCCGAGCAGCAGACCGAGCCGGCCGGAGACCCCGGCATTGGCGATGACGGTGACGGCGAAGCGCCGCCGCTCGCGGCGCTGACGCAGGACCTGACGCCGCGCGACGGACGGGCAAGCGACCCGGACGAAACGCCCCCAGCCGCGGAAGATGCGCAGCGCGCGCTCCCGCTCGAGGCCGCGCCCGAACCGACGCTGTCTTCGGATCCGTTGCCGAATCCGGCGAGCTTTGCCGATGCGGCCGAGCCGCCGCGCCATGTCCACGCGGACCTGCCCGCCTCCGACCCGCTGGCGTCGCTGCCGGCGCCTGAAAGCCTCGCCGGCCCGCAGCCGATCGAGGTGCCGCCGGCCGCGGATCTTGGTCCGACGTCGCTGGTCGGCTCCGAGGCGCCGCCCGCCGAGGGTTTCGTCGGTTCGCCCGAGCCGGCACCGCCCGAGGCCGAGATCGCCGAACGCGCCGCGGTGGCCAGTTCGGTCGAGTCGCTGGGCGGGGACGAGGTCGAGGAGGTGCGCCAGCGGCGCCGCTTCCGCCAGGCCCGCCACTACAAGATCCAGGAAGTGATCAAGCGCCGGCAGGTCCTGCTGGTGCAGGTCGTCAAGGAAGAGCGCGGCAACAAGGGCGCCGCCCTCACCACCTATCTCTCGCTCGCGGGCCGCTATTGCGTGCTGATGCCGAACACCGCGCGCGGCGGCGGCATCTCGCGGCGCATCACCAGCACCCAGGACCGCAAGCGCCTCAAGAACATCATCGAGGAGCTCGACGTTCCGGACGGCATGGCGGTCATCCTGCGCACGGCCGGCATGGAGCGCAGCAAGCCCGAGATCAAGCGCGACTACGAATACCTGATGCGGCTGTGGGACGACGTGCGCGAGCTCACGCTCAAGTCCGTGGCGCCGGCGGCGGTCTACGAGGAAGGCACGCTGATCAAGCGCGCCATCCGCGACCTCTACTCGAGCGAAATCGACGAAATCCTCGTCGAGGGCGCCGACGGCTACCGCATCGCGCGCGAGTTCATGGCGATGCTGATGCCGAGCGCGGTCGAGCGGATCAAGCTCTACGACGACCCGTCGATCCCGCTGTTCCAGCGCTACCAGGTCGAGACCCAGCTCGACGAGATGCACTCGAACACGGTGCGGCTGCGCTCGGGCGGCTACATCGTGATCAACCCGACCGAGGCGCTCGTCGCCATCGACGTCAACTCGGGCCGCGCGACGCGCGAACGGCACATCGAAGAGACCGCCTACAAGACCAACCTGGAAGCGGCAGACGAGATCGCGCGGCAGCTGCGCCTTCGCGACCTCGCGGGCCTGATCGTGATCGACTTCATCGACATGGAGGATCACCGCTACCAGCACCAGGTCGAGCGGCGCCTCAAGGAGGCGATGAAGAGCGACCGCGCGCGCATCCAGATCGGCCGGATCTCGCCCTTCGGACTGCTCGAGCTGTCGCGCCAGCGCCTGCGGCCGTCGCTGCAGGAGGTCTCCTCGCAAGTCTGCCCGCATTGCGGCGGCAGCGGCGTGGTGCGGTCGACCGAATCCTCGTCGCTGCACATCCTGCGCAGTATCGAGGAGGAGGCGATGAAGCAGCGCGCGGTCGAATTGACCGTGCAGCTTCCGCCCGACGTCGCGATCTACCTGTTCAACAACAAGCGCGCCGCGGTGGCGAGCATCGAGAGCCGCTTCGGCGTCCGCATCGTGTTCACCCCCGACGCGTCGCTGATCCAGCCCGACCACCGCATCGAGCGCACGCGCATGCGCGGCCCCGGCGAATTGCCGCCGCCCGGGCCGGTGCGCCATGTCGAGGAGCCGGAGATGCCGGCGATCTTCGCGCCGGTGGAAGACGTCCCCGCCGCGGAGCGCGAGCCCGAACTGGCGGCTCCGGCCGCTACCGGAGAGGAAGCGCGCCCGCCCCGCGAAGGCGACGGCGAAGAGGACGGCGAAGGCGGTCGCCGCCGCCGGCGTCGCCGGCGCCGGCGCGGTCGCCGCGGCGACGGCGCGCCGGGCGAGATGCGCGCCGGTCCGGAAGCGCACGAGGGCCCGGATGGCGACGAGGCTCCGGGCGCGGTTCCCGATGTGCTTGCGCCGCCTCTGGGCGAGGTCCCCGGCGCCGTTGCCGGCCCGGAGAATCTCGGGCCGCCGAGCGGTTTCGCGCCCGAACAGCCGCAGGGTGGCGAGGAAGACGGCAGCCGCCGCCGCCGCCGCCGCCGCGGCCGTCGCGGCGGCCGCCATCACGGGGACGAGCCGATCATTCCGCCCGAGGTTGCGGTGCCCGAGGCGCCGCCGGTGTTGATCGGCCCCGGCCACGATCTCGACCGGCCCTACCTCGCGCCGCCTTCGCGGATCGAAGGCCCGGGCGATGCCCATGACTGGCCGTGGAATCGCCGCGCCGAACGCTTCCCCGACGAGCCGCCGGAGGAGATTGCGCCGGTAACGCCGCGGCCGTCGGCACCGCCGCCGGTCGCCGAAACCGCGCCGCCGGGCCCGGTCCTGGCGTCGCCAGCGGTGCCGCCGCCGCTTCCCGTCGCCCAGGCGGCACCCGAGCCACCGGCCGCGTCGCCCGCGCCGCCGCCGGAACCGGAGCCGCAGGGCCCGCCCAAGCGCGGCTGGTGGAAGCGCCTGACCGGCGGCCCGACCTGAGCCGCACCGGCCAGGCCCGCAGAAAATAGACCGCCCGGCGCGCGCAAGCCCGCCGGGCGGTTTTCATTTGGAGGAACGGTTGCAGCGCCGGCCGCGAAGGCCGACGCGGTCGCCGTCAGCGTCGCCAGGCCTTCAAGCGGCGCGCCGCCTCTTCCATGTCGGCGGTCGTCCCGGCAAAGGAGAACCGCACGAAGCGGCGGCCGCGTTCGGGATCGAAATCGGTGCCCGGAGTCGCCGCGACGCCCGCCTCCGCCAGCATGCGGCGGCAGAACTCCTCGCTGTCGTTGGTCATGTGCCCGACATCGGCATAGAGATAGAACGCCCCGTCCGGCGACGCGAACTCGCGGAATCCCGCCTCAGGCAGACGCGCCAGCAGCAGGTCGCGGTTGGTGCGATAGGACGCGACATTGGCATCGCATTCCGCCGCGGCATCGAAGGCCGCGATCGCCGCGCGCTGCGCAAGGGTCGGCGGGGAGATGAACAGGTTCTGCGCCAGCACCTCGACCGAGCGCGCGAGGTCCGGCGGCACGACCATCCAGCCGAGCCGCCAGCCAGTCATGCTGTAGTACTTCGAGAAGCTGTTGATGACGAATGCGTCGTCGCCGAACTGCAGCGCCGTCGCCGCGGTCTCGCCGTAGGTGATGCCGTGGTAGATCTCGTCCGAGACGAGCCGCACCCCGCGCGCGCGGCACCATTCGACGAGTGCCTTCAGTTCCGCCGGCCGGAGCATGCTGCCGGTCGGATTTGCCGGGCTCGCGACGATCAGGCCGGCGAGATTGCCGGCGCGTTCGAGCAGTGCGGGTGTCGGCTGGAATCGGTGCTCGCGATCCGCCGGCAGGCCGACCGCATCGAGGCTCAGCGCGGTGAGGATGTTGCGATAGGCGGGATAGCCGGGATCGGCGAGCGCCACGCGGTCGCCCGCTTCGAAGGCCGCGAGAAAGCCGATCAGGAAGGCGCCGGACGACCCGGCGGTGATCGCAATCCGGCCCTCGGGCACCGTGACGCCGTAGCGCTCGCGATAGTGCCGGGCGATGCGCGCGCGCAATTCCGGGATGCCGAGCGCCTCGGTGTAACCGAGACGGTCGCTCTCGAGGGCCGCCGCCGCCGCCGCGCGGACCACCGCCGGCGCCTTGGTTCCAGGCTGGCCGACCTCCAGATGGATGCAGCGCTCGTCCGGCGTGCGGGCGGCCGCATCGCGCGCATTGGCGGCGCGCATGACGTCCATGACGATGAACGGCGGCACCAGCCCGCGTCGCGAAACCTTCAACGCCATGTCGCCCCCTGTCGTTCTGCGTGCGTGCCGCCGATCGGCGCCATGCGGCATCCCCGCCGCGCCGCGCATATGCGCGGAGAAATCCGTTGGACGCTAGGCGCCACGGCTGCGGCGATGGCGGCGCGATGGTGCGAGCGCACGTGCGCGTGATCGCCTAGTCGGCGGAGATCGCCATTCCGGACTCGCGCGGGTCGGAGACGAACTCGCACCGCCCCGCCTGTCCCACGGCGCCGCTCGGGCAGAAGAACCCCGAGATCTTGCCGAACTGCGGCACCATCGCGACGGTGTAGCCTGCGCCCTGCAGCACGCCGGCGAGTGCCGCCCCGCCCTGCTCGACGCTCATGCGATTGGTGCCGAGCTCGAAATGCATGCGCGGCTCGGCGACGACTTCGGACAGGGGTCTCCGCTCGCCGACCATCGTCAGCAGCGCGCCGGCGAGGACGCCGGGAACGACGTCGCCGCCCGACGACACCGCGCCGAGGAGCGCCGGCCCGCCGCGCCGCGCGACGACGATCGGCGACAGCCACTGCGTCCCGTTGTCGTTGGCGTTGGACGCGGCGGCGATGACGACACCGGTTTCCGGCGCGATGCGCGCGAGGCCGAAGAGTCCGTTTGCGGTCATCCCGCAGGTGACCACGTTGCCGGTGCGATCGACAGCGACGATCTTTGCCATGCCCGGATTGAGGGGCCGCGGCCGAACCGTCGGGGTCAGGCTCTGCGGCGCAATTCGGCCGGCCGGACGCAGCAGGGCCTGCAGTTCGGCGATGCGCGGCCCGGCGACGAGTTGAACCGGCGGCACGCCGCTGGTCCCGTCAGCGCGCTGCCAGCGCTCGCGGTCCCACTTCGCCAGCAGCGTCGCCTGCGCCAGCAGGTTCGGCCGCTGCGCCGCCGGAGTTTCGCGCCACTGCGGCCCGAGCAGCGCAATGATCTGCGCCGTCATCACGCCGGCTGCCGCGGGCGGCGGCGGCGCGAAGAGGGTCAGGTCTTCGGCCGAGACCGCGAGCGCCGCTTCGAACTGCGGCAGGACGCCCGCCAGATCGGCCGGGGTCAGCGGCGCCTGGGCGCGCGTGGTCGCCGCGGCATAGAGTTGCGCCGCCTCGCCGTCATGGAGATCCATGCCGCCGTTGCGACGCAGCAGCGAGATGAAGTTGGCGAGGTCGGTCTGGACCAGTTCGTCGCCTTCGCCGAGCGGGCGGAAGGCGGCGCGCAGCGCCTCAGCCTCGCGCCGGTCGCGCGCCGCGCGCGCCACCCGCTGGGCGAAATCCGCCGGCGGCTTGCCGAAGATGCGGAACGCCACCGGGTCCTGCAGCAAGGCGCCCCAGCCCAACGCGATGTCCTGGGCAAAGGCGCGCGATACCGGCACGCCGAAGCGCGCGAGGCCCTCCGCCGGCGCAAGCAGCTGTTCCCAGCGCAGGCGGCCGTACTTGGCGCTCAGCGCGTACATGCCGCGGGCGTTGCCCGGCACCGCCGCGATGCCCCGCGAACGCGGCGCCCGGGCGACGAAATCGATCACTTCGGCGCGGTTGGTGGCGCCGTCGTAGACGGTGCAGACGCCCCCGCCGCCGAGCGTGGCGACCGACGGCTGCGTCACCGCCATCGCGAAATACGTCGCGACCGCCGCGTCGGCCGCGGAACCGCCGCCGATCAGGATGTCGCGGCCGATCAGCGCAGCGCGCGGCTCGTCGGCGATGACCGCGCCCTGAAAGGGCCGCGCCGGCGCCGATGCGCGAGGGGCTTCTTCGCTGCCGCCGCAGGCCGCGAGCATCGCCGCAATGGCGAGGCCGAGCGCGAGGCGAGGCTTGGATTGACCGTAGGGACGGGCAGGACTATCTGTCACCAGCAATGGAGCAACCCGGCACGTGAGTGTGTTGCGATTTCGCAGCTGGTCGGTCGTGGTCGCCGTCTTCGTGGCCTTCATCGGCCTGTTGACGGTTCCCACCGCGCGCGCCCAGCAGTCGGGCCTGCGGATCAGCCTGATCCGCGATGCCGAGATCGAAACTATCATCCGCGCCTATGCCGCGCCAGTCTTCGCCGCAGCGGGGCTGCCGGCAGGATCGATCCGCGTTCATCTCGTCGCCGACTCCTCGGTCAACGCCTTCGTGGCCGGCGGCCTCAACCTTTTCATGAACACGGGCCTGCTGCTGCGCGCAGAGAATCCGAACCAGGTCATCGGCGTCATCGCGCACGAGGCCGGCCATCTCGCCGGCGGCCATCTTGCGCGCACGCGCGAGGCGATGCGCAACGCGACGATCGAAGGCATCGTCGCCATGGTGCTCGGCATGGCCGCCGCGGTGGCCGGCGGCCGGCCCGACGGCGCCGGCGCCGCGATGCTCGGCGGCATGCAGCTCGCCGAGCGCAGCTTCCTCGCCTATAGCCGCGAGATGGAGACGTCGGCCGACCAGGCGGCGCTCAATTTCCTCGATCGCGCGCAGATTTCCGCGCGCGGACTGCAGGAGTTCCTGACCAGCCTGCTCGACCAGGAGCTGCTGTCGGTCGGCCGGCAGGATCCCTATCTGCGCTCGCACCCGATCACCCGCGAGCGCGTCGACCATGTGCGCAACTTCCTGCTGACCTCGCGCTATGCCGACGCGCCGGTCAACCCGCGCTTCGCGGAGATGCACCAGCGCCTGCGCGCGAAGCTGCTCGGCTTCATCGACCCCGACCGGGCCCTGCAGCAGTACCGCGAGAGCGACCGCAGCATCCCTGCGCGCTACGCCCGCGCCATCGCCTACTCGCGCAAGGCGCAGATCGACCGCGCCATCGCGCTGATGGACGGGCTGCTGCGCGAGCGGCCGGCCGATCCGTACTTCCTCGAGCTCAAGGCGCAGATCCTGCTCGAGGCCGGGCGCGCCGCGGACTCGCTGCCGTTCTATCAGCGCGCCGTGCAGGCGCTGCCGAACGAACCGCTGATCCGCACCGCGCTCGGCAATGCCCAGGTCCAGACCGGCCGTCCCGACCAGATGCGCGCCGCGATCGCCACGCTCGAGCGCAGCCGCCAGCTCGACGCCACCTACGGCGAGACCTGGCGCCTGCTCGCGGTCGCCTATGGCCGCGACGGCCAGATCGGCATGGCGAGCCTGGCACAGGCTGAACTCGAAGCGCTCAACCACGAATGGGTCGAGGCGCAGCAGTTCGCCGAGCGCGCGATCCGCGATCTGCCGCGCGGCACCGCGGCTGCCCTGCGCGCCGAAGATTTGCGCGTCAATGCCGAACGCGAGGCGCGCGATCCCAACTATCGGCGCGCCCGCCGCGAACGCCGCGATCGTCGCTGAGCATGCGGCACTTCGCCCCGCGCCTGCGTGCCGCGGTCGTCGGAACGGCGCTGCTGGCGGCGGGCTGCGCGGAGGCGCCGGCGCCGCCGGTGGCGGTGTTCCGCGATTCGGGCGCCATCATCGGCCCCGATCCTGCCTTCGATCCCGCGACGCCGCCGCCGGACTGGTTTGCGGGTCCCGACGCCGGGCAGGCCTTCGCCGTCGTCGAGCGCGCAGGACTGGTCGCGCTCGAAATCCGCCGCGCCGACACCGCGATCGGGCGACGCGTCGCGATACCCCTGCTCGCCGCGCCCTTTCTGCGCTGGGGCTGGCATCTCGAGCAGCCCACGCCCGACGCCGGCATCCGTCTCGTCGTCGGCCTCGCCCGGCGCGGCGATCGCACCGCGGCCGCGGAGCGCATCGAGATCGCATTCGTCGGCGCGGGCGCCGGCGGCGCGCGCGTCACCGCGGCCGCGAATGGCGGGCCTCCAATCCTGCTGCGCCGCGCCGACGGTAGCGCGTCGTCGGGCTGGCAGGTCGAGGCGATCGATCTCGCGGCGCTGCACCGCCAGTTCCGGCCCGGCGGCGCGGGCGCCGATCTCGACGTCGTCTTCGTCGCGGTCGGCGGAGTCGGCCGGCGCATCGACGGCCGTCCGCTCGGTCAGATCGCGGAGGTCGTGCTGAGTCGATGACCGCGCGACGAGCGGGCTGATTTGTCACGTCGGCGTGACTTGTGCCGCCGCGCCCCAAGGCGGAATATGGCGCTTCACCATGGAGATACGCGGATGATTCGTTGGTTTCGAGCGATCGCGACCCTGCTGGTCGCCGTTTGCATCGCGGGCACTGCCGCCGCCCAGACGCCGGGCGAGCCGTTCACGCCGGCACAGCGCGACGCGCTGCGCCAGCTCATGCGCGAATACATCCTGCAGAATCCCGAGGTGCTGATCGAAGCGCTGGAAAGCCTCGAGGAGCGGCGGCGCACCGAAGGCGAACAGCGTGCGCGCCAGATGCTCGTCGAGCGGCGCGAGCAGATCTTCAACAATCCCGCCAACCCGGTCCTCGGCAACCCTGAGGGCAACGTGACGGTGGTCGAGTTCTTCGACTATCGCTGCCCCTACTGCAAGCAGATGCACGCGCCGATCAACCAGCTGCGCAACGAAGACCGCCAGATCCGGTTCGTGCACATCCAGCTGCCGATCCTCGGGCCGGATTCCGTGATCGCGTCGCGCGCGGCGCTCGCCGCACGCGCGCAGAACCGCTATCCGCAGTTTCACGACGCGCTGATGACCGCCCGCGGCAATCTCGACGAGGCGGCGATCATCCGCATCGCGCAGTCGTCCGGGCTCGACATCGCGCGCCTGCGCATCGAGATGAGCAACCCCGCCATCCTCCAGGCGCTCGACGCCAACCGGCGGCTCGCCGAGGAACTCGGCGTCACCGGCACGCCGGCTTTCGTGATCGGCGACCGGCTGATCCCGGGCGCGGTCGATCCGGCGACGCTGCGCGGGATGATCCAGGAGGCGCGGGCCGCGGCGCCGCGCTGAGATCACGCCTCCGCGTCGGGCTGCTTCCCCGGCTCCGCGCCGGCGAAGGCCGGCAGCTTCATGCATGCCTCGAAGATGCGCATCAGCCGCGCATAGGGCGCGAGCGGCGTGTCGACGCGCCGGGCGTTGAAGACCTGCGGCACCAGGCAGATGTCGGCGAGACCCGGCGTATCGCCATGGCAGAACGTGCCGGTGCGCGCGTCGGCGAGCATCGCCTCGACCGCCGCAAAGCCCTGCTGCACCCAGTGGCGGTACCAGTCGTCGCGCAGCGGCTGGGGAACCTTGAGCGCCTTGTCCAGATAGTTGAGCACCCGCAGGTTGTTGAGCGGATGGATCTCGCAGGCGATCGCGAGCGCGATCGCGCGCACGCGCGCGCGGTCCACCGGCGCCTTCGGCAGCAGCGGCGGCTCGGGCCGCGTCTCATCGAGATACTCGAGGATCGCCAGCGACTGCGTCAGCACGTGCGGCCCGTCGATCAGCGCCGGCACCAGGCCCTGGGGGTTGATCGACGTGTAGTCGGCCCTGGACTGCTCGCCCTTGCGCAGGTGGATATAGGCGTTGTCGTAGGGAAGATTCTTGAGCGCGAGGCCGATGCGCACGCGGAACGCGGCGGACGAGCGGAAATAGCCGTAGAGCTTCATGGGGGGCGCGCCTTCCTGGAGCGGTTCGTTCGGGCGCCACTCTAGCCGGGACGGCGTGGCGCGATAAGTCCTCCGCCGCGATCAGAACCAGCCGCCGTCGACGATGAACTGCTGCGCGGTGACGAGCCGGCTGTCGTCGGCCGCCAGCCACAGCACCATGCGCGCGATGTCGGGCGGATAGAGCTTCTCCTTCAGGCACTGCTGGCGCATCAGCTCGGCCTCGCTCGCCGGCGTGAGCCACAGCGAAACCTGCCGTTCGGTCATGATCCAGCCCGGCACGACGCTGTTCGAGCGGATGCCGTGGGGCCCGAGATCGCGCGCCAGCGCGCGCGTGAGGCCGAGCGCCGCCGCCTTGGCGGAGAGATAGACCGGCATGCCCGGATTCTTGAGCATCCAGCTGATCGAGCCGAGATTGATGATCGACCCGCCCTTGGCCGCGCGCATGTCGGGCGCTACCGCCTGCGCGGCGAAGAACTGGTGGCGGAAGTTCACCGCCATGCGCTCGTCGAAATATTCGGGCGTCACGTCGTCCAGCGCATGCCGATCGTCGCGCGCGGCATTGTTGACCAGCACCTCGATCGGGCCGATCAGCGCGCGCGCCTGGACGATCGACGCCCTGAGCGCCGCAATGTCGCGCAGGTCGCAGCGGATGTAGTGCGGCACGTCGTGGCCGCCGGCGCGGATCGCGGCGATCGTCGCCGCCGCCGCCGCGTCGTCGATGTCGATGAAGACGACGCGCGCGCCCTGGACGGCAAAATGCGTCACGATCGATGCACCGATGCCCGATGCGCCGCCGGTGACGAAGATCCGGCGGCCGCGCAGGCTCGGATAGCTGGCGAACTCCATGGCGTTCCCTCTCCCCGGGAAATGCGTCGACCGCGCCGGCGCGCGGCTCGCGCATCTAACCAGAAGCCCCCGGGCGGGCCAAGGCGCGTCGCGCCGGCGGCAATTTCGTTCGCCGAAATGGCCGGCCGGACGGCAGGCGCACGCCGGCATGACTACACTGTGCATTGCACACAGCGGGCGCTCGCCGTATCGTGAGCCGATCGAGTGACCCCACTCCCAAGATCGCCACGGAGACCCTCCATGTCCGCTTCAACCTCGTCGCGCACGATCAATCGCCGTGCCCTGTTCTCACTCGCCGGCGCCGCGGGTGCCGCCGCAGCCGGCCTCAGCCCGGCCTTCGCGCAGGCGCAGTTCCGCGGCCGCGAACTGGTGTCGTCGTCGTTCGGCGGTCCGGGCATGGAGATCATGCAGCGCGTCGTGTTCGACGCCTTCGGCGCCAGAACCGGTGCTCGCGCCACGCAGGTGCCGCTGCTGTCGGCGCAGGCCTTCGCCCGCATGCGCGCGGAAAAGGACAATCCGCAGCTCGACATGTACATGTTCTCCGGCGGACAGGAGGTCACCGCGAAGGCCGAGGGCCTGACGCAGCCGATCGTCGGCGCTTCGCGCATGAGCCAGATCCCCGCCAACCTGCGCGACCCCGACGGGCACTGGGTCGTCTGGGGCGTCATCGCCGAGGGCATCCTCTATCGCACCGACAAGATCGCCAATCCGCCGACGAGCTATGCCGACTTCTTCCGGCCCGAGCTGCAGGGCCACATCGCGTTCCCGCACATCACCAACGGCTACGGCATGGACTTCCTGGTGATGCTCGCGCGCATGAACGGCGGCGGCGAGCGCAACATCGACCCCGGCTTCGAGGCGATGAAGCGCCTGCGCGGCGCCAGCATCTTCCGCGCGCCGACCGACGTGCAGACGCTGTTCTCGCAGGGCGACATCTGGATGCTGCCCTACGACGCGGCGACCGCCGTGCGCTCCAACCGCATGGGCCTGCCGGTCGCGTTCGCGACGCCGCGCGAAGGCGCGCCGGCGGTGTTCCTCACCGCCTGCATCGCCAAGAACAGCCGCAACGCCGAAATGGCGGCGCAGATCATCGACGGCCTGCTCGGCGCCGAATCGCAGATCGCGATCGCGCGCGAGGTCGTGTGGGGGCCGAGCAACCCGACCGTCCAGCTTCCCGCCGACATCGCCGCCACGGTGGCGCGGCCGGACCAGCTCGCGGTGCTCGACCGCGATGCGATCAACGCGGCGCGGCCGCAATGGGCGGAGCGCTGGAACCGCGAGATCGCCGGGGGCTGATCTTGCCAAAATGGCTGCCGCCGGCGCTGCTTCTGCTGCCGGCGGCGCTCGTCTTCGGCGGGCTCTTCGTGTGGCCGCAGCTCGGGCTGTTCGCCACCAGCGTGGCGAGCCCGCCGCCGATCGGCTTCGCGACGTACCAGCGCTTCCTCGGCGATTCGTTCTACGTCGCCGTGCTCGTCCGCACGCTGTCGCTCGGCGCCTGCGTCACGCTGGTCTGCCTGATCTGCGGCTTCCCGCTCGCCTTCTTCCTGGCGCGCCTCGAATCCCGCTGGGTCCCCTTCCTCATCATGATCGTGTCGTTCCCGCTCTGGGTCAGCGCGGTCGTGCGGTCCTTCGCCTGGATGGTGCTGCTGCTGCGCAACGGCCTGGTCTCGATCTGGCTGCGCGACGCCGGCCTCGCACCTGCCGGCTTCCAGCTCATGTACAGCTTCGCCGGCATCGTCATCGCGCTCGCCCAGGTGCTGCTGCCGCTGATGGTGATCACGCTCTACGCCGTCATCAAGGGGATCGACCGCGATCTCGAGAACGCGGCGATGAATCTCGGCGCCTCGCCGGGCCGGGCGGTGTGCCTGGTCACGCTGCGGCTCGCGCGCGGCGGCATCTTCGCCGGCTCGCTGCTGGTCTTTTCGCTGTCGATCAGCGCCTTCGCGACGCCGAGCCTCGTCGGCGGCGCCACCGCGCAGCTGATGGCGGTCGCGATCTACGAGCAGACGCTGGAGATCAACGACTGGCCGTTCGCCGCGACCATCTCCGCCATCCTGCTCGCGATCGCGCTGTCGGTCGCGCTGGTCTATGGCCGCCTGATCGACGGCCGCAACGTGCCGGTCCGCTGAGCCTCGGGGCCGCACGATGACGATCACCAGCCTGCGCCACCCGTTCGGCATCTTCCTGTGGCTGATGGTCGCGCTGGTGATGGTGTACATCCTGGCGCCGCTCGCCGTGATCGTCGCCTCGTCCTTCGGGACCACCGGCTACGTCGCCTTCCCGCCGCAGGGCTTCACCCTGCGGTGGTACGAGCAGGCGCTCGCCAATCCGCGCTACGTCAACGGCTTCCTCACCAGCCTGCGCATCGCCGCGATCGTCACGGTGGTATCGAGCGCGATCGGCATCGCCGCCGCCTATGCGCTCGTGCGCTACGAGTTTCCCGGGTCGCGGCTGATCGAAAGCCTGTTCATCTCGCCGCTCGTCCTGCCCGGGCTCGTGCTCGCGGTGGCGCTGACGATCTTCTTCTCGCGCAACCCGATCGCCACCGGCACCGACCGGCTGATCCTCGCCCACCTGACGATCTGCGTGCCCTGCGTGCTGCGCGTCGTCATCCCCGTGCTGCAGCGCTTCGACCGCTCGATCGAGGAGGCGGCGCAGAATCTCGGCGCGTCGCCGGTCAAGGCGTTCTTCCTGGTGACGCTGCCGGTGATCCGCCCCGGCATCTTCGCCGCCGCCGCGCTTGCCTTCGTCATGTCGTTCGACGAGGTCGAGATGTCGGTCTTCCTCGCCAGCCCGCGCGAGCAGCCGCTGACCGTCGCGCTCTATTCGGCGGTGCAGCTCGCCTTCGACCCGACGCTCGCGGCGGTGTCGTCGATCCTCATCATGATCACCTTCGCGATCATGGTCGTCCACCAGGTCGTCTCGCGCATCAGGAGCGCCCGTTGAACGCCGAAGTCGAACTCAGGACCGTCAGCAAGGCCTACGGCGACGCCTACGCGGTCGACCGCGTCTCGCTCGAAGTCGCGCGCGGCGAACTCGTCGCGCTGCTCGGGCCTTCGGGCTGCGGCAAGACGACGACCCTGCGCATGGTCGCGGGCTTCGTCGAGCCGACCGGCGGCGCGATCCTGCTGCGCGGCCAGGACGTCACGCGCGTGCCGCCGCACCGGCGCGACACCGGCATGGTGTTCCAGTCCTACGCGCTGTTTCCGCATCTGACGGTCGCCGAGAACATCGCCTTCGGCCTCAAGCGCCGCGGCGTCGCGCGCACCGAGATCCGCAGCCGCGTCGCCACCATGATCGGGCTGATGCGCCTGAGCGGCCTGGAGCAGCGCCTGCCGCGCCAGCTCTCCGGCGGCCAGCAGCAGCGCGTCGCGGTCGGCCGCGCGCTGGTGATCAACCCCGCGGTCATCCTGCTCGACGAGCCGTTCTCCAACCTCGACGCCCAGCTGCGCGAGAGCACGCGCGAGGAGCTGCGCCGGCTCCAGCAGGAGCTGCGCCTGACCGCGATGTTCGTGACCCACGACCAGGCCGAGGCGATGGCGATCGCGGACCGCATTGCGGTCATGAACAAGGGCCGGATCGAGCAGATCGATACGCCGGCCGCGGTCTACCATCATCCGCGCACGCGCTTCGTCGCCGGGTTCATCGGCCGCGCGAACATCTTCGATGCCGAGGTGATCGCGCGCGATCCCGCCGGCGTGGCGGCGCGCGGACCCGCCGGGATCACCTTCGTGCTGCCCCAGGGCGACCATCCGGGGCGGATCGCCGTGGTTCTGCGGCCGGAGGCGATCCGCCTCGCCGCCGGCACGGACGCGCACGGGCCCAACACCGTTGCCGGCGTCGTCGACGTCGTCGCCTTCTACGGCGCGACCGCGCAGCTCGGCGTCAAGCTCGCCGACGGATCGCGCCTGCTCGTCGAGGGGTCCGGCGACCTGCCGCAGCGCTTCGCGCCGGGCAGCGCCGTCGTCGCAAGCTGGGCCGCGTCGGCGCTGGTCGCCAGCGCAGCCTGATCCAGAAACCGGAGACAAGCCATGAAGATCGGAACAGTCGTGTCCGCCCCGGGCACGCTCGCCAAGGGCACGGTCGAGATCGGGCGCTATCCCGACGGGCCCATCAATTCCCCGGTCATGGTGGCGGAGGGCCGAAAGCCGGGCCCGGCGCTGTTCATCACCTGCCTCGTCCACGGGACGGAGATCATCGGCCCGCTCGCCGTCGCGCGCTTCCTCAAGTCGCTGGACCTCGACCAGCTTTCGGGGCGCATCGTCGCGCTGCTCGCGTCCAATCCGCTCGGCCTGCGCCATTTCAACCGTCTGACGCCGCAGGACGGCATGAACCTCAACCGCGTCTTCCCCGGCAAGCCCGACGGCTCGGTCAGCGAGCAGATCGCGCATCGCGTGTTCACGCTCGCCGGCGAGCATGGCGACGTTCTGCTCGACCTCCATTCCGGCGGCGAGCTGACGATCACGGCGTTCTACACGATCTACACCAAGGACGATTCGCCGGCGGCACGCGAATCGCAGCGCCTGTCTGCAAGCGTCGGCTCGCGCTATCAGTGGGGTTCGAACGAGGGCTGGCTCAAGGGCGCGCTGTTCTCCAACTACACGCGCCGCTACGCCAAGCCGGCGATCATCGTCGAGAGCGGCGGCGGCGCGCGCGTCACCGAGCAGGACTTCGTCAACTATGCGACCGCGCTCGCCGGCCTCACCCGCGCGCTCGGGATGCTCCCGGGCGCGCCGCCGGTGGCCGAGGACATCCGCCATGGCGGCAACGCCGTCCACGTCAAGGCGACGACCGGCGGCTTCTGGCACCCGCGCGTTGCGCCCGGCGAAGACATGGTCGAAGGCCAGGTGATGGGAGAGGTCGTCGACTTCTACGGCGACGTCGTCGAGACCGTCCGCTGTCCGTTTCCGCGCGCCTGGGTCGGCTCGATCCGGCGTCCGTACATGGCCATCTTCTCGGGCGACCAGCT
>JAEUKZ010000183.1 GCA_016793045.1 Alphaproteobacteria bacterium
GTGTTCATCGCCACCACCTGGCCGCCGAGCGCCTCGACGTTGCGCTTCACGATCCACAGGCCGAGGCCGAAATTGGCGGCGCCCGCGGCGGTCTCCTGGTGGTCGCGCTTCGAGTAGTAGCGGTCGAAGATGCGCGTCAGGTCCTCGGGCTTGACCCCCGGCCCGTGGTCGATCACCGCGATCACCGCGTGCGGGCCGTCGAGGCCGGCGCGCAGCCGCACCTCGGCGCCCGCGGGCGAGAAGCCGAGCGCGTTCTCGACCAGGTTCTCGATCGCGGTCTCGATCAGGTGGCTGGCGCCGAGTGCCGGCACGGGCAGCGGCGCCTCGGCGACCACGCGCGGGCCCTCGACGTCGCGATAGCTCGCCGCCATGCCGTGGGCGAGGGCCGCGAGGTCGATGTGCTCGACCGGCGGGTCGAGCAGGTCGGCGGTGCCGCGGTCGATCTGGCGCGCCGCCTGGACCAGCTCGTCGAGCCGCGACAGCGAGGAATCGACCGCCGCGACCGCGCGCTGCACGCGCACGTCCTCGCTCGGCATGCGCCGGCGCAGCTGCTCGGCGGCCTGGCGGATCGTCGCGATCGGCGTCTTGAAGGCGTGCGCGTTCTCCTCCGCGGCGTCGCGGATCGAGCGCGCGGCGGCACCCAGCGTGTCGACCATGCGGTCGAACGCCGCGGCGACGCGGCGCAGTTCGGGCACCCGGTTGCGGTCGACGAAGCGCAGGCGCTCGCGGCCGATGCGGATGTTCTCGGCGATCACCGAGAACACCTTGAGGCTGCGCAGCACGTCGGTGACGATGCCGAGCACCAGCAGCGCCAGCACCAGATAGACGATCGCGGCGAGCCGCACCTCCGGCGTCTGCCAGTAGGGCTGGCCGAGCGGCCGGTCGGTGCCCTCGAAAATGCTGGCGCCGACCAGCACCCAGCAGCCATGCGAGGTCTGCGTCGGCGTGAGCGAGGTCATCAGCTGCGAGCGGCCGTCGGAGAGGTCGAGGCGCAGCGCCACCGGCAGGTCGCCCTCGCAGCTCGTCGCCAGGCGGTCGAGCACGCCGGTGTCGGCGAGGGTGCGGCGCTCGCGGTCGAGATCCTCGGGCGCCACCGCGGGCGCGGCGGCGACGTAGAGGAAGCCGCCGGCGGGCTGCGCCGCCGGGCGCAGCAGCAGCTTCAGCGAATCGCGCTCGCCGGCATAGCGCGCGAGCTCGGCCTGGAGGCGGTCGGCGGGCACGTCGGGCGCTTCGCGCAGGATCGGCTCGATGGCGCGGCTGATCAGCCGCCCGCGCTCGCGGATCTGATTGAGCAGCAGCGCCTGGCGCTCGGTGTCGGCCGACATGAAGGGTTCGTAGAGCAGGGCGGGCACCGCCGCGAAGACGATCGCCAGCAGCACCAGCCGCACCACCAGCGAGCGGCCGATGCGCGTGAAGATTCCCGGCCCCGATTCGGAGCGCGCCGCCGGCGCCCGCTTGCGTCCGTTGCGCGCACGCGCCGGCCGCTCGGCAACGCGCGGCGGCGCCGCGCCGTCCGCGGGAACGGCGCTAGGCCCCGCTTTCGGGGCGCCAGCGGTATCCGAAGCCCGGATAGTTCTCGAGGGCGGTGAAATCTGGGTCGACATCCTTGAACTTCTGGCGAATGCGCTTCACGAGCGCGCGGACGTTGGCACGGTAGCCTTCGATCCCCGCCCCGGCGATGAAGCCCTCGCCTTTGACCGCATTATAGATCTCGCGGTAGCTGACGTCCTTGCCCTCGCGCTCGGCGAGCAGCATGACGACGCGGAACTCCGACAGCGTCAGGTCGACGCGCCGGCCGCGCCATTCGGCGCGGGCGCTCGTCGAATCGAGCGCGAGGCCCGCGGGCGGCGTCTCCGCCGTCGCCACCTTGGCGCCGCCGATGGCGAGCCGCAGCCGGTGGAGGATGACGCTGACGCTGCGCGTCTTCTCGATGTAGTCGATCGCGCCCTCGGCGAGGCCGCGCTCCTCGTAGATCGGCTCCTGCAGCCCGGTCAGGAAGATCACCGGCACGTGGTGGCCCTTCTGGCGCAGCACCTTGAGGAACTCGAGCCCGTTCATGACCGGCATCTGCCAGTCGAGCAGGATCGCGTGATAGGCCTGTCCGCCGTCGATGCGCCGCAGCGCCTCCTCGGCTTCGGCATAGGCATCGACCGAGAAGCCGGCATCCTCGAGGTTCCAGGCGAGCGTCTCGCGGAACAGGGCTTCGTCGTCGATGAGGGCGATCCGGTCCGACATGGTCATGCGGCAATCATCGCGGTGGTTTCCTGGGGATCAGCCGGCGCGCGCGGGCTGGCCGACGGTCGCGAGGCAGGCTTCCGGCGACGCCGCCTGTCCGTCGAGGCGCTGGTCGAGCGCGACGAACGTCGCCTGCCGCGTGTCGTAATAAAAGAACACATCGACCGCGCAATTGGCTCCCTGGTACCGCCATACGCGGGCGGCGCCGGCGGTGCGCTGCGAGGCCGGCTGGCCGAAGCGCTGGCGCACGTCCTCGGCGCGCCACCCCGTGATCCGCTGCGGCGCGGCGGGCGCGGCAGGCGGCGCGGGTGCGGCCGCCGCGGTCTGCTCCGGCATCGTGCCGAGCGGGCCGGCGGCGGGCGTTTCCGGCGGGCCGTTCTCGGCCAGCGGCGTTTCGCCGCCCGGCGCTTCGGCCGCCGCGGGTGGCTCCTGGGCGTTGCGCGCCGCCGGCGGGCGCACGACGCGTACCGGCCGGCGCGGCTGCTGCTGCGCCAGCTGGCCCGGAGTCGGGGCCGGCGGCCGATAGGTCTGGCAACCCTCCAGCAAGGCGAGCGAAGCCACCCCAAGAAGGAATCCTACACGCGTCGGCGTCACAGGGGCCTGTCCGTTGGTTAATGCGACTGATGTATACCGGAACCGCCGTGCCGGCGAACCTTGAGCGATTGTAAGGACCAAAAGAGGAATGTCCAAGGGTCGTTCGCATGGGAACGTCACAAAGCACCGCGGGTGCGTGATAAATTTATGATAAATGAATAAAATGAGAGATACGGTGTTACTAGTGTGTGATGTCGTTTTTCAGTCACACTTATTGGACTAGACTATTGCTGCTATCGGACGTTGTTATTGGCGAATAACGTCATGAGGCAGAGATGAATACATTTCCAATGCCTCGTCGCTGCGCCGCCGGCCCGATCGATGCCGCCGTTAACCTTGTTGCGGCCCGGCCATGATTGCCAGCCAGAAATTCCTCGTCGTCGGCGCGGGCCTCGTGGCCGGCGCAGTCGCCATCGCGATGATCGCCGAGGCGCTGCTGTGGGCGCATGTGCGTGCGCCGGCGGGCGCATCCGGCTTCTACCTGCTGTCGCCGCCGACCCTGGCGGTCAGTGTCGCCGACGGCCGCCGGACCGCCCGCAGCGCGGCGGACGAAGCGTGGCCGCGCGACGAAGCGGCCCGCTAGAAACGCCGCAATGGCCAGGACAAGGATCATTCAGCGATCGGGAACCGGCACCCCCAACCATCCGCGCCCCGACCACGCGGATCGCCGGCGACCCGAAGGCGCGCGCCCCCCGGAACGACGGCGCGCCGCGAGACGGGCGGCTTCGACCGCCCGTTGACGGCGGGGTGCGGCGGCGAAAGCCGGGACAACCGCACCCCGCCGTGCTTTCCCTGAGTCGCGATGGCCGGCTTCAGGGGGTCCGGCGATATTCTTTGCACCGCTGCGCGCGACCGGCTATCTGAAGGCCCGGTTTCACGAACCGGGACCTTTCCCCTCATGGCCGACCTGGCCCGCCGCGCCCTGCTGCCCAACGGCATGCGCGATATCCTGCCGCCCGACGCGGCATTCGAAGCAGAGACGGTCGAGCGCCTGATGGCCGCGCT
>JAEUKZ010000187.1 GCA_016793045.1 Alphaproteobacteria bacterium
ATTGCGCCCAGGTCTGTCAATATTTTCCGCGACTTCACGTATCGTTAATTAGGATATGCGATGAATTAAGAGAGAGCGAAATCGGCGTCGCAAGGCGCCAGCTGGCCTGGAAGTGCGGATGGCGATCCTCGGGTTCTTGAAGCGCGGCGACGACAAGCATGAAGGCCAGCCCGGCCACAGCATGGGCAAGCGCCTGCATGCCTGGTGGGAAGGCTACGACCTGCCGCCCGCCGAGCCTGCCGCTGAGGCCGAGGGCAGCCGCGCGACCACGCCCCCGCCCGACGGCGGCGTCATCGCCGCCACGGCCCCCGACCCGTGGTCGAAGTCGCGCATCAAGGTCGCCGAGATGATCTGGGGCGACGGCTTCAACTTCCCGGGCAGCGCCGATCACGTCGTCGAGCTGGTCAAGCCCTTCGGGCTGACGAAAGAGAAGTCGCTGCTCGATCTCGGCTGCGGCCTCGGCGGCGGCACGCGCGCGATCGCCAAGGAATTCGGCACCTGGGTCGAAGGCATGGAGCAGTCGCCCGCGCTCGCCCGGGCCGGCATGGAAATGTCGGAAAAGGCCGGCTTGGGCAAAAAGGCGACGGTCGTGGCCTATGACCCGGCCAAGGTCCACTTCACGCCGCGGCGCTACGAAGCGGCCTTCGCGCGCATGGTCTTGTGGCAGCTCGCGGACAAGAAGCGCCTGCTCGGCGAAATCGACAAGGGCCTGAAACCGCAGGGGCAGCTCACCTTCATCGACTATGTGATCAAGCCCGGCGCCGCGGGCGCCGCGGGGCTCGGCGCGTGGCTGAAGGCCGAGAACTGCGCAAACATGCCGTGCGAGCTTGCCGATGTCTCGAAGATGCTGGAGACGCTCAAGATCGACATCCGCATCGCCGAAGACATGACCGGCGAGTTCCGTCGCCTGGTGACCGAGGGGTGGGCGAAGGCGGTCGAAATTCTCGGGGCCGGCGCGTCCGGCCTCGCGCCGGAAGAGGCGCAGGCGCTCGTCCGCGAGGCCGAGATGTGGCGCATGCGCATCAACCTGCTCGACGGCGGCACGCTCCAGGTCGCCCGCTTCTTCGGGATCAAGCGCTGATCTGACCGGTCGTTCGGCACCGTCCTGCCGCCGCGCGGCGCGGCGGCGCAATGCCGCATTCGCGCGCCCCGGTTCGACACGTTTGCCGCTTGGCAATCCGGGGTCGGCTTGGCACTGTGTTCGGGAATGGTCTCGCGGTCGCCCGCGGGCGCCGTCCAACGCGATCGTCAAGCGACCGGGGGGGTTCCGAATGAAGCTGGCCGTACCTGCGGAGCGCCGTGTCAACGAGGCGCGCGTCGCAGCGACTCCCGACACCGTGAAGCGGCTCAAGGGTCTTGGCCTCGACATCGTGGTCGAGACCGGCGCGGGCAACGGCGCGTCGATCCCCGATCAGGCTTTTGCCGACGCCGGCGCCACGATCGCCGCCGACGCCGCATCCGCCCTCGCGGATGCCGACATCGTCTTCAAGGTGCAGCGGCCGATGACGGCCGACGAAGGCACCGACGAACTCGCCCTCATCAAGTCCGGCGCGCTGGTCGCGGCGCTGTTCGATCCCTACCGGAACCGCCCGCTGGTCCAGGCCTGCGCCGAGCGCGGCGTGCGCGCCGCGGCGATGGAACTGATGCCGCGCATCACCCGCGCGCAGTCGATGGACGTGCTGTCCTCGCAGGCCAATCTCGCGGGCTATCGCGCGGTGATCGAGGCCTCGCAGAATTTCGGCCGCGCCTTCCCGATGATGATGACCGCGGCGGGCACGGTGCCGCCGGCGCGGCTGATGGTGTTCGGCGTCGGCGTGGCGGGACTTCAGGCGATCGCCACCGCGCGCCGGCTCGGCGCGATCGTCTCCGCCACCGACGTGCGGCCGGCGACCAAGGAACAGGTCGAAAGCCTCGGCGCGACCTTCGTCGCGGTCATGGATGAGGAGTTCCAGCAGGCTCAGACCGCCGGCGGCTACGCCAAGGAGATGTCGGACGCCTACAAGGCCAAGCAGGCTGCGCTGATCGCCGAGACGATCAAGAAGCAGGACATCGCGATCACGACCGCGCTCATTCCCGGCCGCCCGGCGCCGAAGCTGATCAGCGCCGACATGGTGAAGTCGATGAAGCCCGGCTCGGTGATCGTCGACCTGGCGGTCGAGAACGGCGGCAACTGCGAGCTGTCGCAGCCCGGCCAGATCGTCGACGTCGGGGGCGTGAAGATCGTCGGGCTGCTCAACATGCCGTCGCGGATCGCGGTCGACGCCTCCGCGCTCTATGCCAAGAACCTGTTCAACTTCCTGTCCGCCTTCTTCGACAAGAAGGCCGGTACGCTGAATCTCGACCCCGACGATGAAATCGTGAAGGGCGTATTGCTGACGCGCGACGGCAAGGTCGTGCATCCCGCCTTCGCCGCGACCGCAGCAGGAGCTTGATCGATGGATCCCGCCACCCTCGCGCAACGCATTGCCCAGATGCAGACCGAACTCGCCGCCATGTCGGCGCGCGTGACGGAGCTGCTCGCCCAGCAGGCGGCCCAGGCCGCAGCCGGGCACGGTGCCGACGCGCTGACCATGGGCCTCACGGTGTTCGTGCTGGCCTGCTTCGTCGGCTACTACGTGGTTTGGAACGTCACGCCGGCGCTGCATTCGCCCCTGATGGCGGTGACCAACGCGATCTCGAGCGTGATCATCGTCGGCGCCCTGCTGGCCGCCGGCCTGTCGAGCGTCGGCTTTTCCGAGACGATGGGCTTCCTCGCGGTCGTCCTCGCCTCGGTCAACATCTTCGGCGGCTTCGTGGTGACGCAGCGCATGCTCGGCAAATTCCGCAAGCGGGAAACCGCGAAGGGGAGGCACTGAGCCATGGGTGCCACGCTCTCCACGCTGCTCTATCTCGTCGCGGCGGTCCTTTTCATCCTCGCGCTGCGCGGGCTGTCGTCGCCCGAGACGTCGCGCCAGGGCAACGCCTTCGGCATCGCCGGCATGGCGATCGCCATCCTGGTGACGCTGCTGCAGCCCAACATGGGCGGCTGGGCGATCATCATCCTCGGCATCGCGATCGGCGGCGCGATCGGCACCTTCATCGCGATGAAGATCGAGATGACGGCGCTGCCGCAGCTCGTCGCCGCCTTCCACTCGCTGGTCGGCCTCGCGGCGGTGTTCGTCGCGGCCGCGGCGCTCTATTCGCCGCAGAGCTTCGGCATCGGCGTGCCCGGCGCGATCAAGATGGCGTCGCTGATCGAGATGAGCCTGGGCGTCGCCATCGGCGCGATCACCTTCACCGGCTCGATCATCGCCTTCGCCAAGCTGCAGGCGCTGATGTCGGGCGCGCCGCTGATCTTCCCCTACCAGCATCACCTCAACGCGCTGCTCGGCGTGCTGATCGTCGTGCTGATCGTCGCCTTCGCGATGACCGGCAGCCTGGTGCTGTTCTGGCTTCTGGTCATCGTCTCGCTGGCGCTCGGCCTGCTGCTGATCGTGCCGATCGGCGGCGCCGACATGCCTGTCGTCATCTCGATGCTCAACTCCTATTCGGGCTGGGCGGCGTGCGGCATCGGCTTCACCCTGCAGAACTCGCTGCTGATCGTCACCGGCGCGCTGGTCGGCTCATCGGGCGCGATCCTCAGCTACGTCATGTGCAAGGGGATGAACCGCTCGATCTTCAACGTCATCCTCGGCGGCTTCGGCACCGAAGGCGGCACGGTCGCCGCCGCTGGCGCCAAGGAGCAGCGCCCGGTGAAGCAGGGGAGCGCGGAGGATGCCGCGTTCATCATGAAGAATGCGGCCTCCGTGATCGTCGTTCCGGGCTACGGCATGGCCGTCGCCCAGGCGCAGCACGCGCTGCGCGAAATGGGCGACCTCCTCAAGAAGGAAGGAATCACGGTGCGCTACGCGATCCACCCGGTCGCGGGCCGCATGCCCGGCCACATGAACGTCCTGCTCGCCGAAGCCAACGTGCCCTATGACGAGGTGCTCGAACTCGAGGAGATCAACCGCGACTTCGCGCAGACCGACGTCGCCTTCGTGATCGGCGCCAACGACGTGACCAACCCGGCAGCGAAGACCGACAAGACCTCGCCGATCTACGGCATGCCGATCCTCGACGTCGAGAAGGCCAAGACGGTGCTGTTCATCAAGCGCTCGATGGCGACCGGCTATGCCGGGGTCGAGAACGAACTGTTCTTCCGCGACAACACGCTGATGCTGTTCGGCGACGCGAAGAAGGT
>JAEUKZ010000195.1 GCA_016793045.1 Alphaproteobacteria bacterium
GACCAGAAATTGGCGTGGTAGTGCGCGAAGCTCAGCGTCGCGATCCGGATCGGCTTGCTCATGAGCGGCCCAGAATTTCGGCCGGCGTCGGCACGCGCTCGACGCGCCCGCTCGCCGCCGCCTTGTAGATCGTCTCGGCCGCCGCCACCGTCGCGAGCCCGTCCTCCGCGGTGCCGTCGTCCGGCAGCCGGCCGCGCACGCGGTCGAGGAAATCGGCGTGGTGGCGCGCGCCCATCGGCGGCTGCGGCAGCTCGGGCACGGTCCACTCCTTGCTGCCGGTGACGGCCGGCGCATAGAGCGCCAGCGCGCCGCGCACGCTGCGCAGCGCGATCGTCGCGCCGGCGCAGTGCACCTCCATGGTGAAGCGGTCCGTGCCGGCGATCTCGGTGAAGTCGATCTCGTGGGCGGCGATCGGCCCTTTGGCGAAGTGATAGATCGCCAGCGCGGTATCCTCATTGTCGGGCCGGATGACGCGGCCGTCGGCGAGCACGCGCTCGGCCTTGCGCGTGGCGGTCGTCGCCGCGACCGACGCGATGTCGCCGAAGCAATGGCGCAGCACGTCGATGCCGTGGACGCCGAGCTGCATCACCACGCCGCCGCCGACCTTGGCCTTGAAGAAGAACCAGTCGCCCCAGTCCGGCCCCGGCGTCGCATTGCGGATGCGCACCGACAGGACCGGGCCGACCTTGCCCTCCGCCAGGAGTTCGCGCGTGCGCACGACCTCCTCGAAATAGCGGTGCATGAAGCTGACCTGGAGGAAGACCTTGGCCGCGCGCGCCGCGCGCAGGGCCTGAACGCATTCCGCGACGGTCCGCCCCATCGGCTTCTGGAGCAGGATCGCCTTGCCCGCCGCGGCCGCCGCGCAGGCAATCTCGCAATGCGTGTCGTCGGGCGTCGCGATGACGACGGCGTCGATGTCCTTGCGGTCAAGCACCGCGCGCCAGTCCGTCGTCACTTCGGGAATGCCGAAGCGCCGCGCGACCGCCCCGGCGCGCTCGGGCGTGCGCGCCGCGAGTACGCGCACGGACGCCCCCCCGGCGGCCGCGAGGCCGCCGAGGTGGTAGTCCGCGATCGAGCCGGCGCCGAGGAAGCCGATGCCGACCGTGTCCGAAGGGGCTGGCGCCATCAGGGGCGCCAGCGGCCCTCGACGCGCACCAGCGACGCGTCGATCTGCTTCAGCGGCTCGGTGTAGGAATAGTCCAGCGCGTGCACGCGCCGGCGGATGCGCCCGGCCGCCTCGAGGAAAGCCGCGGTGCGCTCCATGTCCTGCACGTAGGCGTCGTCGAAGTCCGGCTTGAAGACGTAGTTGCCCCAGATCGCCTGGTTGATCGCCGCTTCCTGGCGCTGGAACTCGGAGAAGATCCGCACGTTCTCGGCGGTCTTCGACGCGTCGGCGCATTGGCGGATGCCGCGCACCAGCACGCGCATCACCGCCGCGACGGCGCGCGGGTTGCGCCGCACGAAGTCCTGGCTCGCGACCAGGATCGAGCGGTTGTCGGAGACCTTCACGTTCGCGCCGTTGTTGGCGGCGAAGTGGCTGGTGATGCCGGTGTGGACGAGCTTGGTCTGGCCGGCCGCCAGCGCGCGATGGGGCCACGGCTCCCAGCACAGCAGGCCCTGGACGTTGTTCGAGGTCAGCGCCGCGAGCTGTTCCGGAGGCGGCAGGTTGACGAGCTGAAGGCGCTGCGCGTCGAGCCGGTAGTGCTGCGCGAGGTAGTGCATGAAGGCGCTCGACGTCGAGCCCTGAAGCAGGCCGATCTTGACGCGGTAGAGATCCTCGGGCGCGTTGACGTTGGCGTCGTTGCGCACCACGAGCTTCTCGAGGTTCCAGTTCACGCAGTTGGTGGCGAGCACGACGATCGGGTTGCCGTTCGCGGCCATCGAGATCGGCGGCAGGTTGCCCGGCGTCCAGATCTGGATTTCGCCCGCCAGCAGCGCCTCGCCGGCAAGCGCGCCGGCGGTGAAGGTGCGCTGGTTGACCGTGGTGAAGCCCGCCTCGCGGAACCAGCCCTGCGTGATGCCGAGGATGTGCGGCGCGAAGGGCGGGTCGATGCCGAAGCCGAAATTGAGCGTCGCCGTCTCCGGCCGGTCGGCCTGGGCGCGCAGGATGCCCGGTGCTGCGACGCCGCCGGCGGCGACCGCCGCGGCGGCAATGAACTCTCGGCGTCTGATCGTCATGGCGTCCTCCCTGGTTCGTTATGGATGCTGCGTCACACCGAATGCCATCGTCCGAGCCAGCGCCGGATCAGCAGCGCGAGCCCCCAGTCGGTCGCCAGGTTGCAGGCGCCGATGAGCAGAATGCCGAAGACGATCACGCCGACGTCGCCGAACTGGCGCGCGTTCATGATCATGAAGCCCATGCCTGACTCGGCGGCGATCAGCTCCGCCGCCACCAGCACGCCGAAGCTCAAGCCCCAGCCGACGCGCAGGCCGGTCGCGATGTCCGGCATCGCGGCGGGGATGACGACCCTGACCAGCAGCCGCAGGCCGCCGATGTCCATGGTCTGCGCCGCGCGGATCAGCACCGGGTCGACGCCGGTGACGCCGCGATAGGCGTTGGTCAGCACCGGGAAGAAGGCGCCGAGGAAGATCACGAAGACCTTCGACGGCTCGCCGAGCCCGAACCACACGATCGCCATCGGGATCCAGGCGAGCGGCGGGATCGGCCGCAGCACCTCGACCAGCGGGCGCACGAGATTGCCGAAGATGCGGTACCAGCCCGACGCGAGCGCGAGCGCGATGCCGAGCGCAGCACCCAGCGCGAAGCCCTCGACGATGCGCAGCAGGCTGATCGCGACGCTGCCGGCGATCTCGCCCGGCGGCAGGCGCGTGAGCGCGCCGACGATTGCCGCGCTCGGCGCCGGAAAGATCGCGGGATCGACCAGGCCGCTGCGCGCCACCGCCTCCCATGCGGCGACGACGGCGACCGCGCCGACCGCGCCGAGCGCGGCTTCGTTGCGGCGCGCCGCGTTCATCGCCGCACCCCGGCGAGGCCGGTGTGCCAGGGGATCAGCACGCGCTCGAGCCAGGAAAGGCCCGAGGTGAAGGCGATGCCGAGCAGCCCGAGCGCGAGCATGCCGACGATGCTGATGTCGGTGCGGTAGAACGTGCGCGCCTCCATGATCAGCGCGCCAAGGCCCTGGATCGTGCCGATCATCTCGGCGGCGACGATCACCATGAAGCCGACGCCGAGCGCGACGCGCGCGCCGGCGAGCAGCCGCGGCGTCGCCGCGGGCAGCACCACGGTCGCGAACAGGCGCGGGCCGGACACGTCCATCGTGCGCGCGGCGCGAACCAGCACCGGGTCGACGTACTTCACCGCGGCGATCGTGTTGGTCAGCATCACCCAGAAGCAGCCATAGGCGATCAGCACGACCTTCGAGAGCTCGCCGATGCCGAACCACACGATCACCAGCGGCAGCAGGCTCAACGTCGCGACCGAGCGCGCGAAGGTGACGAGCGGCGCCGTCATCGCGTCGAGCACCGGCGCGCGGCCGATGACGAGCCCGAGCGGGATCGCCAGCGCCATCGCCAGGAAGAAGCCCTGCAGGATGCGGCCGACGGTGACGAGAAGATGCGTCCACAGCCGCAGCCCCTCGGGGAAGCCGGAGACGACCATCTCGACCGCCGCCTCGGCGATCCGGCTCGGCGGCGGGAAGGCGAAGGCGCGCAGCCAGCCCTGCGCCGACGCGGCTTCCCACGCCAGCAGCAGCGCCACGAGGAACGCGGCGCCCTGCACCGACGGTCGATCGAGCGCGCGCCTCACCGCAGATGCTCCCACAGCTTCTCGTGGAGAGCGGCCAGCCGCACGTCGGCGCGGCTGCGCGGACGCGGCAGGTCGATGCGATATTCGGCCGCGATGCCGCCTGGATTGGCGCGCATGGCGATGATGCGGTCGGACAGCATCAGCGCCTCGGTGATCGAATGGGTGACGAAGACGACCGTCTTGCGGCGCGACTGCCAGACCCGCAGCAGCTCGTCCTGCATCTCGATGCGCGTGATCTCGTCGAGCGCGCCGAACGGCTCGTCCATCAGCAGGATGTGCGGATCGAGCGCAAGGGCGCGCGCGATCGCGACGCGCTGCTGCATGCCGCCCGAGAGCTGGTTCGGGTACTTGTCGCCGTAGGCGGAAAGGCCGATCAGCGACAGGAGCTGGTCCGCCTCGGCGTGCGCGGCCTGAGGGTCGAGGCCGCGGCTCTTGGCGCCGAACTCGATGTTGCGCCGCGCGGTCAGCCAGGGGAACAGCGCGTGCTGCTGGAACACCATGCCCTTGCCGCGCCCGGGCCCGGTCACGGGCGCGCCGTCCACCGCGACCGTACCCGACGTCGCCTCGACGAGGCCGGCGACGATGTTGAGCAGGGTGGTCTTGCCGCAGCCGCTGCGGCCGATCAGGGTGACGAACTCGTTCTCCGCGATGTCGAGATCGACGTCGAGCAGCACCGGCGGGCGCGCCTCCGCCGCGTCGTAGCGCTTGGTGACGCCGCTGATCGCGATCTTCGCCGGCGCCGCCGGGGCGTCGATGGCGCGGGGCAGAGCCATGGCCGTCAGCGCGACGCCGGCGTCGCCGGCTCGATCTCGGCCTTGACGCCCGGCGGCGGCGTGTAGACCAGCAGGCCCTCCTTGAGGATGGCTTCGTTGCCGCCCCAGAACTCGGCCTTGGCCTTCTGGTCGGCCTTGGCGCGGCGATCGACCGCCTCGGGATCGCAGACCTTGCGCAGCGCGCGCTCGAGTTCGGCGGCGCGCGAGCGGCCGGCCGGCGTCGTCGCGAGATCGCGCAGCTCGTCCGGATCGGCTTCGAGATCGAAGAGCTGCGCCGGCGCGCCGACATGGTAGATCAGCTTCTCGTTGCCGACGCGGATCATCGACATGCCGGTGCGCGATCCGGCGGCATGGTATTCGGCAAAGACCGGCCGGGGCCGCTTCGCGCCGCCGAGGACGGGCCACAGGCTCTCGCCGCCGATGTCGCGATCCGCGTCGCGCAGGCGCCCGCCCGCCCCGGCGACCAGGGTCGCGAACAGATCGACATGCGACACCGGCTCGTCGATCGTCACGCCCCGCGGCACGTCGGGGCCGGAAAACAGCAGCGGCACGCCGACCGAAGGCTCATAGAGCGAGTACTTCCCGAACAGCCCGTGCGCGCCGAGCGCCTCGCCGTGGTCGCTCGTGTAGACGATGCGCGCGCCGTCGCGCAGCCCGGTGCGATCGGCCGCGCCGAGCACGCGCGCGATCTGCTCGTCGAGATGCGTGGTCAGCGCGCAATAGGCGCGCGCGATCCGCCGCAGCGCGGACGGATCGGTCATCGCCTTGAAGCCCATGGTCCGGCGCAGGTACTGGTCCGCCGGATGCTCGGAGCGCTCCTCCGGCCGGTAGCCGACCGGCAGCGCCATCGCGGCGTCGTCGTACATGTCCCACAGCCGCTGCGGCACCGTGAACGGCGGATGCGAGCTGACGTAGGAGACGAACAGCGCCCACGGCTTGCCGCTGCGCTGCGCCTTCGCCTCGAGCCACGCGATCGCGCGGTTGGAGATCTCGACGTCGTAGTCCTGATAATGCGTCGAGCCGATGCCGGATTTGTCGAGATAGAGCTCCCACTGGCCCTTGTTCACCGGCTCCTCGTCGGACCAGCGCAGCAGCATCGCCACCCCGCCTTTGCCGTTGAGGATGTGCATCGGCACGATCTCTTCGTCGAAGCCGTTGTCGTCCTCGGTGGCGCGGAAATGCAGCTTGCCGACCGAGGCGGTCTCGTAACCCGCCTCGCGCAGCCGGTGCATCCAGCTCGCCACCCGGCCGTCGTAGACGATGGCGTTGTCCCAATATCCGGTCTGGTGCGGATAGCGCCCGGTCGCGATCGACGCGCGCGCGGGGCAGCAGATCGGCGACGCCGAGTACGCGTTCGCAAAGCGCGCGCCCGACGCCGCGAGCGCGTCGAGCGTCGGCGTCTTCACGGCCGGATGGCCGTAGCTGCCCATCATGCCGCGGGCATGGTTGTCCGAGAGGAAGAACAGCAGGTTCGCGGGCTTCGGCATCCAGGGGGTCCTTCAGCGCAGATCGATGCGGTACTTGTAGCGGTCGCCGCGCATGTAGCTGCGCCGCAGCTCGCGCACGCGGTCGCCGTGGCCGCGGCTGCGCCGCTCGACCAGGAAGACCGGCGTGCCGGGGCGGATCGCGAGCTGCGAGGCGACGTAGTCGTCGGCGAGCACCGGCTCGAGCAGTTCCTCCGCGCGCAGGAAGACGACGCCGTATTCGCGTTCGAGCAGCGAATAAAGCAGCGTGTGCGCGAGGTCGTGCTTTTCCAGCCCGGGGCAGAGCGACGCCGGGAAGAAGCTGGTGGCGAGCGTGATCGGCACGCCGCGCATCATCTGCACCCGCTCGATCTCGTAGATGCCCTCGCCGGGATCGAGGTCGAGGATGCGGCGAAGCTCGGCCGGCGCCGGCCGGCGCCGGCACTGGATCACCCGCGAGTCGCGGTCATGCGCGATCGCGCCCGAACGGTAGAAGGCGTAGGAGGCGAGGATGTTGCCTTCGAACTTCGCCGCGGCGACGAAGGTGCCGCGGCCCTGGCGGCGGTCGACCAGCCCCTGCTGCGCCAGATCGGCGAGCGCGCGGCGCAGCGTGCCGCGGCTGACCGCGAAATGCCGGCACAGTTCGTTCTCCGAAGGCAGTTCGCTGCCCGCCGCCCAGCGGCCGGAGACGATCTGCTGCGCCAGCGATTCCTTCAGCTGATGATGGAGCGGCGCCGCGCGGTCGGCCGCCGGCGGGGCAAGTCCCGCCAGCCGCTTGCGCTCGTCGGCGGGGCCGCGCGCCGGCTGCCGGCGCGGGCGGATGACGGCGGCCGTTCGACCTGCCATGAGCGGGCGTTCCTCCTGGTCCCGTCACTTGTATAGACGTTTATACCTTTGGATGCAAACCGCGCCCGCGTCAGATCAGCCCGTGCATGTCGCTGGCAGCCACCTTGAGCCCGCGGCGCGGCTTGTGGCGGACCGGAAGCTGCGAGGCCTTGAAGCTCTCGCGCGAGACGCGGCGCAGTTCCTGGATCAGCCGCTCGCAGGCCGGCGACAGGATGCCGCTGCGCCGCACCGTCAATCCGACCGGGCGGTCCCAGTCGAGCCAGCTCAGGCCCAGCGGCTCGAGGCCCGAGCATTCGCGGCCCGGCTGCAGCACGATCGCCGGCAGATAGCCGAGGCAGTCGGTCTCCATCAGCATCGCGCGCATGAAGGCGAGCGCGTTGGTTTCGATCGCCACGACCGGCGGCGGCAGGCCGTGCGTCTTGAGCAGCAGTTCGAGGTGCTGGCGCGTCACGATCGTCTGCGACGGCAGCACCCAGCGGTACTTCGCCAGTTCCTGGCGCGAGTGCTTGCCGCCGCGCGCGAGCGGGTGGCCCGGCCGGGCTGCGACGACGACGCGGTCGGTGTACAGCGTCTCCTGGCGGAAATCGGCTTCCTCGCCGTCCTCGACGAGGTTGGAGATCACGACGTCGATCTCGCCGTTGCGCAGCCATTCGAACAGCCGGTCGTGCAGGCCGCCGATGACCGTGACCTTGAGGTCGGCGTGGCGGCGCAGCAGCCGGCCGGTCGCGATCGGCAGCACGTGCGCGATCACGCTCGGTGCCGAGCCGACGGCGATGCGCCCCTCGATACCGTCGCGGATCGCGCCGATCGCGCGCTCCGCCTCGCGCACCTCGACCGCGATCGAGCGCGCGTGGAGCGCCAGCGCGCGGCCGAATTCGGTGGGCAGTACGCCGCGCGACGTGCGCTCGAACAGCTTGACGCCGAGATAGGCTTCGAGCCGGCGCAGGCTCTTGCTCAGCGCCGGCTGCGAGATGCCGAGCGCCTGCGCGCCGCGCGCCAGGCTGCGGTGCTCGTGGAGGGCCAGAAGATGGCGAAGCTGGTGGAGCTGCACGGAACATAACCTCTGGTTATTGCATCGGTACCCGTTGGTAGTTGCCCCGGCCCCTTGAGGCATGTCAAGATTTCACGGCTCCAAAGGGCGTCCGCAGAACGTCCGTCCGAGACATCGAGGAAGGAAACGCCGATGCGGCCGCAGGCCATGCCCATCGCAGAAATTTCCGTCGCCGCATGACGCTGCGTGCCGGTTTCATCGGTCTCGGCGCCATGGGCCTGCCGATGGCGGCGAACCTCGCCAAGGCGGGCTTCCCGGTCACGGCCACCGACGTCGATCCGGCGGCGCGCGCCAGGGCGGCCGCGGTTCCGGGCATCGCGATCGGCGACACGCCGGCGGCGCTCGCGCGCAATTGCGACGTCGTCTTCACCTGCCTGCCCAGCGTCGAAAGCGTCGAGGCGGTCTATCTCGGCGCCGGCGGCCTCGCCGCGGCGGCGCGGCCCGGCCTCGTCACCGCGGAGTGCTCGACGATCGATTCGGCGATGGCGCGCGCCCTCGCCGCACGCATGCAGGAAGGCGGCGCCGGCCACATCGAGACCTTGCTGGTCGGCCGGCCGCCCGAATCGCAGGCCGCCCAGCTCTATTTCGTCGTGTCCGGCGCGCGCGACCTCGCCGAGCGCATCTCACCGCTGCTCGCCGCGATGGGCCGCGCGTGGCGCCATGTCGGGCCGAACGGGGCCGCCAACACGATCAAGCTGCTGCAGAACGGCCTCGGCTACGTCTATGCCGTCGCGACGGCGGAGGCGCTGGCGCTCGGCCGGGTCGCCGGCGTCGACGTCGGGGCAATGATCGACGTCATCCAGAACGGCGGCGGCATCGGCTGGTCGAAGTTCTTCGACCTCCATGCCAAGGGCATGGCCGCCGGCCGCGACGAAGGCTGGGGCCGGCTCTACATCGCCGCCAAGGATACGGCGGCGCTGCTGCAGGAGGCGCAGCGCAGCGGACTGCCGCTGCCGCTGATCGAAGAGACCTGCCGCACGTTCGCGGCGGCGTCGGCCGCCGGGCTCGCCAAGGCCGAATTCACCGCGGTGGCGCGCGTGCTCGAAGCACGCGCCGGCCGCACCCTGTTCGCTGAGACCGCCGAAGAAATGCCAGTCAGAGGAGGAACCGCATGACCGTCCGGACCACACGACGCAGCGCGCTCAAGGCCATCGCGGCCATCGGCGCGGCACCGCTCGGCTTCCACATCGGCACGGCGCGCGGCCAGGCGGCGCGCCAGCAGCCCTTCACGATCATCATCAACCAGTCGCCGTGGTTCAACGGCTTCCGCGCCGTCGTCGAGCGCTACCAGCGCGAGAGCGGAAACTCGGTGACGCTGGACGTCGTCTCGTTCGCCGAAAGCCTGGAGAAGCAGCGCAACTCGGTCCGCGCCCGCCAGGGCGTGTCCGACCTGCTTATCATGAACGGCCTGTTCTACCAGGAGTTCTATCACGGCGGATTCGTGCAGCCGATCCACGACATCGATCCGGCCTTCCGCCTCGACCCGCAGATGCTGACGCTGGCCGACACGGTGTTCTGGAACGAACAGACCAAGACGCACGATCCGCGCACCGGCAAGCTGATGTCCGTGCCGATCAGCGGCCTCATCCCGGTGCTCTACTATCGGGCCGATCTCTACCAGGAAAAGAACCTGCAGGTCCCGGACACGTTCGAGCAGCTGCTCGCCAACGCGAGGGCACTGAACAGCCCGCGCGTGTACGGCATGGTCCAGCGCGGTGCACGTGGGCTTACCGAGGTGTCATTCGATTGGTTCCCGTACTTCAACGGCTTCGGCGGCAGCATCTTCCGCAACGAGGACCAGGGCGATTTCACCGTCACGATCAACAGCCCCGAAGGCAAGGCCGCGCTCGACTTCTATCTTCAGCTCGCCCGCGAGGCAGGCCACCCGCAGACGGGCGGCCAGGGCCAAGCGCAGGTGATCCAGAACATCGTCACGGGCCGCGCCGCGCAGGCGATGATCGTGATCGCCGCCTGGGCGCAGATGGAGGATCCGCAGCGGTCGGCCGTGGTCGGCAAGATCAACGTGGCGCGCGTGCCGCATGCCGCCGGCCACCGTCCCGGCCCGCCTCTCGGCCACTGGCTCGGCGGCATCCCAAAGAACGTGCCGCGCGAACGCCAGGTCGCGGCGCTTGCCTTCCTCAACTGGTTCCAGCAGCGCAACTCGCAGGTCGCCTATCTCGAGGGCGGCGCGCCGCCGGTGCGCCAGGACGTGCTGGCTGACCCGCAGCTCGGCGCCCAGCCGCGCAACCGCTGGATGCGCGCGCTCGCCGACAGCTCCGAGTTCGTGCGCCGCATGTGGACGATCCCGGAAGGCGCACAGATGGTCTCGGTGCTCGACCTGCGCCTCAACCAGGCGGTGATCGGCGAAATGACCAGCGCGGCGGCGCTCAACACGATCGCCGACGAGATCCACGCCATCGTGCGCACCGCCGGGTATCGCACCGGCAAGCTGCCGAATCTCTAACCTCCAGCAGTAGCGAGGGCGGGCCACGTGCCCGCCCTCCCCCTTCCGCCCATGGCAAAGATCGGCATCGACCGCAAGTGGCGAGCCATCGGACTCGCGCCGAGCCTGCTCGTATTCGCGGGCCTCACCCTGCTGCCCATCGCCAACCTCGTGGCGATGAGCTTCCACGACATCGCGTGGGCCGACGGGATCTCGCGCTGGACCTTCGTCGGCTTCCGGCACTACCAGGCCCTGCCCGAGGACATGCTGCTGCGCGCCGGCCTCGGCAACACGATCTTCTTCGCCGTCGTCTCGACGTTGACGCAGATGCTGCTCGCGTTCGTGCTGGCGCTGTTCGTCAGCCGCATCCACCGCGGCCGCGTGCTCTATCGCACGCTGTTCATCCTGCCGATTCTCGTGCCAGCGATCGTCATCGGCGCGATCTGGAAGCTGATGCTCAACTACGATTTCGGCCTTGTGAACGACTTCATCGGCCTGTTCGGCGCCGCACCGCGCGACTGGCTCGGTGAACGCGCGCTGGCGCTGTGGTCTGTCATCGTCGTCGACGTCTGGCACTGGACGCCGTTCTGCTTCCTGCTTCTGCTGGCCGGGTTCGAATCGCTGCCGCAGGATGTCTACGAAGCCGCGCGCGTCGACGGCGTGGGCCCATTGAGCGAGCTGCGCTACATCACCCTGCCCCTGATGCTCCCGACCATCGCCGTCACGCTCGGCTTCCGGCTGATCCTCGCCTTCAAGGTGTTCGACGAAATCTACCTGCTGACGGGCGGCGGACCGGGCACGGCGACGGAGGTGCTGAGCTTCACGGTCTACCGGCGCTTCTTCACCCAGGACCGCGCGGGATATGGCGCGGCGATGTCGCTCTTCGCCATGACGCTGGTCGCCGTCCTGGCGATCACGGCGATGACTGCGGCGCGCCGCCGGCAGACCCGTTCATGATGCTTCGCCAGCATGTCGCCCGCTTCTGGGTGCACGCAGTCCTGATCATAGCGGCGGCCTTCATCATGGTGCCGTTCCTGTGGATCACCAGTTCCGCGTTCAAGACCCAGATCGCGATCCTGACCGGACAGTTCCTGTTCGAGCCGACTCTCGACAACGTGCGCGAGGTCATCCTTTCGAGCACGTCCGACTACATCACCGCCTATCGCAACAGCTTCGTCGTCGCGACGATCAGCACGCTGCTCGTCCTCGTGATCGCGACGCTCGCCGCCTATGCGATGGATCGCCTGCAGACGCCGCGCTGGATCGTCCATTCGCTGCTCGGTTGGGCCGCGCTGTTTCACATGATCCCGCCGGTGACGATGGTCGGCGCGTGGTTCCAGATGTATCGCGAGACCGGCCTCGACAACACCTTCACCGGCCTCGTGCTCGCGCATGTCACGCTCAACCTGCCGATTGCGCTGTGGCTGATGGCGAATTTCATCCGCGACGTGCCGCTCGAACTCGAGGAGGCCGCGCGCATCGACGGCTGCTCGACGCCGCGGCTGATCTGGCGCATCATCGTGCCGCTGGTCCGGCCCGGCCTCGCCGCGACGGGCATCCTCGTGTTCATCTTCAGCTGGAACGAGTTCGTGGTGGCGCTCAGTCTGACCGCGCGCGACACCCAGACCGTGCCGGTCGCGATCTCGAAATACTCGCAGGAATTCGAGATCAAGCATGCGGAGATGGCGGCGGCGGCGTTCCTGTCGATCCTCCCGGCCTTCGTCCTGCTGCTGATCGGCCAGCGCCACATCGTCAAGGGCATCACCACCGGGGCGGTGAAGTAGCATGGTCGCGCTGTTCGGACGCACCCTCTCGCGCGCGGCGCTGCAGCGGCAGGTCGGCAGCACCGCGCAGATCTTCGGCGTGACCCTGGTCGAGCTGGCGGACGGTCCCGCGCGCGGCGTGCGCGCGCTCGAATTCCGCACGGGCGCCGGGCTGCTGTTCTCGGTGCTCGTCGACCGCTCGATGGACATCGGCCGGCTCGAGTTCCGCGGCGTGCCGCTCGCCTGGCAGTCCGGCACCGGCTTCCGCGGCCCGTGGTTCCACGACGCGATGGACGAAGCCGGCCAGGGCTTCATGCGCGGCTTCTCGGGCTTCCTGTGCACCTGCGGGTTCGACCACATCCGCCAGCCGGAATCGGGGCCGGCCGACCACTTCGCCATGCCGTCGCGCAAGGCCATCGACCATCCGCTGCACGGACGCGGCGCGCTCGCGCCCGCGCGGCTCGTCGGCTACGGCGAGCGCTGGGACGGCGACGAGTGCACGCTGTGGTGCGAAGGCGTCGTCGCGCAGGTGCAGGTGATGGGCGAGAACCTGACGCTCACCCGCCGCGTCGAGGCGAAGGCCGACGGCACGTCCTTCGCGATCCACGACACCGTGCGCAACGAAGGCTTCGCGCGCACGCCGCACATGCTGCTCTACCACATCAATCTCGGCTGGCCGCTGCTCGACGACGGCGCGCGCTTCCGCGCCCCGGTCCGCGCGACCTTGGCCGCCAACCATCCGCGCGAGGCGCAACGCGGCGGCTACCGCACCCAGTCGGGCCCGCAAGCGGACTTCGTCCAGCAGGTCTTCGGCCACGACGCCGTGCCCGACCCGGCCGGCCGCGTGCCCGCGGCGCTGATCAACGACCGCATCGGCCTCGGCGTCGCCGTCGACTATCCGCATGCCGCCTTCCCGTGCCTGCAGCAATGGCAGGGCTTCGGTGAGGGCCTCTACGGCTTCGGCATCGAGCCGGCGACGTCGCACTGGGGCACGCGCGCCGATGCCGCGCAGAACGGCGAGATCATCTGGCTCGCCCATGGCGAGAGCCGCGCCTACGACACGCGCATCGCGATCCTCGACGGCACGCCCGCGATCGCCGCCTTCGACGTCCGCGTCGACGCCATCCACCCGCAACTGGCCGACGAACGGCCGGTGCGCAGCCGCCAGCCCGCCACACCCGCCCAAGCGCCGAGGCCCCGATGACCGTCAAACCCTGCAACATGCTGTTCATCCTGTCCGACGAGCACACGC
>JAEUKZ010000206.1 GCA_016793045.1 Alphaproteobacteria bacterium
AGATTGGCCAGCGGCTCGTCGAGCAGCACGACGTGCGGCTCCATCGCCAGGCAGCGCGCGAGCGCCACGCGCTGGCGCTGGCCGCCCGACAGATGCGCCGGCCGGCGGTCGCCGAGATCGGCCATGTCGACGCTGGCGAGCGCCGCGGCGACGCGGTCGCGATAGGCCTGGCCGCTGATGCCGGCGACCTCGAGCGCGTAGCCGACATTGCGCGCGACGGTCATGTGCGGCCACAGCGCGTAGGACTGGAAGACGATGCCGACGCGCCGCTCCTCCGGCGGGACATGACGCCCCGGGGCCGACATCTCGCGTGCACCGAAGCCGATCGTGCCCTCGTCGACCGCCTCGAAGCCGGCGATCAGGCGCAGCAGCGTGGTCTTGCCGCAGCCCGAGGGGCCGAGCACGGCGAGGAACTCGCCATCGGCGACCGTAAGGTCGACGCGGTCGACCGCCAGCGTGCGGCCGAAGCGCTTGGTGATGCCGGAAAGGGTGAGCGCGGACATCGGTCTCGGGGGACAACGCGGCGGGGCGGGCGGATCAGTCGGGGCGCGCGAAGCGGGCGAACTCGGCGGCGACGCTTTCGTAGATGGGTCGTTTGAACCAGATCGCGAGCGTGGTCAGCGTCGCGATCGGCGTCCATTTCCAGGACCGGAACTCCGGGTGCGCGGTCTTGAGGTCGATATCGTCGTCGCGGCCGGTGAAGCGCAGCGCGAACCACTTCTGGCGCTGGCCGCGGAACCGGCCGCCCCACATCTTGCCGATCAGGTCCGGCGGCAGGTCGTAGTCGTACCAGCCGGCGCTTTCGCCGACGATCTCGGCCTTGGCGGTGCCGATCTCCTCTTCGAGTTCGCGCAGGGCCGCGTCGCGCGGCGCCTCGCCGTCGTCGATGCCGCCCTGCGGCATCTGCCAGGCATCGCCCTTCGTGTCGATGCGCTGGGCGACGAAGACGAGGCCCTGGCGGTTGAACAGCGTCAAGCCGACGCAGGGGCGATAGGGCAGCGATTCGGGCGAACGGATCTTGGCGGCCATGGCGGCGCGCAATCTAACGATCGCGCTGGCGGTTGGCCACAGCGGTGAGCGGGACCAGCGCCAGCCCCTTTTCCTGCAGCGTCGGCAGCCAGACCGCGAGACGCTCGAGCGTCACCGGATAGGGCGAACCCATCGCGACCGCGACGCCGCCTTCGCGCGCGATGCGCTCGATCTCCGCCAGCCGCGCGTCGATCGCGCCGCGCGTCGCCTCGACGTCGATGGTGCGGTCGTTGATGGCGCGCGGCACGCCGATCTCGCTCGCTACGCGCGGGATCACGCTGCGCGGCGTCGCGCGGGTGTCGAGGATCATCAGGCCGCGCGCATTGATGGCGGCGAGGATCGGACGCAGCGCCTCCGGCGTCGCGGCGAAGCGCGAGCCTTCCTGGCTGGCGACGCCGACGACCCCCTCGACCCGGCCGACCACCCAGTCGAGCCGCTCGAGGTTTTGCTGCGGCGTGAGCGACGTCAGCAGCGTCTGCGGCCCCGGATCGGTCGCCGGAAAATTGGTCGGCTCCATCGGCAGGCCCAGCAGGACCTCGTGGCCGTCGCGGCGCGCCGCCTCCACCCAGTCCTCGAGCCGGTTCGCGTAGGGGCTGAACACCAGCGTCACCGGCCCCGGCATCGTGCGCAGGGTTTCCTCGGTGCGCTGCGTTGCCATGCCGAGTTCGCCGATCACCACGGCGATGCGCGGTCGCCGGTCGTTGGCGTCGAACGGGCGCTGAAAGCGCACCCATGCCGGCGTCGCGCGCGCGGCGGGCGCGGCGGCGACCTGCTGGCCGGCAGGCGGGGGCGGCCGCGGTCCGGCGGGCGGTCCGGGCGGTCCGGGCGGCCGGGCCGGGCCGGTCACCGCCGGCGCGGTCTCGGCCGGCGCGGGCGCCGGCTCGGACGACGGTGTTGCGGCTGGCGCCGCCGCAGCAGCCGGCGCCGCCGCGTCAGGCGCTGGCGGGGCAGGTGCCGGCGGCGGCGGAACCGGCGGGATTTCGGCGACCGCAACCGGCGCCGGCGTCACCTGCGGCGGATCGAGCCATGCCATCGCCGCCGCGCTGGCGAGGAGGACAAGCAGGGCCGCCCAGGCGAGGACCAGCGCCCGCGCCGACGGCAGGCCCGACGACCATCGCGTCGCGGCCGTGTCGGGCGCGGGCTGGTCCTTGGCTGGCACGGCCCTGCTGGTCTTCTCGATCGGTCCGCTCGATCAGTTGGCGATACGCTGGTTGTACAGCGCCAGGCCGCGCAGCAGATCGAGCGCGCGCGCCAACTGATAGTCCTGCGCATCGCCGGGCTGAGGCTGTTCCTCCGCGGCCGGCTGCGCCGGCGGCGCCTGGCCGGGCTGCGGCGCCTGCTGCGGCTGGCCCTGCTGCTGGTCGTTGCGCAGCGCCCCGCGCAAATCCGACTCGCGGCGAAGGCGCGGCTGGTCGACGCGCTCCAGACGGGCCTGCTCGACAACGATGTCGGGGTCGATGCCCTGGGCCTGGATCGAGCGGCCCGACGGGGTGAAGTAGCGCGCCGTCGTCAGACGGATCGCCCCCTGGCCGCCCAGCGGCATGATCGTCTGTACCGAGCCCTTGCCGAAGCTGCGCGTGCCGAGAAGGATCGCGCGGCGATGGTCCTGCAGGGCTCCGGCGACGATCTCCGACGCCGAGGCCGAGCCGCCGTTGATCAGCACGACCAGCGGCAGGCCGTTGGTGATGTCGCCTTGGCGCGCGTTGTAGCGCTGGGCGTCCTCGGTGCGCCGGCCGCGGGTCGACACGATCTCGCCGCGTTCGAGGAACGCGTCCGACACCGCGATCGCCTGGTCGAGCAGGCCGCCGGGGTTGTTGCGCATGTCGAGCACGAAGCCCTTGAGGCGGTCGCCGAGCTGCTCGCGGATGCGCCGCACGGCGGCCTGGAGGCCGGCGTCGGTCTGCTCGGTGAACGAGGTGATGCGGATGTAGCCGAAATCGCCCTCGACGCGCGAGCGCACCGACTGCACGCGGATGACCGCGCGCGTCAGCGTGACCTCGAACGGCTCCTGGTTGCCGCGGCGGATCATCAGCTTGATCTGGCTGTTGACCGGCCCGCGCATGCGCTCCACCGCCTCCTGCAGGGTCAGGCCCATCACCTGCTCGCCGTCGAGCGAGAGGATGAGGTCGTTGGGCCGGAGCCCGGCGCGCGCGGCCGGCGTCTCGTCGATCGGCGAGACGACCTTCACGAGGCCGTTCTCCATCGTCACCTCGATGCCGAGGCCGCCGAATTCACCGCGGTTCTGCACCTGCATGTCGCGATAGCCGCGCGCATTGAGATAGCTCGAATGCGGATCGAGCGAGGCCAGCATGCCGTTGATCGCGTTCTCGATCAGGTCGCGGTCCTGGACCTCCTCGACGTAGTCGGAGCGGATGCGCTCCAGCACTTCGCCGAACAGGCTGAGCTGCCGGTAGGTCTCCGACGTGTTGCCGCTCCCGGCCGGCGGGGTGCCCTGGGACACGACGACATGCGGCAGGGCGAGCCACACGGCAAAGACGAGCAGGGCCGCGATCTTGGAGAGTTTCATCCGCTTTCACCTCGGTTCACGGCGGCGAGCCACCCCGCGGGGTCGATCGGCTGGCCCGCTCGTCGCAATTCCAAATAGATTCCGGGTCGTCCGTTGCCCGTTGCGTCGGCGACGCCAACCGGCTCGCCCGCCGCCACGCCCTGGCCGACCGTGGCGTCGATACGGGCAAGACCCAATAACACCGAATGATATCCCTCGCCGTGATCGATGATCAAGACGAGCCCGTAGCTGCGGAACGGACCGGCAAACATGACCTGACCGGCGAACGGGGCGACGACCTGGGCCTGCTCGGCGGTTTCGAAGGCGATGCCGCGATTGGGCTGGCCGGCATCGTCGGGCTGGCCGAACGCGCCGACGATGCGGCCGCGCACCGGCGGCAGCAGCCGGCCGCGCGCATCGGCAAACCGCGCCGGGTGGTCGCCGGCCGGCGCGAGGCCCGACGCGACCGCGCCAGGGCCGGCGGGCGGCCGGGCGGCGGCACGTTCGCGCTCCGCGGCGGCCTGTGCCGCGCGGGCGGCGTCGAGAGCGGCGCGGCGCTCGGCCGCCGAGCGGGGTGTCGGCGCGGGCGGACGGCCGAGCGCCTCGCGCAGGTCCGCGGCGGCGCGCACGCGCTCGGCAATCGCATTGGCGGCGGCGGCGCGCGCCTCGGCATTGGCCGCGTCGAGCGCGACCCTTCGGCTCACCAGCGCCGCCAGCCGGTCGCGCTCCGCGACGCGTTCCGCCTCGGCCTCGGCCAGGGCCGCGCGCGCCAAGCGCAGTTCGTCGGCCAGCCGCTCGGCCTCGGCGATGTCGAGGCCGAGCTGGCGCACCTCCGCCGCCATGGCGGGGACGAGGCCAGCCGCCAGCCGCGCGCCGCGCAGCGTGTCGAGCGGCGAGTCCGGTGCGAAGGCCACGAGTTCGGGCGGTAGCCGGCTCAACCGTGCGAGCGTCGCCAGGGCGTGCGCAGCGGTCGCACGGCGCCGCTCGATCGACACGCGCAGGCTCGCCGCGCGTGCCGCAATGCTGGCGATGTCGGCGGCGATATCGGCGCTGCGCGATTCGAGCTCCTGCACCTGGGCGGCGGCGGCGATCGCCCGGCCGCGAAGCACCGCGATCTCGCGGCGGAGCTGTTCGCCCTCGCGGGCCAGTGTCTGGTCCTGCCCGCGGATGGCGCGGATCTCGCGCTCGATCGCCTGCAGGCGCTGGCCGGGCGATTGCTGTTCGGACCATGCCGGGCCGGCGGCCCCGAGCAGGACCGCGACGAGCGCGCCGGCGCCAAGACGCTGCGGCGCGCGTGACATCGGCTACGCGGAAAAGCGCGCGGCGCCGGCGCCGTGGCCTTCGCCGGTCGGGGGCGCGACGATCAGCGAGCGTCCGGTCATCTCGGCCGGCTGGGCGATGCCCAGCAGCTCGAGGATCGTCGGCGCCACGTCGGCAAGCCGGCCGTCGCGCAGCTCGACCGGCGCGTTGCGGCCTTCGCCGCCGCCATTGAACAGCATCACCGGCACCGGATTCGTCGTGTGCGCGGTGTGCGCCTGGCCGGTGGCGGGGTCGAACATCATCTCCGCGTTGCCGTGGTCGGCGGTGACGATCATCGCGCCGCCCGCGCGTGCCACCGCGTCGGCGACACGGCCGAGGCAGGAATCGACGGTCTCGACCGCGCGCACCGCCGCGGCATAGTCGCCGGTATGGCCGACCATGTCGGTGTTGGCGAAGTTGCAGACCACGAGGTCGAAGCGCCCCGAATCGATCGCGGCGACGAGCTTGTCGGTGACCTCGATTGCCGACATTTCGGGCTTCAGGTCGTAGGTCGCGACCTTTGGCGACGGCACCAGGATGCGGGTTTCGCCGGGAAATTCGCGCTCCTCGCCGCCGTTGAAGAAGAACGTGACGTGGGCGTACTTCTCCGTCTCGGCGATGCGCAGCTGCTTGAGGCCCGCGTCGGCGACGACCTCGCCGAGCACATGGGTGAGCGGCATCGGCGGAAACAGCGTCGCCATGAAGCGGTTGAGTGCGCTCGAGTATTCGGCCAGGCCGAGCGCCGACGCGAAGCGCACGACGCGCGGCCGCGCGAAGCCGTCGAAGCCGGGGTCGAGCAGGGCGGCGAGGGTCTGGCGCGCGCGGTCGGCGCGGAAATTGGCCATGACCAGGCCGTCGCCGTCCTGCATCCCGGCATAGGCGCCGATGACGGTGGGCAGCGCGAGCTCGTCGGTCGTGCCCGCGGCATAGGACCGGGCCACCGCCGCCAGCGGGTCCGCGGCGCGCTGGCCCGCGCCGTCGACCATCGCGCGATAGGCGAGTTCGACGCGTTCCCACCGCTTGTCGCGGTCCATGGCGTAGTAGCGCCCGCTCACCGTCGCGATGCTTGCGTCTGGCGCGGGTGCGATGTCGGCCATGAACTTGCGCAGATAGGGTTCGGCGCTCTTGGGCGGCGTGTCCCGGCCGTCGAGGAAGGCGTGGACGCGCACGGCGAGGCCGGCCGCCGCGAGGGCGCGCGCGAGCGCGGCGATGTGGTCCTGGTGCGAATGCACGCCGCCCGGCGACAGCAGCCCCATCAGATGCGCGGCACCCCCGGACTTCTTGAGCGCCGCGACGAAGGCCGTCAGCGCCGGGTTGGTCGCGATCGAGCCGTCGGCGACCGCGAGGTCGATGCGCGGCAGGTCCTGCATCACCACACGGCCGGCGCCGAGATTCATGTGGCCGACTTCGGAATTTCCCATCTGCCCCGTCGGCAGCCCGACATGGAGTTCGGAGGCCTGCAGGTAGGCCACGGGCGAGATCTTCGACAGCCGGTCGAGCTGCGGCGTCCTCGCGTGCATGATCGCGTTGTCGGCCGCGACGTCATGGCGGTGGCCCCAGCCGTCGAGCACGCAGAGCACGATCGGGCGTTGGCGGGGAACGAAGACCGTCATGGTCGGGATCCGTGTGGTGTCGACGTCGGGGCGTAATATAGCGCCATTGCGCGGAAAGGCAGCCGGTTCGCAGGGCCCCCGCGGCGTCAGTCGCCACGGTGATACGGATGACCGGCGAGGATCGCCGCGGCACGCCACAGCTGCTCGGCGAGCATCACGCGCGCCAGCATGTGCGGCCACACCATCGGTCCGAAGGACAGCGTCAGCGAGGCGCGGCGCAGCAGCCCGGGGTCGAGCCCGTCGGCGCCCCCGATCAGAAAGGCGAGATCCCGGCCTTCGTCGCGCCAGGCGCCGAGCCGCGCGGCGAAGTCCTCGCTCGACAGCGCTTTGCCGCGCCGGTCGAGCGCGACGAGCGCGGACGTCCCGGGAATCCGGTCGGCGAGCAACGCCGCTTCGCGCCGCATCCGTTCGGCGCCGGCAAGCTTGGCCGGCGCCTCGACTTCATGAATCGCGAGCGGCCACGGCAGGCGCTTGGCGTAGTCGGCCACCATCGCCTGTACGGCGCCCTGGCGGGCGCGGCCGACCGCCACGATCGCGATGCGCATCAGGGCTTCGCGCGGCGCCGGGCCGGATGCCGGCGCCGCGTCCTTCGGTTGTCCGTCCGCTCAGCGGCCGGCGGCGGCGCGGGCGGATTCGGGCAGGTGCGCGTCCCACATCTTCTCGAGCGCGTAGTGGGCGCGGACCTCCGGCCGGAACAGGTGCACGATGACATCGCCGGCGTCGACGAGCACCCAGTCACCATGCCCGCGGCCTTCGCTGCGCGCGATGATGCCCTTCGGCTTGAGTTTTTCGGCGATATGGTCGGCCATCGCGATCAATTGGCGCGCGGATCGGCCGGTGGCGACGACCATGTAGTCGGCGATCGAGGACTTGCCGGCGAGGTCGACGGCGACGACGTCTTCGGCCTTGTCGGCGTCGAGCGACGTCTCGATGAGTCTCAGCAGCGCCTTGACGGCGGCCGGGACAGGCTTCTTGCGGGACGCGATGGGCTCCTCCCTGGGTTGGCGCGGTTGAACGAGAGATGGTGCAGCGGGCGCGGCCGCGCAAGTCCCGGCGCGGGGCGCAGGGACCGGCGCGAACCGGACAGGCTCGGTTGTGGGAAAACGCGACCGACGAAAGGCAACGGCTCAGCGTCGTTTCGGTTCACGTCGTCTCTGCGACCTCATCGGCGCGGCGGAGCCCGATCGGCGGTCCCGTTCGCGCCGTCTTCCTGCGTCCGGCGCCGGGCGCGGATCGCGCTGGCGGAGGCCGGATGCAGCCGGGTGTGCATGAACACCCATGCCGGCGGCTTGCTCGCCCCCAGACGGCCCGCTCGGGCTTCCGCGATGCGCTTCGAGGCGAATCGCCGGGGCGCCTTGCCGATCAGCGAGTTATCGTAACCGGGGCGGGCGAAGACGGCAATCGGAACGGTGTGAAAAATTCGTGTCCAGCGCTCCCAGCAGGCGATCTGGCGCAGATTGTCGGCGCCCATCAGCCAGACGAAGCGGGTGCGCGGGAAGCGCCGCACCAGCGCGTCGAGCGTGTCGGCGGTGAAGCGCGTGCCGAGTTCGGTCTCGATCAGGCGCGCGCTCAGCCGCGGCCCGCGCGCAATTTGCGCTGCCGACGCGAGCCGCCGCACCGCCGGCGCCATGTCGCTGTCGGACTTCAGCGGATTCTGCGGCGAAACCAGCAGCCAGACCTCGTCGAGCCGCAGGCGCCGCAACGCTTCCGCGGCGACGTGACGGTGGCCGTCATGCGCGGGATTGAAGGAGCCGCCAAGCAGCCCGACGCGTCGGCGAGGCCGGCGGCCGAGACGGGCAGCGGAAACGATGGTCGGGCGCAAGGGGCGTTCGGTGCGCGCGCGGACGCGGCTCTTGGTTGTTCGATGGCGGCGGCGGCGCATCCTGGGGGCGGGGCGTCGACGGGTCAACCGTGCGGCGATGACGCGATTTACTTGCAAGTGATTCTCAATTGCAATAATCTCGTTTGCGATGACAGGGGAAACCAGCAGCCGCATCGAGGCGATCGGGAACGAGGGCGCGCCGCGCGACGTCGGGGAGGCCGTGATCGACGTGGCCGACCTGCTGCGCGGACAGCGCGCCATCGCAATCCGCCATCGCGGCGAGCTCTATCGCCTGCGCATCACCAGCAAGGACAAGCTGATCCTCACGAAGTAGGACGGCAGCCTTGTTGATCCGTCATCCGCGCCCACCCAGCCAGCCGACCTCGGGTCGACCGCCAGCCAGGACCGCGCTCACAAAGCGAACCCTGGAGTCTGTCCCATGTTGCGCCGGCTCGGCTTGCTGCTCCTCTTCTCGGCATCGATTCCCGCCCTGACGGTCGGCCTCGCGGCCGGTCAGACCGCGCCCGGCACGCCGCCGGCAAACGATCCGCCGGCGGCGGCGCCCGACGCCGCCGCGAATCCGCCGCCACGCGTCTTCGATCTCGATGCCACCACCTCGACCGCGACGCGCGAGGAACGGCCGCTCGTCGACGTGCCGGCGAGCGTCACCGTCATCGACCAGCGAGAAATCGACCGTCGCGCGCCGCACACGATGCGCGACATCGTCCGCTACGAACCGGGCGTCAATGTCGGCAACCAGCCCGGCCGTGCGGGTGCGACCAACTACAACATCCGCGGCATCGGCGAAAACCGCGTGCGCATCCAGATCGACGGCGTTCGTGTCCCCGATTTCCCGGGCACCAACATCGGTCCCGGCACCTATACCCGCGATTTCGTCGACCTCGACGTCGTGCGCCGGCTCGAGATCGTGCGCGGCCCGGCGTCGGCGCTCTACGGTTCGGACGCGATCGGCGGCGTCGTGTCGTACGTCACGCTCGATCCCACCGACATCCTGGCGCGCACCGGCCGCAACGGGTCGGTCGGCGGCCGCGTCGGCTGGGACAGTTCCGACCAGAGCTGGGGCGAAGCGGTCTATGGCGCCGGGCGCGCCGGGCCGTGGGAAATCCTGCTCACCTACGCGCATCGCGACGGCCACCAGGTCAACCCGAACTCGCCGTCGACGACGATCGTCAATCCCCAGACCTACATGCAGGACAACTTCCTCGGCAAGCTGGTGTGGAACCCGACCGCGATCGACCGCATCCGCCTGACCGTCGAGAACCTGCATCGCAACACTTATACGGAGATCTACACCGACCGCGGCGTGGTCGCCGGCACGACGGTCCAGGACTCAAACGGCATCGATCGCAACAACCGCTTCCGCATCAGCCTCGACCACGTCCACGACGGGCGGATCGGCTTCGTCGATCGTGCGGAGTGGCGGCTCTACTACACCAGCGTCAACCGCCGCGAGATCACCGACCAGCTCCGCTTCGCGTCCGGCACGCAGCGCCTGCGCCACACCGAACTGGTTTTCGACCAGGACATCTTCGGCGGCGAGGTGCAGTTCGCCAACCGCTTCGCGACGGGCCGTTTCGCGCACTCGCTGATCTGGGGCGTCCAGGCCGACTACACGCTCACCACCCGCCCGCGCAGCCGGTGGGAACGGAACCTCGCGACGGGTGTGGTGACGCAGACCTTCTCCGGCGGCCCGGGCGTGCCGGCCGAATCCTTCCCCAACAAGAACTTCCCGGATACGGCGACGACGCAGGTCGGCGTCTACGTCCAGAACGAAGTGCAGGTGGGGGACTTCACCCTGCTGCCCGCGCTGCGCTTCGACTACTACCACATGCGTCCGTCGCCCGACGCCGACTTCGCACGCACCAACACCAGCGGCTTCCAGGTCAGCACCGTGTCGGCGACCGCGCTGTCGCCGAAATTCGGCGTGACCTGGCGCATCGCCGAGCCGTGGACGGCATTCGCGCAGTATGCGCGCGGCTTCCGCGCGCCGCCCTATGACGACGCGAATATCGGCTTCACCAACGGCCCCCAGCGCTACGAGGTGCTGCCGAACCCGAACCTCAACCCCGAAACCTCGGACAGCTTCGAGGCCGGCGTGCGCTTGCGCCTCGGTTCGCAGCTCCGCGTCTCCGCGGCCGGCTTCTACAACCTCTATCACGACTTCATCGACTACGTGACGCTCGGCACGACGCCGGCGGGCATCACCCAGTTCCAGCCGCGCAACATCACGCGCGCGACGATCTGGGGTGCGGAGGCGCGCGCGGAATGGCGTTTCGCCGAGGAATGGACGCTCGCCGGCGCGATGGCCTATGCCAACGGCGAGAACAACGAGACCGACGCGCCGCTCGATTCGGTGGCGCCGTTCATGGCGGTGCTCGGCCTCTCCTACGATCACCGCGGCGGCACGTTCGGCGGACGCATCAACGGCATCGTCGCGGCGCGCCACAACCGCACCAGCTCGGCCGCCAACTTCCAGGCGCCGTCCTACGGCATCATGGACGTGACGGCGTACTGGGAGCCGACGCCGAACGTCCGGCTGATCGCGGGCGTCTACAATCTCTTCGACGCGCGCTACTTCAACTACCTCGACGTGGTCGGTCTCGCCGCGGCCAACACCGCCCAGCGCGACCGGCTCGCGGCACCGGGTCGGACCTTCACGGCGGCGCTGACTTTGCGATGGTGAGCCTGGCGGCATCCTGGCCGGTTGCCGGCGCGGCGCGCACGCAGGCGCCGCGACTGCCGTTGACGCCGGCCGGACTGTCGATCCTGCTCCACGGCGCGGTCGCGGTGGCGCTGACGACGGTCGCGCTCGGCGAGGGCGGCGGAATGACAGCGCCATCCGCGCCAGGGCTGGCGATCGGCATCGTGATGGCGGAGCCCGCGGCCGGCGCGCCCGATCGCGCGCCGGGTGCGCCGGGCGACGCGTCGGCCGACGCTGCCGATCCGCCGAGCGAGCCCGAATCGCAGGCGCTCGCTGTCGCGATGGCCGAGGCGCCGGCGGTCGCGCCCGCGGCCGACATGCCCGATCCGCCGCCCGTCGCCCCGATGGCGTCCGCGCTCGAAACCGCGCCAGTCGACCCGCCGGTTCCGCCGCCGCCGCCGGTGCAGGCCGCCGAACCGCGGCCGGTCGAGCCGCCGGCACCGGCGCAGGCCGCACCGCCACGCCCGGCCGCGGCGCCGCGCCGCGCCGCACCGGCGCGCAGCGCGGCCGTCGCGGGTCGCTCCGTTGCAGCGCCGAGCGCGCCCGGACCCGGCGAAGGCGGCGGCACCGCCGGCCGGCAGACCGCGGCACTCCCCGCCGGCAGCGATGCCGGCGGCATCCCGCTGATCCTCGATCCGAACTTCCGCGCGCGCACGCCGCCTCCCTATCCGCGCCGCGCCGTCGAACTCGGCCAGCAGGGCGAAGTCGTGGTCGAAGCGCTCGTCGATGCCGCCGGCGTGCCGCTGAGCGCGCATGTCCATCGCAGCTCGGGCTTTCCGCTGCTCGACGAGGCGGCGCTCGCCGCGGTGCGCGCCTGGCGCTTCGTGCCCGCGCACCATGCCGGCCAGGCGGTCGCGTCGCGCGTGCGCTTGCCCGTCCGCTTCCGCCTCAACGGCTGACGATCCCCCCACCGCACAAGGAGACCATGCCCATGTCCACCGCCCCGATCGACGCCACCGCAGCGCTGCCCGCGCTGGCCGCGCGTTGGGACGAACTGCGCCGCGCCCGCCAGGGGCTGCGAATCCGCGACGCCGCCGTCCATCTCGGCGTGAGCGAACTCGAACTCGCGGCGATCGCGATCGGCGGCGACACCGTCCGCCTTGCCGGGCCGGCGCGCGACATCCTGCAGGCCGTGCCGACGCTCGGGCGCGTGATCGCGCTGACGCGCAACGAGCATTGCGTGCACGAACGCAAGGGCGTCTACGAGAACATCTCGTTCAACGGCCATGTCGGGCTGGCGCTCGGCCCCGACATCGACCTGCGCATCTTCGTGGGTTCGTGGACGCATGCGCTGGCGGTGAGCGAGGCCGGCAAGGACGGCCCGCGCCGGTCGCTGCAGTTCTTCGACGCCGCCGGCACGGCGCTTCACAAGATCTACCTGCTGCCTGAGAGCGACCTTGCCGCCTATGCCGCACTCGTCGCCCGGTTCCGCGCAGCCGACCAGAGTCCCGGCGCGCGCGTCGAGGCGTGGGCGCCGAAGCCCGAGCCGGACGGCGGTACGGTGGATGTCGGCGCTTTCCACGCCGATTGGGATGCGCTGCAGGACACGCACGACTTCATCACGCTGTTGCGCCGCCACAAGGTCGCGCGGCTGCGCGCGCTGCGGCTCGCCGGTATCGGCCGCGCGGTACGGCTCACCGCGCTTGCCGGGCGCACCGTGCTCGCCGAGGCCGCCGCGCGCGCGCTGCCGATCATGGTCTTCGTCGGCAATCACGGGATGATCCAGATCCACACCGGGCCGGTCGTGCGTGCGCTCGCGACCGGGCCGTGGTTCAACGTGCTCGACCCCGACTTCAACCTGCATCTGCGCGAAACCGGCATCGCCGAGGCGTGGCTGGTGCGCAAGCCGACCCGCGACGGCATCGTCACCTCGGTCGAGCTGTTCGACGACGCGGGCGGGCTGATCGCGACCTATTTCGGCAAGCGCAAGCCGGGCCAGCCGGAAGACCCGGCCTGGCGCGAACTCGCCGAAGGCCTGACGCGGCGCGAAAGCTGAGATGCGCCGCATTCTCGCGCGCGCCGCCGCGGCGGCGCTGCTCGCGTTCGCGCATTCGGCCGCCGAGGCGGTCGAGCGCGTCGTCGCGGTCGGCGGCGGCGTGACGGAGATCGTCTACGCGCTCGGCGCCCAGGCGCGGCTGGTCGGCGTCGATACGACGAGCCTCTATCCCGAGGCCGCGCGCCGGCTGCCGCAGGTGGGCTATCTGCGCGCGCTTTCTGCCGAGGGCGTGCTGTCGCTGCAGCCCGACGTCGTCATCGCCGACGAGGCGGCAGGGCCGCCGGCGGCGCTCGAGCAGATCGCACGCGCGGGCGTGCGCGTCGTGCGCGTCGGCGACGGCTACGATCCCGATGCGGTGCTGCGCCGCGTCGCCGGGGTCGCCGCGGCGCTTGACCAGGAAGCGGCCGGCGCGGCCCTGGCGGCGGCGCTGCGCGAGGACATCGGTACGGTCGAGCGCGCGCTCGCCGCGGATTCGGCGCGACCCGGCGTGCTGTTCCTGCTCGGCGTCGGGCGCGGAGCGCCGCAGGCGAGCGGGCGCGGCACCGCTGCCGACGCGATGATCCGCCTCGCCGGCGGACGCAACGTCGTCGACGCGTATCAGGGCTACCGGCCGCTTTCGGCCGAGCGCATCGCGGCGCTCGACCCCGCGATCATCGTGACGACGCGCGAATCGGTCGAGCAGATCGGCGGCATCGACGCGGTGCTCCGCCTGCCGGGAATCGCGCTGACGCGCGCCGCCGCCGACCGGCGCATCGTCGCGTTCGACACGCTCTATCTTCTCGGCTTCGGGCCGCGGCTCGCCCATGCGCTGCGCGACACGGCGCTCGCGCTCGACCCCGCGCGGCCGATTCCCTCCCTGCCGGCGCGGCGCTGGGCGGCGCCATGAACGCATCGTCGATCGCGCTCGACGCGGCGGCCGGCCGGCGCGCGCGTGGCGGACTGCCGGCGCTTGCCGCGCTGCTGCTGCTGGCGCTGGTCGTCGCGGTCGCGGTCGGCGCCAGCGCGATCGCGCCATGGCGGGTCGCGGCGGTGCTGCTCGACCTGCTGGGACTGGCGGACGCCGGCGACCGGCGCATCCGTGCGATCGTCGTCGACATCCGGCTGCCGCGCGCAGCGCTCGGCATGCTCGTCGGTGCGTCGCTCGGCGCCGCAGGGGCTGCGATGCAGGGGTTGTTCCGCAACCCGCTCGCCGATCCCGGGCTGATCGGCGTGTCGAGCGGGGCCGCGCTCGCCGCGGTGGCGACGATCGTACTCGGCGGTCCGATCGGTGCCGTCACGGTCCTCGGCCTCGACGCGCTGCCGCTGGCGGCCTTCGCCGGCGGGCTGGCGACGACGGCGCTGCTGCTGCGCTTCGGCCAACCGCACGGTCCGGGCGGCATCGCCACGCTGCTGCTCGCCGGCATCGGCATCAACGCGATCGCCGGCGCGGCGACCGGCGTGCTGATCTACATGAGCGACGACCGACAGCTCCGCGACATCACATTCTGGACCATGGGCAGCCTCGGCGGCGCCACCTGGGCGCGCGTCGGCGCGGTGGCGCCGTTCATCGTCGCGGCGGTCGCGGCGATGCCGCTGTTCGCACGCGCGCTCGACGCCCTGGCGCTCGGCGACGCCGAGGCCGGGCATCTCGGCGTCAACACGCGGCGCCTCGCGCGGCTGATCGCGCTCGCGGCCGCCTGCGCGGTGGGCGCCAGCGTCGCGGTGTCGGGCATGATCGGCTTTCTCGGCATCGTGGCGCCGCATTTGGCACGGCTGCTGCTCGGGCCCGGCCATCGCCGCCTGCTGCCGGCGTCGGCGCTGATCGGCGCGACCGTGATGCTGCTCGCGGACTGCGCGGCGCGGCTGATCGTGGCGCCGGCCGAACTGCCGATCGGCCTCGTCTGCGCGGCGATCGGGGCGCCGGTGTTCCTCGCGCTCGTGCGGCGCGCGCGGCGGCGGGAGCTTGCACCGTGATCGCCGCCGCCGGCGTCACGGTGATGCGGCGCGACCGCGCGCTGCTGCGCGACGTCTCGCTGGCGCTCGCGCCGGGCGAATGCGTCGCGCTCGTCGGGCGCAACGGCGCGGGCAAGTCGACGCTGCTCAAGGTCCTCGCCGGCGATCTGGCGCCCGACGACGGCGTCGCGACGCTCGACGGCGCACGGCTCGCCGCGTGGCCGCTGCGCGATCTCGCGCGCCGCCGCGCCGTCGTCCTGCAGCATACGACGGTCGCCGGCGCCTTCACGGCGGCGGAGGTCGTCGGGCTCGGACGAATGCCGCACGACCGGCTCGATCCGGCGGCGGAGCGGGCGATCCTGCGCCATGCCGCCGGGCATGCCGGCATCGCCGCGTTGTGGGGACGCACGATCGAGACGCTGTCGGGCGGCGAGCGCCAACGCGTGCACCTGGCACGCGCGCTGGCCCAGGTCCTCGATGCCGACGGCAAGGCGGCCGACCGCTTCGTGCTGCTCGACGAGCCGATCGCGGCAATGGATCTCGCGCACCAGCGGGCGACGCTCGGCCTGCTGCGCCGCGTCGCGGCCGGCGGGCTCGGCGTGCTCGCGGTGCTGCACGATCTGACGCTCGCCGCAGCCTTTGCCGACCGCGTCGTCGTCCTCGCCGACGGCGCGGTCTGCGCCGACGGCGCGCCCGCCGACGTGCTCGATGAGGCGCTGATTCGCCGGGTTTTCGACGTCGAGGCGCGCTGGCTCGCGGTTCCCGGCGGCGGCCGTACGCTGGTCTACGCCGGCGCGCTCGCCTGAGCGTTTGCGCGGAAGCGGCCGGCGTTTGCCGGCGTGCAAGGTCCGCCGCGGTTGCGGCGTGGCGCGCCGCGGCCTACATGTTGCGGCATGAGCGAGCCTCTGCCTGCCGCCTTCATCTCCCACGGTTCGCCGATGCTGGCGATCGAGAACCGCCCCGCGCGCGCCTTCCTCGCCGGGCTCGGCGACGCGATCGGCCGGCCGAAGGCGATCCTCGTGCTGTCGGCGCATTGGGGCGCGGCCGCTCCGGTCGTTTCCGCCGCGCCGGCGCCCGAGACGATCCACGATTTCGGCGGCTTCCCGGACGAACTCTACCGGCTCCGCTACGCGGCGCCCGGCGCACCGGCGCTCGCGGCGCGTGTCGCCGAACTGCTCGGCGGCGCCGGCCTGCCATGCGCCCAGCATCCGACGCGCGGCCTCGACCACGGCGCGTGGATCCCGCTGATGCTGATGTATCCGCAGGCCGACATCCCGGTGGCGCAGCTCGCCATTCAGCCGCGGCTCGATGCGGCGCATCACGTCAGGCTCGGCGCCGCACTGCGGCCGCTGCGTGGCGAGGGCGTGCTGATCCTCGCCAGCGGCGCGATGACCCACAATCTGCGCGAAGTCTTCGCCCGCGATCCGCGTGCGCCGACGCCCGAATGGACGACGTCATTCGTCGACTGGTTCGCGGCGATGACCGCGGCCGACCGGCGCGACTCCCTGATCGACTACCGCGCCCAGGCCCCTCACGCCGCGCGCAATCACCCGACGGACGAGCACCTGCTGCCGTTCCATGCCGCATTGGGGGCGGCAACGCCCGGCGTCGCCGGCCGGCGCATCCACGCGAGCTATGACCACGGCGTCATGGCGATGGACGCCTACGCCTTCAGTTGAGCCGCTTCGCGCTGGCCGTCCAGGCGATCTGGAGTAAGATCGCGCGCGGGAAAGCAGGGCGAACCTGCTGGGACCGACGAAAACGGAGACGCCAAGATGGCTCACTTGAGTACCGCGGAGCAGGCCCAATACCAGCGCGACGGGTGGGTGATACCGCAATGGCGGCTTCCAGCCGCACGGGTCGACGCGATGCGCGCGGCCCTCGACAAGCTGATCGCCGACAACCCGGGCATCCGCCCTGAGAAGCTGATCAGCGCCCACATCGCCGGCAAGAGCGCCGAGGGCGTGCGCGGCTCGCAGGACTTCCTCGACCTCGCGCGCGATCCGGAGATCGTCGAGCTGGTTGCCGATGCGATCGGCGAGAACATCATCCTCTGGGGCTGCCAGGTGTTCTGCAAGCCGGGCGGTGACGGCCTCGAGACGCCGTGGCACCAGGACGGGCACTACTGGCCGGTCCGCCCGCTTGCCACCTGCACGGTGTGGCTGGCGCTCGATCCGTCGACCAGGACGAACGGCTGCCTGCGCGTGATCCCGGGCAGCCATGCCAGCCGCACGCTGCTCAACCACATGCGCGAGGACCGGACCGACGTCGTCCTCACCGAAAAGATCGACGACCCGACCTTCGACGAATCCAAGGCGGTCGACATCGAACTGCAGCCCGGCCAGATGTCGCTGCACGACGTCTACATGATCCACGGCGCCAACGCCAACCGCTCGCCGCAGCGGCGCGCCGGCGTGGCGATCCGCTACATGCCGACGACGTCGGTGTTCGAACACACCCTGATGGAGCGTTCGGACAAGAGCGGCTACATGGTCGATTTCACGCAGCGGCCGATCTGGCTGGTGCGCGGGCGCGACGTCAGCGGCCGCAACAACCTGACGATCGGCCACGCCCGGCGCGAGAGCGCCACGGTCCCGGCCTGACCACCGGCCGCGACGCATTCGAAGCGCCGCAAACGACAAGGGCCCGACCGGTGACGGTCGGGCCCTTTCTGTTTGGTGGAGCCAAGCGGGATCGAACCGCTGACCTCGTGAATGCCATTCACGCGCTCTCCCAGCTGAGCTATGGCCCCGAATTCCTGGGACGGCGCCGCGCGTCGCGCGGCGGCCGCGTCGTCAATCGGCGTGTATAAACCGCCGGAAGGCCCTCGAACGCAAGCGAAAAACGTCCGATCCCGGTAACCCTTGCTTAGCGATCGTCCTCTTCGTCGACGTTCTCGATGACTTCGGCCACGTCTTCCTCGTCCTCGCCGAGCTCGGACGTATCCTCCATCACCGCTTCCTCTTCCGTCTCGTCCCCGGCGGCCTCCTCGGTCTCGACCTCCTCGGCTTCCTCGGGCACCGGCTGCGGGGCCGGCGCGCGTTCCGCCTTCGGCCGGCGCGTCTTGACCGACGCCTCCGGGTCGAAGGTCGCACCGCATTTCGGGCAGACGATCTGCGCCTTGCCGAGATCGTAGAATTTGGCGCCGCAGGACTGGCAGGTCCGCTTCAGTCCCAGATCGGTTTTGGCCACCATGTGCTCTCCTGGCGGAACGGAACGAAATTTGGCGTTGGCATCTGCCACGTCCGGGCACCGCTGTCAACGCGCCCAACGCGCGGCCGTTCCCGCGTCTGCGAAGGGCGCCGCAGCGGACCGGCCGGCGCGGCGCGTCTGGGCCTGTCGGGGGCACGGAAGCTGTGCTAATCAGCCGGGCCGCTTTCCCTCGCCTCAGCCGTCAGGTCCGCGCGCCATGTCCACGCCCACCGCCAGCCCGCTCGGCCCCGGCCGACTCGTCGGCCGCCGCTCCGGTCCGCTCACGGGCACGGTCGCGGTCCCGGGCGACAAGTCGATCTCGCATCGCGCGCTGATGTTCGGCGGCATCGCCGTCGGCGAGACGGTGATCCACGGCCTGCTCGAAGGCGAGGACGTGCACCGCACTGCCGCGGCGATGCGCGCGATGGGGGCGGAGGTCGCGCGCGGCGCCGACGGCGTCTGGCGCATCGCGGGCCGCGGCGTCGGGGCGCTGGTCGAGCCGGCCGACGTGCTCGACCTCGGCAATTCCGGCACCAGCACGCGCCTGCTGCTCGGCCTCATCGCGACCAATCCGATCACCGCGTTCGTGACCGGGGACGCGAGCCTGCGCCGCCGTCCGATGGCGCGGGTGACCGACCCGCTGACCCGCATCGGCGCGCACTTCGTCACGCGCAGCGGCGGCAGGCTGCCGCTTGCTGTGACCGGCACCGACGCGCCGCTGCCGATCGAATATCGGCTGCCGGTCGCGTCGGCGCAGGTCAAGTCGGCGGTGCTGCTCGCCGGCATCAACACGCCGGGGACGACGACGGTGATCGAGCCGGTGCCGACGCGCGACCACAGCGAATTGATGCTGCGCCATTTCGGCGCCGAACTTCACGTCGAGGCCTTGCCTGACGGCGCGAGCGCCATCGCGCTCACTGGCCAGCCCGAACTCACCGGCCGCGTCGTCAACGTTCCGGCGGATCCGAGCTCGGCCGCGTTCCCGATCGTCGCCGCCGTGCTCGTCCCGGGCTCGCGCGTCGTTTTCCCCGGAGTCGGCCTCAATCCCCGCCGCGTCGGCCTGATCGAGACGCTGGTCGAGATGGGCGCCGACATCCGCATCGAGAACCGGCGCAGCGAGGCCGGCGAGCCGACCGGCGATCTGATCGTCAGCGCATCGGAGCTGCGCGGCGTCGAGGTGCCGGCGTCGCGCGCGCCGGCGATGATCGACGAGTACCTCATCCTCGGCGTCGCCGCGGCGTGCGCGCGCGGCAAGACCGTGATGCGCGGGTTGTCGGAGCTGCGCGTCAAGGAGAGCGACCGCCTGACCGCGCTGGTCCAGGGGCTCACGGCCTGCGGCGCGACCGTGAGCGTGGACGGCGACGACGTGACCGTGACGGGCTGCGCCGGCGCACCCGCGGGCGGTGCCGCGATCGCGACCAATCTCGACCATCGCATCGCCATGAGCTTCCTCGTCATGGGCATGGTCGCGCGCGAACCGGTGACGATCGACGACGGCCAGCCGATCGACACCAGCTTTCCCGGCTTCATCGCCCTGATGCGCGGCCTCGGCGCCGCGATCGACGGCCCGCTCGCGTGAGCGTCGTCGCGGTCGCCGCCGAGAAGGTGGCCCGCGAGGGCGGCGAGCAGATCGTTGCGGCGCAGATCAGCGGCGTCGGCGAGCCGTACCGGCTGTGGTACCGCGTCCCCGCCGCCGCGGCGCTCGACGATGTCGCGATCGGCCACGCGCTCGCCGTGTCGGTGATCACGCAGGCGATGGCGGTCGGCCGCGACGTCGCGCTCGACCTGCCGCTGACGCGCGGCCTCGTGCAGAATCTCGACGAGTTCCAGCGCGTCTGGGCGACCTGGCATCCCGACCGCTTCCGGCGCGTCGCCCTGCGACCGAGCGCTCTCGTCGACGACGAGCCGTTCCGGTCCGAGCGCGGCGCCGCCGTGGGCTTCTCGCTCGGCGTCGACAGCTGCTTTTCGGCGCACACCCTCGCGCGCGCCGGCGATCTCGGCGGGCTGGTCGCGGTACGCGGGCTCGAAGTCGGCCTTGCCGACGACGGCCGCTGGGACGGCATGGTCAAAGGCGTCGCCGCCTGCGCGCGCGCGCTCGACCGGCCCTTCATCGCCGCCTCGACGAACTGGGAGGAGTGCGCGGTCAGGCGGCCGGGTTATCTCGGCTACCACCTGCCGATCGTCGCGGCGCTCGCGCTCGTGTCGCGCGGCTTCGGCTGGGGCGCGGTGCCGTCGTCCTATTCCTATGCGCACCTCACCGTCCCGCTGGAGACCAACCCGCTCACCGACCCGATGCTCGGCCGGCCGGGCTTTCCGCTGCGCCAGCACGGCGCCTGGGCGCGCCGCATCGAGAAGGTCGCGGCGATCGCCGCATGGCCGGAGGCGGTGCGCCATTTGAGGCCTTGCGACGCCATCCGGCCGGACGGCACGGCGTGCGGACGCTGCCGCAAGTGCGTGCACTCGGCGCTGATGTTCGCCGCCCTCGGGCATGCGGTCCCGGACGCGCTCGGCGGACGGATTCCGTCGCCGGAGCAGATCGCCGGGATCGACGTGACGCCCTACGCAAGGCTTTCGCTGACCGAGGTGCTGGCGGCGGCGCGCGGGCGCGGCTGCGCCGAGCCCTGGGTGGCGGCGGTCGAGGCCCGCCTCGCGCGCGCCGGCGGCGCGACACGCAGTGCCGACGAAGCCGACCGCGCCGAGCGCCAGCTCCGCTACGTGCTCGGCGTCGGCCCGCGCTCCGCCGCCTCGCGCTATCTGCGCCGGCTCGGCCGCGCGCTGCGCGGGCGCACGCGGCCGCGCAGCTGGCCGGACTAGCCGCTCTGCGCTTCGGCGCGGCGGACTCGCTCGCGCTGGAGGATGTAGAGGCCGCTTCCGATCAGCAGCACGATGCCGGCGCTCGCCAGCGCATTGGGGATCTCGCCCCACACGACGTAGCCCGCGGCGAGGGCCGCGAGCAGACCGCTGTAGCGGAACGGCGCGACGACCGACATCTCGCCGTGGCGCATCGCGTCGATGGCGAGGAAGTAGCCGCCGGTGAGGAACAGCGAGGCGGCCACAAGCAGGCCCGCGTGCAGGCCGTCCACGGGCCGCCAGCCTTCGACCAGCGACACGGCGAGCGCGCAGACCGTCACCGTCGCCGCGGTCGACAGGGTGACGATCAGCGACGGCACCGCGGGATCGATGCGCCGCGTGACCATGTCGCGCGCGGCGTGCAGCCCGGTCGCGACCAGCGCCAGGATCGAAAAGGCGGTGAAGCCGTCGGTACGCGGCTGGACGACCAGCAGCACGCCGAGGAAGCCGACCATGACCGCGCTCCAGCGCCGCCACCCGACGCGTTCGCCGAGCACGACGACGGCGAGCGCCGTGAGGATCAGCGGCGAGGCGAGGTTGATCGCGGTGATGTTGCCGATCGGCATGTTGAACAGCGCGACCAGGTAGAGGAACGTCGCCACCGCGTCGATCGCCGCGCGCACCGCGACCGCCGGCGCCATCGCGGCGCGGGCGCGGTGGAGCACCCCGGTCGCGGCCGCGAAGGCGAGGGCGATGCCGACCGCGAGCAGGCCGCGCAGGAAGATGATCTGTCCCGTCGGCAGCGACTGGCTGACGAATTTTATCAGCGCATCGTTGATGACGAACAGCGTCATGCCGAGCGTCATCGCGGCGATGCCGCGGCGATTGCCGGCGACGAATGGCATGACGGCTCCTCCCGAGAGCCGTCGTTTCACCACATCGCCGCGTCCGATGCAGCCTTTTTGGGCATGCCCGTGCCGCAAGGCAGAGTCCCGGGCGTCGGGTATGTGCGATTATCGCACGTATTATTCAGGCGAATAACGCCATGAATACAAATTACCGGCCTATTTCAGATAGATAAGCTCATTCTATGCATTATGCAGGGTCTGGCGGCTGGCCCTGCGCCGCGCGATCGCGCCGGATGGGCGCAGCTCGGCGTGCCCTTGAATCTGGGTGTTCCGGCTTGGTTCTTCAAGAAGGCCGGCGGCGCCCGCGGTCATGCGGCAGCCGGTTCGTTCGACCAGGAATTCGATGAACAGCCGCGCGCGGACGGGCAGCTGGCGGCCGAAAGTGTGCAGCACGTGGACGGGCAGCGAGCGCATCGCAATCTCCGGCAGCACCGTGACCAGCCTGCCGGCGGCAAGATCGTCGGCGACCGCGAAGCTCGGCAGATGCGCGATGCCGGCGCCGCTGAGCGCGGCCTGGCGCAACGTGCCGCCATCGTCGGCGTCGAGCGGGCCATCCGGGATCAATTCCGTGCCGTCGGCGAATGCGTAGGCGGAGGGGCGTCCGGCAAGCCGGTAGCGCAGACAGGCGTGGTCGTTCAGCTCGTCGCGTGAACGCGGCAGGCCGCGGCGCGCGGCATAGCCGGGCGATGCGACGAGGACGGTCGGCAGTTCGCCCATGGCGCGGCCCACCAGGTTGGTGTCGCGCAGCGGCCCGATGCGCACCGCGACATCGTAGGACTCGCGGATCAGATCGACATTGCGGTCGGTCACGCTCATTTCAAGCTTGATGCGGGGGTGGCACAGGACGAAGGCCTCCGCCCAGGTCCCGATCAGCGCGCGGCCGAGGTCGACCGGCACGGTGACACGCAGCAGCCCGTGCGCGTCTTCGGCCCGCTGCACCACATCCTCGGCATCCTCGATCGCGCGGAGCAGCGGGGCGATGCGCTCGTAATATGCCTGGCCTTCGGCGGTCAGGCGCAGCGTCCGGGTCGAACGACGGATGAGACGCACGTTCAGCCGCCGTTCCAGCCGCGCAACGCTCTTGGAAACCGCCGAGGGACTGGCGCCGACCAGCTTTGCGGCCGTGCTGAAGGAGCCGCTGTCGACCGTCCGCACGAAGGCGACCAGTCCTGCAGTCTTTTCGAGGATGTTCGTCATTCGAGAATTCCAGGAACAAATGTTTGAACGCAGTCGGGACTTATAGGCCCAGCGTTCTTGAATATCTACGGGGTGGAGCCGGCCGATCGGCGCGGCAAACACAGGAGAACGCAATGAACGACTTGGCAGGCAAGGTCGCGATCGTGACCGGGGCATCGAAAGGGATCGGCGCCGCGATCGCGGCGCAACTCGGGGCCGCTGGCGCCGCCGTGGCGGTGAATTACGCCACGGACCGTGCGGGCGCCGACCAGGTGGTCGCGCAGATCACCGGCAAAGGCGGCCGGGCGATCGCCGTCCAGGGCGACGTGTCGAAAGCCGACGATGTGAAGCGGCTCTTCGCCGAGACGCAGGCGGCGTTCGGCCGGCTCGACGTGCTGGTGAACAATGCCGGCGTCTACGGGGCGGAGCCGATCGAGGCCGTATCCGAGGCGGAGTTCCATCGCCAGTTCAACATCAACGTCCTCGGCACGCTGCTGACGATCCAGCAGTCGTTGAAGCATTTCGGCGGGGAGGGCGGCAGCGTCATCAACATCAGTTCGATCGTCGGCGGGAACCCGCTTCCGGCCTTCTCCGTCTATTCCGCCACCAAGGCTGCGGTCGATGCGATCACGACCGCGCTGGGGCGCGAGCTGGGCACGCGGAAGATCCGCGTCAACGCCATCGCGCCGGGCATGACCATATCCGAAGGCGCGATCACCGCCGGGATCATCGGCAGCGACTTCGAAAAGCAGGCGATCGCAGGCACTCCGCTCGGGCGCACCGGCCAGCCGGACGACATCGCGCGCGTCGCCGTCTTCCTCGCCTCCGATCGGGCGGCCTGGATGACGGGGGAAATCGTGGCCGCGTCGGGCGGCATGCGATAGGTCTTCGCCAGCGCGCGGCCCCGGCCGGACCGGCTGCCCTGCCGCGGGGCGGGTGGCCGGCGGGTCCGGGGCCGGACGCCGATCCCCCCGGGCGCCGATCCCCCCGGGCGCCGATCCCCGTTGACCGCCGCCCGCCCGCCCGCGTATCCCCGCACGCATGTCGCCACGTCCCCTCATCATCGCCATCGACGGCCCCGCCGGGGCCGGCAAGGGGACGCTCGCGCGCAAGCTGGCGGCACATTTCAACCTCGCCCATCTCGACACCGGGCTG
>JAEUKZ010000215.1 GCA_016793045.1 Alphaproteobacteria bacterium
GCGCGCGTGCCGGCGCGTGATTCCGATCAGGCGCCTGCGAGCATCGCCTCCACCGCGAGCTGAACGTCGAGCGCTTCGCGCAAGCTCGGCAGGCCGTGCGGGCGCCCCTCGATCATCGCCGCAAGGGCGTCGAGCTGCGCCATCCGGCTGCGCTCGCGCCGGTCCTCGGCGGCGCCGAGATCGCTTTCGACCCAGCCCGCTTCGCCGCGGCGCGCGAAACGGTACCAGTCGAAGATCCGCAGCGCGCCCGCGTCGCCCTCGAGGGTCCAGGAATTCACGTCGTCCTCCGTCACTCCAGGGCCGACCGTGCCGCTCACCGTCCCGGTCACTGCGCCGGCGGCGAACGTGGCCGAGAGGGCGCTCTCCGCCGCGTCTTCCGCCGGCCGGCGGACCGACGCGCTGCGGACCGCGAGCGGCCCCAGCAGCCGCCGTGTCACCCAGACGAAGTGCGAGACGACCTCGCGCGTGAAGCCGCCCTCCGCGGCGCCGGCCAGCCAGCGCGCGGCGTCGCGCTGCCACGGTCGCGGCCATTCGCGAAAAGCCACGTCGATGGCAACCGACCGCGGCGTGCCGGTCGCGCCGGCGGCAAACGCTTCGGCGGCCGCGAGAAAGGCCGGCGCATGGGCGAGCGAGAAGTTGACCGCGGCGCGCGCGCCCTCGCCTTCGACGCGCGCGACCATCGCCGCCGCCGCGTGGCGGTCCGTCGCCAGCGGCTTCTCGCAGAACACCGCCTTGCCGGCGTCGAGGGCACGGCCGACATGGAGCAGATGCGAAGCGGGCGGCGACGCGATGTAGATCACCGCGATCGCCGGATCGGCGAAGACCGCCGACGGGTCGGGGGGCGTCGCGATGCCGGGCGTCTCGGCGGCTGCGGCGGCGCGCGCGTCGGCATCGGGATCCCACACCGCGCGGATCGCGAAGGCGCGATGCTGGCGCAGCGTCGCCGCCATCCGCCGCCCCTGGATGCCGTAGCCGATCAGTCCCGTTCCGTGCATCGCCCCTGACCTCCCTGCTGGCCCTTGCCCAAGCGCCCGTCGCCGGCGCGCGCGGCGCGGGCGATGATGGCCTCGCGGCGGGCGATGTAAAGGGTGCTGCCGACGATCAGGACCGCGCCGACATAGGTCCACAGGTCCGGCAGCTCCGCGAAAATCAGCCAGCCGAGCGCGACGGCATAGATGAGGCGGAAATACTGGACCGGTGCGATCACCGACGCTTCGCCCGCACGGATGCCGTTGATGGTGAACCACATGCCCGCCGGCCCGAATACGCCGATGGCCAGCAGCAGCAGGGTCTCCTCCAAGCCCGGCGCGCGCCAGCTTGCAAGCCCGGGGCCGAGCGCCCCGAGCGTGGTGACGATGCCGATGTAAAGCATGATCGTGCCGGTGCGCTCGCTCCCGGCGAGGTTCTTGGTGACGAAGACGATCGCCGCCCCGAACATCGCCGACACGATCATCGCCAGGGCCGGCAGCTCGATCGGCGCCGATCCCGGTCGCAGCACGACGAGCACGCCCAGGAAGCCGACGATGGTCGCGGTCCAGCGCCGCCATCCGACATGCTCGCCCAGCAGCGGTCCGGCGAGCAGCGAGGTGAACAGCGCGTTGGTGAAGCCGAGCGTCGAGGCGAAGGCGACGGGCAGATGGCCGAGGCCGTAGTAGTACGCCTGCCAACTGATCAGGCTCAGCAGCGACCGCAGGATGTGCAGGCCGCGCCGGTTGGTGATCAGCAGCGCGCGCCCGACCCGCAGCAGCAGCGGCAGCACGAACACGAGCTGCGCCAGGCAGCGCACGAGCACGATCTGCGCGATCGGCAGCGTCTCCGCGAGCAGGCGGACGACGACCGCCTCGCTCGTCAGGATCGCATTCGCAATCAGGATCAGGATCGCGCCGCGAAGATTGCCGGGAAGCCGCGCCCAGACCGCGGGAAGTCCGCCCACCCTGCCCCCAGAAAGACTTCGGGCGGGCCGGCGGATCGACAGATCCCCCGGCCCGCCCGCGGTAACGACGAAGGCCCTGTCGCGTCAGCGCGTCGCCGGCGCGATGTCGTAGGCCAAAGTCTCCTCATCGGCCCGCGTCTTCGTGAGGTTGACGCGGTCCTTCAGCATCACCCACGCAGTCGATACCGCGCAGAGGGGCAGCGACGTGAAGTCGGCGGCGTAGAGCGCGCCCGCCTGCTCGAGCTGGGTCCGCCGGGCGGCTTCGTCCATTTCGATCGCCGCGGCCTGCAGAAGGCGGTCGACCTCCGGGTTCTTGTAGCCGCGCCAGTTGAACGCGCCCATCCGCCGTTCCGGATCGTTCGAGTGCGCGAGCGACGACAGCGTGTAGTGCGCCTCGCCGGTCAACGTACCCCAACCCGACATCACCATCGACAGATCGCCGCGCGTGCGCGCGGGGAACACCACCGCCCCAGGCGCGCCGTTCGCCTGGACGTCGAGATTGATGCGCGCGAGCATCTGCGCGACCGCGGTGCCTACCGCGGCGTCGCCCGGCAGGCGGTCGTTGGTGAAGTTGAAGACGATCTTGAACCCGTTCGGGAACCCGGCCGCGGCCATCAGCTGGCGCGCGCGCGGCAGGTTCTCGACCAGCGGCGGCAGGCTGCGGTTGTAGCCGAAGATCTCGGGCGTCACCATCTGGTTCTGGACGCGGCCGAGGCCTTCCATCGCCACCTCGACGAGCGCCTGGCGGTCGATGGCGAGGCTGATCGCCTCACGCACCCGCACGTCGCGCAGCGGGTTGGCCGGCAGGGCCGATCCGTCGCGCGCGCTGACCTGGGGCGAACGCTCGCGCAGGTCGAGCTCGATGTTGAAGACATAGACCGAATCGCCGCGCACCACGCGCATGCGGGCATCGCGCTCGAACGCCGGCAGGTCGGCGGCGGGCGCGCGCTGGATGATCTCGAGCTGGCCGGCGCGCATCTGCGCGACACGGGCCGGATCGTTCGGAACCTCCTTGCGGGTGACGCGCTGCCACGGCGAAGGGCCGCGCCAGTACTGGTCGAAGCGCTCCATCACGAAGCTGTCGCGCGGAGTCCACGACACGAACTTGAACGGCCCGGTGCCGATCGCGGCGCCGGCGCCGGCGCCGCCGCGGTTGAACGCCTCGTTGGCGTTCTGCGGCGTGAGGCCGGCCGCGGCGCGATGCGAGACGATGAACACGCGGATGAAGTCGTTCGCGAGCGTCGGCGACGGCCCGATCGTGGTCACGCGCACCGTGTAGGGATCGACGATCGTCACGGCATCGACGCGGCGCACGTAGATCGTCGCCGGGTTCGGGCCCGAAATCGTCTTCATGCGCTCGATCGAGAACTTCACGTCCTCAGCGGTCATCTCGCTGCCGTCGTGGAATTTCACGCCGCGCCGCAGCTTGAACTCCCAGGTCGTCGGGTTGGGCCGGCTCCAGCTCTCGGCCAGGCACGGCTCGAGCTGCAGCCGGTCGCCCGACCACACGAGCGTGTCGAAGATGTGCTTCAGCGCCTCGGCGTGCGTGCCGGTGGCGGTGAAATGCGGATCCATCGAATCCGGACCGGCGCGCACGCCGATCGTCAGATTCTGGCCCTGCGCCTGCGCCCAAGCGAAATTGGACGCGGAAACGGCAATGCCGGCGCCCATCAGCAGCGCCGAACGGCGCGTCAGCTTCATGCCGCGCGAACTGGCGTGATTCATGCTTGTCTCCCTGTCGCGAAAATCGTGGCGCGAGACCGCGGGACATCCGCTTCGCGCTTGACTTGCTCTAGGACACCGCTTACGCAGCGTCCTGTCAAGTTCCATAAGGAACCAGTTTTTGCCCAGCAAAACAGCGCCGCTTCCGGTTCCTGGCGCGCCCGCCGACGGGGCGCCGATGCTCGACCCCGTCACCCGCGCGCGGCTGTGGGGCAATCCGTGCTGGTTCGCGTTTCGATTCAACTATCTCGCCAAGTTCTACAACGTGCCGCTCTACGGCTGGGTGCGCCGGCGCTACGGCCTGACGCGGCCGGAGTACATCGTCGTGCACGGGCTCGGCCTGTGCGAATGCGCGACCGCGCGCGATCTCAGCGTGTCGTACGGGTTTCCCAAGAACACGCTCAGCCGCGCGATCCACAACCTCGTGCGCCGCGGGCTGATCGAGCGCGCGGCGCGCAAGGATGATCGCCGCAGCTTCCACCTGCGCCTGACCGCCCAGGGGCGCGCGGTCTACGAAGAAGCCCTGCCCTTCTTCGTCCAGATGCAGGACGACATGCTGCGGGCCCTCACGCCGATCGAGCGCGAGCGGCTTTCGGTGCTGCTGGCGAAGGTCGTGCTCGACACGATCGCCTGGTCGCCGCCGCGGGACTTCATCGCGGGCAAGTGGCGCGGAACGGCCAAGAGGCCGAGCGGCGCCGACGCGCGCGGCACGATGGTCGCGGGCGAGTAATGGTCGGCTTCGTCATCCAGCGGCTGCTCCAGGCCGGGCTGGTCATGGCGGCGATGTCGGTTCTCGTGTTCGTCGGGGTCTATGCCGTCGGCAATCCGATCGACGTGCTGCTCTCACCCAACGTCGACCAGATCACGCGCCTGGAGACGATCGCGGCCTACGGGCTCGACCGGCCGCTGTGGGAACAGTACCTGCTGTTCGCCGGCCGCCTGATCCACGGCGATTTCGGCCGCTCCTTCATCTTCGGCGTTCCGGTGCTCGACCTCATCTTCTCGCGCCTGCCCGCGACGCTCGAACTCACGCTCGCGGCGGTGATCGCCGCGACCCTGCTGGGCGTGCCGCTCGGCATGTACGCCGGCTATCGGCCCGACAGTACGGCCTCGCGCGTCATCATGGGCGTATCGATCCTCGGCTTCTCGGTGCCGACCTTCTGGGTCGGCCTGCTGCTGATCTTCGTCTTCGGCGTCGAACTGCAGGTGCTGCCCGCAGGGCAGCGCGGCGAGACCGCGACGCTGTTCGGCATCGAATGGAGCTTCCTCACCGGGAACGGGCTCAGGCACATGCTGCTGCCGGCGCTGAACCTATCGCTGTTCAAGCTCGCGATGATGATCCGGCTCGCGCGCGCCGGCACGCGCGAGGTGATGTTCGGCGACACCGTGAAGTTCGCGCGCGCCGCGGGCCTGCGCGAGCGCACGGTGCTCGGCCGCCACGTGCTCAAGCTGATCGCGATTCCGATCGTCACCGTCTTCGGCCTGGAGTTCGGCTCGACGCTCGCCTTCGCCGTCGTGACGGAGACCATCTTCTCGTGGCCCGGCGTCGGCAAGCTCATCATCGATTCGATCGCGACGCTCGACCGGCCGGTGATGGTGGCCTACCTCGTGCTCGTCGCCTTTCTCTTCATCACCATCAACCTGGTCGTCGACCTGACCTATGCGGCGCTCGATCCGCGGCTGCGCCGCGGGGGGGCACGCTGATGGCAGGCACGCCGATCGCCGATTTCTGGGCGGAGTTCCGCGCCAACCGCGTCGCGGTGGTCGCGCTCGCGGTCGTTCTCCTGACCGTCCTTGCCACGCTGGCGGCGCCGATCCTGGTGCCGCAGGATCCCTACGACCTCGCCAACCTCACGCTGCGCGACGCGCGCAGGCCGCCCGGCTATGTCGGCACGGCGGGGTTCACGCACGTTCTCGGCACCGACGCCCAGGGCCGCGACCTGCTTTCCGCGATCGTCTACGGCCTGCGCATCTCGCTCGGCATGGGGATCACGGCCGGTTGCATCGCCTTCGCCTTCGGCGCCACGGTCGGCGCCGTGTCGTCCTTTGTCGGCGGCCGCATCGAAACCATCGCGATGCGCATCGTCGATCTCCAGCTGTCCTTCCCCGCCATCCTGCTGGCCCTCGTCCTCGCGGCCGTGCTCGGCCAGGGCAAGACGCAGCTGCTCATCGCGCTCGTCGCCGCGCAATACGCCTATTTCGCGCGCACGGCGCACGGCGCGGCGACCGCCGAGCGCCACAAGGACTACGTCGAGGCCGCGCTCTCGACGCCGCTGCCCGCGCGCACCGTCATTCTGCGCCACATCGTGCCCAACTGCCTGCCGCCGCTGATCGTCGTCGCCACCGTGCAGGTCGCCAACTCGATCGCGCTCGAGGCGACGCTGTCGTTCCTCGGCCTCGGCCTCCCGCCGACCGAGCCGTCGCTCGGCATGCTGATCGCGAACGGGTTCCAGTATCTGCTGTCGGGCCGGTACTGGATCTCGATCTATCCCGGCGTCGCGCTGATCGTGCTGATCGTCGCGATCAATCTCGTCGGCGACCAGGTGCGCGATCAGCTGAACCCGAGGCTGCGGCGATGAGCGCGCCCGCCCCGCTCCTCGAGGTTGCCGACCTCGCCACCTATTTCGACAGCAAGCGCGGCGTGCTGAAGGCCGTCGACGGCATATCGTTCACGCTCAAGCGCGGCGAGGTGATGGGCCTCGTCGGCGAATCCGGATCGGGCAAGAGCGTCACCGGCTTCTCGGTCATCGGTCTCATCGACCCGCCCGGCCGCATCGCCGCCGGCTCGGTCAAGCTCGACGGCGAAGAACTCGTCGGCAAGGACGCCGAAGCGCTGCGCACCCTGCGCGGCCGGCGCGTCGCCATGGTCTTCCAGGACCCGATGATGACGCTGAACCCGGTGCTGTCGATCGGCACGCAGATGCGCCTCGTGCTGCGCGCGCACGAGGACGTGTCGCGCGCCGACGCGCGCAGGCGCTCGATCGAGGCGCTGGCGCGCGTCGGCATTCCCGACGCGGCCAGGCGGCTCGACGACTTTCCGCACCAGTTCTCCGGCGGCATGCGCCAGCGCGTCGCCATCGCCATCGCACTGCTGCATCGCCCCGCGCTGATCATCGCCGACGAGCCGACGACCGCGCTCGACGTTTCGATCCAGGCCCAGATCCTCGCCGAAATGCGCAATCTCGTGCGCGAGTCGGGAACCGCGATGATCTGGATCAGCCACGACCTCGCCACCGTTTCGTCGATCGCCGACTCCATCGCGGTGATGTATGCCGGCCGCATCGTCGAGAGCGGACCGGCCCACGAAGTGCTCGGCGCGCCGCGCCACCCCTATACCAAGGGGCTGCTCGAATCGATTCCGGGGGAGGCGCCGCCGGGCAGCGTGCTGGCGCAGATCCCCGGTGCCATGCCGTCGCTGCTCGCGCTGCCGGCCGGCTGCGCCTTCCGTGCGCGCTGCACCTATGCGCAGGATGCCTGCGCCGCAATGCCGGCGCTCGCCGCCTCGCCGCAGGGCCACGCCGTGCGCTGCCACTTCCCGCTCGAGGGCATGCGATGAGCGAGCCGCTGCTCGTCCTCGACGGCGTCACCAAGCGCTTCGCGCGTCCGCTCAACACCGGCGAACGCATCGCCTCGTGGATCGGCGCCGGCCCCGGCCCGCGCGTCGTGCGCGCGGTCGAGCAGGTTTCGCTGACCATCGCGCCGCACGAGACGCTGGCGCTGGTCGGCGAGTCGGGCTGCGGCAAGTCGACGCTCGGGCGCGTCGCCGCCGGCATCTACGCCCCCGATCAGGGCCGCGTCACGCTCGCCGGCGCGCCGGTGATGTCGACCGGGCGGCGACCGCACAAGATCACCACACGGGTGCAGACCGTCTTCCAGGACCCGTTCGCCTCGCTCGATCCGCGCATGCGCGTCGGCACGACGATAGCCGAAGGTCCGATCGCGCATAACCTCGTCGAGCGCGCGGACAGCACGCGCTATGTCGCGTCGTGGCTCGAGCGCGTCGGCCTGCCGGCCGACGTCGCGACGCGCTTCCCGCACCAGTTCTCCGGCGGCCAGCGCCAGCGCATCGCGATCGCCCGCGCGCTGGCGATGCAGCCCGACCTGCTGATCTGCGACGAGCCGGTGGCCTCGCTCGACGTCTCCATCCAGGCGCAGGTGCTCAACCTGCTGCTCGAGCTCAGGCGCGATCTCGGCCTCACCTGCCTGTTCATCAGCCACGACCTCGGTGTCGTGCGCCACGTCAGCGACCGCGTCGCGATCATGTATCTGGGACGCGTCGTCGAGCTCGGCACGACCGCCGAAACCTTCGCGCGTCCAATTCACCCCTATACCCGCGCGCTGCTCGACAGCGTGCCGCGCCTCGCACGCGACGGTGCGCGCGGGCGCGAGATCAAGCCGATCGCGGGCGAGCTCCCGTCGCCGCTGGCGCCGCCGCCGGGCTGCCATTTCAATCCGCGCTGCGTCCACGCGATCGACCGCTGCCGCAGCGAGGCGCCGGAGCTGTTGCCGGTGGCCGGACGCATCGCCGCGTGCCATCGCGCCGAAGAGCTTCTCGCAACGGTCTAGACGTCACCACGCGCGCCCGCGGGGCGCAGGAGCTGCCGCCATGCATATCCGCGACTGCAACTGGATGCAGATCGAGACCTACCTGAAGGGCGACGACCGCGCGGTGCTGCCGATCGGCTCGACCGAGCAGCACGCCTATCTGAGCCTCTCGGTCGACGCAATCCTCGCCGAGCGTGTCGCGATCGAGGCTGCGGCGCCGCTGGGCGTTCCGGTCTTCCCGACCGTGAGCTACGGCATCTCGCCCTACTACATGGCCTTTCCGGGCTCGGTGACGATCCGCACCGAAACGCTCCTCGCCTTCGTCCGCGACATCCTCGACAGCCTCGCGCGGGTCGGGTTCCGCCGAATCCTCGTGGTCAACGGGCACGGCGGCAACAACCCGGTCCAGGCGATGGCGATGGACTGGATGGTCGAGCACCCCGATTGCAGCGTGCGCTTCCACAACTGGTGGAACGCGCCCAAGACCTGGGCCAAGGCGAAGGCGATCGACCCGGTCGCGAGCCACGCCTCGTGGCTCGAGAATTTTCCGTGGACGCGCGTTGCCAATGTCGCGATGCCGCGCGAGCAGAAGCCGATGATCGACGTCGACCGCATGAAGACGATGGCGCCGAAGGCGGTCCGCGCGTTCATCGGCGACGGCAACTACGGCGGCTTCTACGAACGCAGCGACGAGGAGATGCTGGCAATGTGGGACATCGCAGTCGAGGAGACCCGCGACCTGATGCGCGAGGGCTGGCGATGAGCGCGCCGATCCTGATCTGGGGCGCCGGCGCCATCGGCGGCACGGTCGGCGCCTATCTGAAGCGCGCCGGCCACGACGTCGCCTTCGTCGATGTCGTGCCCGAGCATGTCGCGGCGATTCGCGGGCCGGGCCTGAAGATCGTCGGGCCGATCGCGGAGTTCGCGGTTTCCGCGCCGGCCTTTCTGCCCGCCGAGGTGACCGGCCGCTTCGAGCGCATCTTCCTCTGCGTGAAGGCGCATCACACCGCCGACGCCGCGCGCGCGCTTCTGCCCCGCCTCGCCGAAGACGGCTACGTCCTCTCGCTGCAGAACGGCCTCAACGAACTGACGATCGCGGAGATCGTCGGGGCCAGGCGCACGATCGGCGCGTTCGTCAATTTCGGCGCCGACTATCTGGAACCCGGCGTCATCACCTATGGCGGCCGCGGCGCCTGCGTGCTCGGCGAGATCGACGGCACGATCACGCCGCGCCTGACGGCGCTGCACACGCTGATGAGGGACTTCGATCGCGACGCGATCGTCACCGACAACATCTGGGGCTATCTCTGGGGCAAGCTCGGCTACGGCGCGCTGCTCTTCGTGACCGCGCTGACCAACGATTCGATCGCCGACGCGCTCGCGATGCCGGAGCACGGCCGCCTCTATCACGCGCTCGGCTGCGAGGTAATGGCGGTGGCGGCGGCCGAGAAGGTGCGCTGCGAAGGGTTCAACGGGTTCGATCCCGGCGCCTTCGTGCCCGGCGCCGACCCGGCGCGCCTCAAGGCGTCGATGGACACGATGGTCGCGCACAACAGGAAGTCGACCAAGACCCACAGCGGCATCTGGCGCGACCTCGCGGTGCGCAAGCGCAAGACGGAGATCGACGCCCAGATCGCGATCATCGGCACCGTCGCGCGCCGCCACGCCATCGCGACGCCGATCATCGACCGCCTGGTCGAGCTGATCCACGAGATCGAAGACGGCAAGCGTCCGCTCGACCGCGCCAATCTGGCGGCGCTTGCCCGCGCGATGCCCGCCGCAGCAGCCTGAGGGAAAGCACACGCCATGCAGATCGCGTTTCGCAACAAGGTGGTGATCGTCACCGGCGGCGGGCACGGCTTCGGCCGCGCCATCTCGCACGCCTTCGCCGCGCGCGGCGCGCGCGTCTGGACCTGCGACGTCAACGCCGCCGGCCTCGCCGAGACCAAGGCGACGGCGAAGCCCGCCGATGGCGGCGCGGTCGAGGTCGCGACCGTCGATGTCGGCGATCATGGCGCGGTGAAATCCTTCGTCGACGGTATCGTCAAGGCGGCGGGCACGGTCGACATCCTGGTCAACAACGCCGGCGGCGTGCGCGGCCAGGTCGGCCAGCCGATCGAGAACGTCACGCCCAGGCAGTGGCAGGACATCTTCGACGTCAACGTCACCGGCGCGTTCAACTTCTCGCAGGCCGTCGTGCCGGCGATGAAGCGCGCCAAGGCGGGCCGCATCGTCACCATCTCCAGCGGCGCCGGGCTCGGCGTCAGCCTCACCGGCATCCAGGCCTACGCTTCGGCGAAGGCGGCGTCGATCGGGCTCACGCGCCAGCTCGCGCATGAACTCGGACCCTTCGGCATCACCGTGAACTGCATCGCCCCCGGCTTCATCCGCTCGAACCCGTCGACCGAGAAGCAGTGGGAGTCCTACGGTCCCGAGGGCCAGCGCGCGCTGATGGAGCGCATCGCGCTGCGCCGGCCCGGCTCGCCCGACGACATCGCCCATGCGGTGATGTTCTTCGCCTCCGACTTTGCCGGCTGGGTGAGCGGCCAGGTCCTGTCGGTGGACGGCGGCAAATGAGCGGGTGGCTCGCCGACAATCGCGAGCGGGTCTTCGCGGACCTTACGCGCTTCCTTTCGATCGCCAGCATCAGCACCGACCCCCAGTTCAAGCCCAAGATCGCGGACGCGCAGCGCTTCCTGCTCGCGCATCTCGAAGCCTCGCGCTTCGAGAACCGACGGCTGATCGAGGGCGACGGCCATGCGGCTGTCTATGCCGACTGGCTGCACGCGCCCGGCAAGCCGACGCTGCTGGTGTACGGGCACTACGACGTCCAGCCGCCCGACCCGCTGGAGGCCTGGACCTCGCCGCCCTTCACGCCGACGGTCCGCGACGGGCGGCTCTACGCGCGCGGCGCTTCGGACGACAAGTGCCCGCTCTTCGTCGCCCTCACCGCCGCATCGGCGCTGCTCGCCGCGGACGGCGCGTTGCCCGTCAATCTCAAGCTGCTGATCGAGGGCGAGGAAGAGGTCGGCAGCAAGAACCTCGAAAGCTACGTGCGCGCCAACCGCGCGCTTCTTGCGGCGGACTTCGTGCTCTCGGCAGACGGCGCGCGCTGGCGCGCCGACCTGCCGGCGGTCAACGTCGCCAGCCGCGGCATCGCGACGCTGGAATTCGCGCTGACGACGGCGGCGAAGGACCTCCACTCCGGCCGCTACGGCGGCGCGGTGGCCAATCCGCTCAACGCGATCGCCCGTCTGGTCGCCAGCCTGCACGAGCCCTCGGGCCGCATCGCGGTCGAGGGCTTCTACGACGGCGTGGCCGAGCCGACCAACGCGGAGCGCGCGGCGATCGCCGACCTGCCCTTCGACGAGGCCGCCTATATCGCGGCGGTCGGCGCGTCGGGCCCGGTCGGCGAGGCCGGCTACTCGACGCTCGAGCGGCAATGGCTGCGGCCGTCGCTCGACCTCAATGGGCTGTGGGGCGGCTACCAGGGCACCGGTTCGAAGACCGTCATCCCGCACGAGGCGCGCGCCAAGCTGTCGTCGCGGCTCGTACCGGGCCAGGACCCGGCGCGGATCGTCGCCCTGCTGCAGCGCCATCTCGAGACGCATTGCCCGCCGGGCGCAAAGGTCGAGATGAAGGCGGGCCACGGGTCGCCCGCCTACGCCCTGCCCCCCGATCACCCCGCCCTCGCCGTCGCCGAAGCGGTGCTGGCGGAGGTCCACGGCCGCCGGCCGGTGCGCGTGCGCATCGGCGCGACGCTGCCGATCAGCGACATGTTCAAGCGCGTGCTCGGCATCGACACGATCATGTTCTCGTACTCGACCGCGGACGAGGACTTCCACGCCCCCAACGAGTTCTTCCGGCTGTCGAGCTTTGACGACGGCTTCGCGGCGTGGCAGAGCTTCCTGCGACGCGCGGGCGCGCTGGCCCCGCAGGATTTCCGCGCCTTCCGGCGCTGACGACATCGAGGAGACTGAACCGTGGATCTCGGCATCGCAGGCAGGTCGGCGCTGGTGTGCGCCGCGAGCAAGGGTCTGGGCAAGGGTTGCGCGATGGCGCTGGCGCGCGAGGGCGTGCACGTGACCATCGTCGCGCGCGGCCAGGAAGCGCTGGAGGCGACCGCCGCCGAGCTTCGCGCCGCCGCGCCGTCGATCAAGGTGACCGCGCTCGCGACCGACATCACGACCGCGGAGGGCCGCGCCGCCGCGCTCAAGGCCTGCCCGCATCCCGACATCCTGGTCAACAACGCCGGCGGCCCGCCGCCCGGCGACTTCAAGGATTGGAACCGCGACGCCTGGATCAAGGCGATCGACGCCAACATGCTGACGCCGATCGAACTCATCAAGGCGACGATCGACCACATGGTGGCGCAGCGCTTCGGCCGCATCGTCAACATCACCTCCGGCGCGGTGAAGTCGCCCATCCCCGAGCTCGGCCTGTCGAACGGCGCGCGCACCGGCCTCACCGGCTTCGTGTCGGGCATCGCGCGGCGCTACGCCGCGCACAACGTGACGATCAACAACCTGCTTCCCGGCGCCTTCGACACCGACCGGCTGCGCGGCAATTTCGTCCACTTGGCGGAGAAGGCGGGCATCGGCGTCGACGAGATGCGCGCGCGCCGCACCAAGACGATCCCGGCCGAGCGCTTCGGCAGCGCGGAGGAGTTCGGCGCCATGTGCGCGTTCATGTGCAGCGCGCATGCCGGCTTCCTGGTGGCGCAGAACGTCCTGCTCGACGGCGGCCAGTATCCGGGGACGTTCTGAGCGCACCGCCCCGGTCAATGGAGGGGTGGCGCGTCGCCCCCTACGACCGCTCCGATCGGAGCAGCGCCATGTCGAAGCGGTCGATTTCCTCGAACAGCGTCGCCAGCGCGCGCGCCGAGCGCTCCAAGAGCGTGCGCCCCTTGTCGGCGTCGGCCATGCGCGCGTCGCCGCAGGCGCCGTCGGCGTTGAGATCCTGCGTCGCCCAGGCGAAGCCGACGCGCCCGCCCGGCCGCAGCACGGTGAAGTCGCGCGCCATCGTCTCGCGCAGCGATCGAAAGTTGTCGAGGCGCTCGCGCCGCACGTCGTCGGGGCGCAGCGCCATGATCATCGAGGTCTCGATCGCGCCGGCATGGATGCCGTGGCGCAGCTCCTCGGCAGGGAACAGGTCGGCGGGATCGGCGAGCGCGTAGCTGTTCGCGGCGACCGCAAGCAGCCCCAGCCGCACGCGCAGGTCGGTCGCGACGATGTCGACGATCTGCGGCTGGCCGCCGTGGCTGTTGAGCAGAACCAGCTTGCGCACGCCGGTCCGCGCGACGCATTCGGCGATCTCCGTCCACAGGCGGATCGCCGTTTCGGCCGATATCGATAATGTCCCCGGGAAGCCGAGATGCTCGTTGCTCTTGCCGACGACCTGGGCGGGCAGCACCGTCACCGGGACCGCCGAATCGACCAGATCGAGGGCGCGCGCGAGGATTCCCTCGTTGATCGTCGCGTCGACCGAGAGCGGCAGATGGGGGCCATGCTGCTCGACGGCGGCGACCGGAAGCACCGCGATCCAGCGCGCGATTTCGGGGTCCGCGAAGTCCCGCGTCGTCATGTCCTGCCACCGCCGATGCGGGCGTCCCATCGCGATTCTCCAGGCTTTCTGTGACTTAACTAACGACTCAACAAAAATGATACGCTTTTCGCGACCCGATCGATTATACCAATCGCAACGGGCCGGACAGCGAACCGACGGCCGAACGGGACACCACAGGGACGCTAAGGGCGCCGCGACGATGGCGGTCGACTACATCCTCGAAACCGAGGGATTGACGAAGGAGTTCCGCGGCTTCATCGCGGTCAACGACGTCAGCCTCAAGATCAGGCGCGGATCTATCCACGCCCTGATCGGTCCCAACGGGGCCGGCAAGACGACCTGTTTCAATCTCCTCACGAAGTTCCTCACCCCGTCGCGCGGGCGCATCGCCTATAACGGCCGCGACATCACGACGATGAAGCCGGCCGACGTGGCGCGGCTCGGACTCGTGCGCTCCTTCCAGATCTCGGCCGTGTTCGGCCACCTGACCGTGCTCGAGAACGTCCGCGTCGCGCTGCAGCGCCAGCGTGGCGGCTCGTTCGACTTCTGGCGCTCGGAGCGGGTACTCGACGCATACAACGATCGCGCGCGCGAGCTGATCGGGGCGGTCGGCCTCGAAGGCTTCGAGGCGACGCATGCGGCCGAGCTGTCCTACGGCCGCAAGCGCGCGCTCGAGATCGCGACCACGCTCGCCCTCGAGCCCGAGATGATGCTGCTCGACGAACCGACCGCGGGGATGACCCACGAGGACGTGGGCCGCATCTCGCAGCTCATCAAGCGCGTCGCCGCCAACCGCACCGTGCTGATGGTCGAGCACAACCTCTCCGTCGTTTCCGATCTTTCGGACACGATCACCGTGCTGGCGCGCGGCGAGATCCTGGCCGAAGGCGACTACGCGAACGTCTCGCGCAATCCGCAGGTCGTCGAGGCCTACATGGGGTCCGGACATGCCTGAAGGCGCAGCGACGGCCCCGTATCTCGCGGTCGAGAATCTCGAGGCCTGGTACGGGGAATCGCACATCCTCCACGGGGTCGGCTTCGAGATCCGCGCCGGCGAGGTCGTGACGCTGCTCGGCCGCAACGGCGCGGGCAAGACGACGACGATGAAATCGATCATGGGGATGGTTTCGCAGCGCAAGGGGTCGGTGCGCTTCGAGGGCCAGGAACTGATCGCCGAGCCGTCCAACCGCATCGCGCGCGCCGGCATCGCCTTCTGCCCGGAAGAACGCGGCATCTTCGCCAGCCTGAACGTCGAGGAGAACCTGATGCTGCCGCCGGCCGTACGGCCGGGCGGCCTCAGCGTGGCGCAGATCTTCGATCTGTTCCCCAATCTGCGCGAGCGGCTGCGCAGCCAGGGCACCAAGCTGTCGGGGGGCGAGCAGCAGATGCTGGCGATCGGCCGCATCCTGCGCACCGGCGCGCGCATGCTGCTGCTCGACGAGCCGACCGAGGGCCTGGCGCCGGTCATCGTCCAGCAGATCGGCGTGACGGTCCGGCGGCTCAAGCAGGAAGGATTTACCGTCCTCCTGGTCGAGCAGAATTTTCATTTCGCCGCGACCGTCGCCGACAGGCACTATGTGATGGAGCACGGCCGCGTCGTGGACATGATTCCGAACAGCGAGCTTCCCGCCAACACCGAGAAGCTCAAAGGCTATCTGGGCGTCTGAGCCAATCCGCGACGACGCGGGGACCGTGCGGGGACGACCCGCGTCTGAATCGGCGGGAATCAAGAAGGGGACGACGGAAATGGATACGCGTATCGCCGGCGGCATAGCCGCCATCGTGGTGGTCGGGGCTTTGATCTTCGCCGTGAGCAAGCGCTCGCTCCCGCCGCTGCCGGATCGCCCCGCCACCCCGCCGGCTGCCGCACCTGCGCCCGCGCCCGTGCCAGCGCCCGCATCGGCCCCCGCCCCGACGCCAGCGGCCGCACCGGCTCCGGCGGCGCCGGCCCCCGCCCCCGTCGCGTCGGCACCCGCTCCCGCCGCACCGGCCGCCGCAGCACCGGCACCCGCTCCAGCCCCTGCTGCTGCGCCGGCGCCCGCTCCGGCCCCCGTTGCCGCCGCGCAGGCGCCAGCGCCCGCCCCCGCGGCTCCGGCCGCCGCAGCACCGGCACCCACTCCAGCCCCTGCTGCTGCGCCGGCGCCCGCTCCGGCCCCCATTGCCGCTGCGCCGGCGCCGGCCCCCGCTCCGGCTCCGGCTCCGGCTCCTGCCCCCGCCGCGCCGCCGGCGGCCGCGCCGGCTGCGCCGGCCGCTGCGGCACCAGCCGCCGCACCGGTGGGAGGCCCTGCGACGACCGCCGACACCGGCATGGGGCCGGTCGTCGCGGATGCCGCGACCGGGTTCACGCTCTACACCTTCGATCGCGATCAGCCCGGCCAGCCGGCCTGCGTCGCCGACTGCCTGCTCGCCTGGCCGCCCTTTGCCGCACCGGAAGGCGCGGCGGCGTCCGGCGATTGGACGGTCGTCGCCCGCGAGGACACCATCAGGCAATGGGCGTTCCGCGGTCGCCTGCTCTATTTCTCGACCCAAGATCAGCAGCGCGGAGACACAAAAGGTCATGGCGTCGATGGCGCCTGGCAGGCCGCCCGCCCCTGACGAGTCCGCGGATGAACCAGACAGCGACGCAATAAACGGAGGAACGGTACGATGACTTTCAAGCGCAGAGACTTTCTCAGGACGACGGCGGCGCTCGGCGTTGCCGGGCTCGCCGCTCCGGCCATTCGCCCGGCGATGGCGCAGAGCGGCACGATCAAGATCGGCGTGCTCAACGACCAGTCGGCGCTCTATGCCGATCTCTCCGGCCAGGGCTCCGTCGTCGCCGCGCGCATGGCGGTCGAAGAGGCGGGCGGCCGCATCGGCAACACGCCGATCGAGATCGTGTTCGCCGATCACCAGAACCGCCCCGATACCGGCTCGACGATCGTGCGTCAGTGGTTCGATCGCGACGGCGTGAACATGGTCGCCGACGTGCCGACGTCGTCGGTGGCGCTCGCGGTCAACCAGATCACCCGCGA
>JAEUKZ010000232.1 GCA_016793045.1 Alphaproteobacteria bacterium
GCCGACGATGCTGACCGCCGTGGTCAATGCGGCCGGCCTGGCGCGGTTGCTCGACGCGGTGCTGTCGATCGAGGCGGTCGGCGTCTACAAGCCGCACCCATCGGTCTACCAGCTGGCCACCGAGCGGCTCGGCGTCGCCGCCAACCGCGTGCTGTTCTTCTCGTCGAACGCCTGGGACGCGCAGGGCGCGGCCGCGTTTGGGTTCCGCGCCGTGTGGATCAACCGCGCTGGCGATCCGCCCGAGCCGCTGCCCGGGGTCCTCGCGCAGACCGTTGCGTCGATCGAGGCCGTACCGGGGCTGCTCGGCCTCCCGGCCTAGCCGCTACGACGATGCCGGGGGGGTACGCTCGGCGAAGATGCGGTCGCCCTGCTCGTCGATGATCTGCCGTCCCTTGCTCACGCAGAAGGCCAGCGAATCGTCGCGGCTCGGATAGGTGTCGGCGCGGATGAAGCGATGCTCCTTCACCCCGTCGGGGAACTGCTTGGAAATCACCCCCGATGTGAGCCAGCCATTCGCCTGCTTTTGCGGCGCAGGACGGATCTGGTAGCCCTTGTACTCGGTCGCGGCCTCGACCGACTCGGCCGCCGGCGTACCCGTGCCGCCACCGAAGAGATTGCGAAAAAAGCCACCGATTCCGCCCGCCATCGCGACCTCCGTTGCCCCGATCAGGCGCCGCTTGCACCGCGCCGCGCCGCATCGGATAACTCAATCCACGTCCTGCATCTACCCTGCCCGAGGCCGCCATGACCAGCCCGAACTCCGACCTGATCCCGACATTCGCCGATGTCGAGGACGCCGCGCGCCAGCTCGCCGGCGTCGCCATCGTCACCCCGCTGCTCGAGAACGCAGCGCTGAGCGAGCGCCTGGGCTTCCGCCTGCTGGTCAAGGCCGAATGCCTACAGCGCACCGGCTCGTTCAAGTTCCGCGGCGCGTACAACCGGATGTCGCGGCTTTCGCCCGAAGAGCGCAAGCGCGGCGTCGTCGCCTACTCGTCCGGCAACCACGCGCAGGCCGTCGCCTTCGCAGCCAAGATGCTCGGCATTCCGGCGGTGATCGTCATGCCCGCGGACTCGCCGGCGATCAAGGTCGCCAACACCAAGTCCTACGGCGCGGAAGTGATCCAGTACGACCGCTATCGCGAAAGCCGCGAGGAGATCGGCAAGAGGATCGCCGGCGAGCGCGGCAGCGTGCTCGTCCCCCCCTACGAGAACAAGTACATCATCGCCGGCCAAGGCACGCTCGGGCTCGAGGTCGTCGACCAGGCGAAGGCGATGGGCGCCGAGGTCGACGCGGTGTTCGTCAACTGCAGCGGCGGCGGGCTGACGGCGGGTGTGGCGCTCGCGCTCGCACAGCGTTCGCCCAAGACCGCGCTGTTCGCCTGCGAGCCCGCGGCCTGCGACGACACCACGCGCTCGCTGCGCTCGGGCAAGCGCGAACGCAACGCCCCCGACGTGCGCACGATCTGCGATGCGCTGATGACCGAGATCCCCGGCGAGATCACCTGGGCCATCAACTCGAAGCTCGTCAAGGCCGGTCTCACCGCGACCGACGACGAGGCGCGCCGCGCCATGGCGCTCGCCTTCCGCGACTTCAAGATCGTCGTCGAGCCGGGCGGCGCAGTCTCGCTCGCCTGCGCGCTGTCGGCCCAGCGGCCGGCGAACGCAAAGACCGTGGTCGCGGTGTGCTCGGGCGGCAACGTCGACGCCGCCATGTTCGCCTCGGCGCTCGCCGCGGCGTGACGACGTCCTCGCGCCCCTGCCCCGCTTCCGCGGGCGGGAGAACCTGCCGCCATGGCTGATTCGGCCGCGGTCACGATTCTCAATACCGGCGAGAGCTACCTCTGCCCGCCCGACGTCGCACTGCTCGACGCCGGGCTCGCCGCCGGGCTGCACATCCCGCATTCCTGCCGCGGGGGCGCCTGCGGCACCTGCAAAGCGAGGGTCGTCGAAGGGACGGTCGACCACGGCTGGGTGATGAGCTTCGCCATCACCGACGAGGAGAAGGCCGAAGGCTACTGCCTGACCTGCCAGTCGAAGCCGACCAGTGCGCGCGTCGCGCTGCGGATGGTCAACGACATGGTGCCGCGCGCCGCCGCACCCACCGTCGTGCCCAGCGAGTTCGAAGCCACGGTGCTGGCGGCGCATCGCGTCACGCCGACGGTGATGCGCGTCGTGCTGGCAGTGCCGGCGGGCATGCGCTTCGCCTTCAACGCCGGCCAGAACCTGGAGTTCGTCGTCCCCGGCCTCGTCCAGCCGCGGCCGTATTCGATCGTCGAGGCACCGGGCGCGGACGGCACCCCGCCGGTCGGCCAGCTCTCGTTCTACGTAACGCGCCACGATCGCGGCCACGCCAGCGGCTGGCTGCACGACAATCTCCGGACCGGCGATGCGATCCAGGTTCGCGGCCCCTACGGCGAGTTTCACCTTCCCGCTGGCGACGGCCCGTTGTTCGGGCTCGCCGGCGGCACCGGCCTGTCACCGGTTCTGTCCCTGATGGCGGATGCGCTCGCCGCCGGCTTCGCGGGACCGGCGCGCCTGATGGTCTCGGTCCGCGACCGTCGCGAGATCTTCGCATTCGACGCGCTCAGCGCCCTGGCGCGCGCCTATCCGAACTTCGGCGCCCGCTTCACGCTCACGCGCGAAGCCTCGGTCCCCGCACCGTGGCTGAGCGGGCGGATCACCGACCTCCTGGCGCGCGACCGACCCGACCTGTCCGGCGCGCGCGTCCTCATCGCCGGCGCGCCGGCGTTCGTCGATGCGGTTCGCAGCGCTGCCATCACATGCGCCGCGGCGCCGGCGTCGATCGCCGTCGATTCATTCGTGTCGCGCAATCCCGACGCGGGCCGCTGAACTTCAAACCGGCGCGTGCGCCCGCGCGGGCACGCCCAGCGACGTTACGCCGTCGAGGATCATGTCTGCGACAAGGTCGGCGTAGGTGTCCGCCGCCAGCGCGCCGTCGGCGCGAAACCAGGTGTGCGTCCAGTTGAGCATGCCGTAGAAGCTCATCGCGGCTGCGGTCGCCGCCGTGGACGAATCCGCGAGCGCCGGATTGAGCGCTACCAGCAGCCCGCGTGCCCGCGCGACCAGACGGCGTTCGAGCGCCTTCACTTCTTCGCGGCGCTGATCGGAGAGATCGCCGAGCGCGTTCAGCAGCAGGCGGTGTCGCGCCCACGCGCCGGTATAGAGCCGGATATGCGCGCGCACATAGGCTCGCAGGCGCGCACGCGGATCGACTGCGCCTTCGAGCGCCGCCTCGGCCGCGGCAAGCAGCTGCGATACGTGGCCGACCAGCAGGTCGTAAAGGATGTCATCCTTGGCGCCGAAATAGTGATAGACGAGCGACTTCGCCATGCCGCAGGACGCCGCGATGTCGGCGATCGCGGTCGAGGCGAAGCCACGCGACGCGAACATCTCCGCCGCGCGGTCGCGGATGAGTTGCTTCCTGTCTTCGTAATCGGCGGCGCGCGGCCGGGCCATCGGGCTTCCTCGCGCCGGCGCTCAGAACACCGGGATGATGTCGGCGGGGTCGAAGGCGACGGTCTTGCCGTCGATGCCGATCTCCGGGATCGCCGGGAACTCGACGCCGTGGGGCTCGACGAGGCCCTTCATCTTGAGCACCGCCGCGCGCCAGTTGTCGCGCCGCTCCTCGAGCGAGAGGATGCCGAGCCCGGCGTCGCGCGCGACGTCTTCAAGCAGCCGGTGCGCCGGGCGCCAGGTCTCCGGCAGCTCCCAGAACAATTCGGGCGGCTCGTAGAGAATGCCCGACAGGAAGACGTAGCCGGCGCGCAGCTGCTTGGTGATCTGCGCGCGCATCTCGTCGGTCAGCTTCGGCAGCAGGCGCTCGAGGATCGCGAGGCAGATGCCCATGTGGCGCGCCTCGTCGCGGCCGACGCAGCGGAACGCCTCCTTGAAGACCGGGATCTTCGTGCGCTGGTACATGCCGTGGAACAGCGTCGCCGAGGCGACCTCGCCCATCAGGAACGAGGTGAACAGGATCGCGAGCGGATAGCGGCCGACTGCGCCCTTGAAGCCGTCCCAGTAGCGCCCGCCGTTGTGGTAGTACCAGAGCACGTTGTTGCGCGCGAGCTTGCCGAGGTCGGTTTCCGGCTCGTAGCCGAGCGGCCCGTTGGGCGTCAGCCCCTGGATGGCGCGCTGGCAGATTTCCTCGTGGTTGACCTCGTCGCGCGTCACCGAGAAAAAGCATTTGCGCACCGGGTCTTCTTCGTGCGCCTCGTAGGTGTGGAT
>JAEUKZ010000277.1 GCA_016793045.1 Alphaproteobacteria bacterium
CTGCGCGAGGGCCTCGCCTTCCACGACGGCAGCCCGGTGACGGCGGAGGACTGCGTCGCCAGCCTGCGGCGCTGGGGCTCGCGCGACGCGCTGGGCGGCCTGATGCTGGCGGCGACGTCGTCGCTCGAGCCGGTCGACGCCAAGACCTTCCGGCTGGTGCTGAGCCGTCCCTTCGGCCTCGTGCTGTTCGCGCTCGCCAAGCCGGGCGCGATGGTGCCGATGATCATGCCGAAGCGCCTCGCGGAGACGCCGGGAAACCGCCCGATCACCGAGCCGATCGGGTCGGGACCCTACCGGTTCGTCGCCGCGGAATATCGCGCCGGAGACCGCATCATCCTTGCGCGCAACGCCGCCTATCGCCCGCGCTCCGAGCCGTCGGTGTGGGCGAGCGGCGGCAAGCAGCCGCGCATGGAGCGGGTCGAGCTGATCGCGATGCCCGACGTCGCGACCCAGGTCAGCGCGCTCTCGACCGGCGAGGTCGACTACCTCGAACGCCTGCCGGCCGAGGTGCTGCCGGTGCTCGAACGCAACCGCAACGTCCGCGTCCAGGTCGTCAGCTCCTACGGCTATCAGGGCATCCTGCGCTTCAACCACCTGCACCCGCCCTTCGACGACGTGCGGGTGCGCCGCGCCGTGATGACGGCCGTCGACCAGGCCGAGTACCTGCCGGGCGTCGCCGGCCGGCCGGACTACGGCCGCCAGTGCCGCAGCATGTACGGCTGCGGCACGCCGTTCGAGGCCACCGACGGGATGCCCGCCGCCGCCGACTTCGCCGCCGCGCGCCGGATGCTCCAGGAAAGCGGCGCCGATCTCACGCGGCCGGTGGTCATCATCCATCCGGCCAACGCGCCGGGCATCGCGGCGCTCGGCCTGGTGACGCAGGACCTGCTGACGCGGCTCGGCTTCCGCGTCGATCTGCAGAGCATGGATCTCAACACGTATTTCGGCCGGCGCGCGCGGCCCGAGGGCTGGAACATCGCCCACACCACCAACACCGTTCCGGACATGCAGACGCCGCTGCAGAATGTCTTCATGGACGGCGCCGGCCCGCCCGCCGGCTTCGCCGGCTGGCCGAAGGACGAAGAGGTCCAGCGCCTGCGCGCGGCCTTCGCGGCGACCGGCGACGACGCCGAACGCCGCCGACTCGCCACCGAGATCCATCGCCGCGTCGCCGAGGGCGGCTTCTACATGCCGCTCGGACAGTTCGTCGCCGCCTCGGCATGGCGCGCCGAACTCGCCGACGTGCCGACCGGACCGGCGATGTTCCTCTGGGGCATCCGGAGGGGCTGATCGTGGCGGGCGCGCTGGCGTTCTCCGACTATCTCGACCTCGTCCCCAAGGTCGAACTGCACCTCCACATCGCCGGCGCGGTGCGCGCCTCGACGCTGGCGGAGCTTGCGACCGCCAATGGACTGCAGCTTCCACGGCCGGCGGCGACGCTCTACCAGTGGAAGGACTTCTACGGCTTCCTCGAGGTGCTGCGGCTCGGCGCACTCGCGCTGCGGCACAGGGCCGATTTCGCGCGCGTCGGCTATGAATGCGTCGAGGACATGCACCGACACGGCAATGCGCGGCATGTCGAGATCTTCTTCAACCCGCACTACTACACCCCCAACGGCGCCACCTATCCGGAGATCGTCGACGGTCTGATCGAGGGGATCGCGCGCGGCGAAGCGGAATTCGGCGTGTCCGCGCTGCTCATTTCGTGCATCGACCGCAGCGTCTGCCTGCCGTCCGAGGCGCTGGAGATGCTGGGCTGGATGGAGAAGCACAAGCGCGCGCAGGTCGTCGGTGTCGGCCTGGACGGGGCGGAGCGGGCCGGCCCGCCGCTGGTGTGGGTCGAGGCGTGGCGGCAGGCCGGCCGCGCCGGCTACAAGCGCACGGCGCATGTCTGCGAGGACAACCAGACGCTGTTCGAAGGGCCGCCCGAACATGTCGTGCACTGCAGAGACGCGCTCGGCTGCGAGCGGCTCGACCACGGCTACAACATCCTCGCCAACCCGGACATCGTGGCGCGCGCCGCGCGCGAGGCGATGCCGTTCACCGTTGCCTGCTGGTCGTCGATCGTGCCCAATCGCGGGCCGCGCCAGCAGCGCATCAAGAAGATGTTCGACGCCGGGCTGATCGTCATCCCCGGCACCGACGACCCGACGATGTTCGCGACGACGATCGGCCATGGCTGGCGCACGCTGTTCGCAGCAAACGGCTGGCACAAGGCCGAGGCGCGGCGGTTGAGCCTCAACGGCGTCGAGGCCAGTTGGCTGCCGGAGGATCGCAAGGCGAAGCTCCGTGTGGAATTCGCCGCGGCGCTCGACGCGCTCGATGCCCGGCTCGATCCCGCCGACCGCACGCTCGATCTCGCGATCGAGCGGCCCCGGCCGATGCCGGGCTGAGCGGCATGGCCCGACCCGCAACCGGAGCGAAGCGATGAACGTCTGCATGGTCGGCTACGGCATGATGGGCGTGTGGCACTCCGAGGCGCTGCAAAAGGCCGGCGCCGTGCTCCACACCGTCGTCGGCCGGCGCGCCGACGCCGCCCGGGAATTCGCCGAGCGCTTCGGCTACAGGCGCTGGACGCTGTCCTTCGACGAGGCGCTGGCCGATCCGGCGATCGACATCGTGATCATCGCGTCGCCCAGCGAAGTCCACGAGGAACAGGCGATCAGGTCGCTCGAAGCCGGCAAGCACACGCTCATCGAAATTCCGATCGCGATGAGCCTGAAGGGCGCCGAGCGCGTCGTCGCGGCGGGCGAGCGCAGCGGCAAGGCCTACGGCCTCAGTCATCCAATGCGGTTCCGCCGCGAGCGGATGGCGCTGATGGAGCGGGTGCGCAAGGGCGAGGAGACGATCCGCCACGTTGCGGGACGGTTCTTCATCAAGCGCCTCGTCAATATCGGCGCGACCGGCTATCGACGGAGCTGGACCGACAACATCCTGTGGCATCACTTCTGCCACTTCGTCGATCTCGGCACGCATCTGCTCGGCGGCGCGCCGATGCGCCGGGTGCAGAGCGCGATGGGCCCGTGCCATCCGCAGACCGGCATCCCGATGGAATGCACCGTGCTGATGGAAACCGCGGCGGACCAGTCGATGGTCGTCCACGGCTCGTACCACGCGGCCTATCGCTTCTACGACAAGCTGATCGTCACCGACCGCGACACCTATTTCTTCGACATCCTCGCCGGCACGTTGCGCACTGCCGACGGCACGGCGACCATGGAAAGCGAACAGGACAACGCCGCGCGGATCATCTTCGACTTCCTCGATGCGGCTCGCACCGGCCGGGCGCCGCTCGCATCCGGCCCGGCCGTCATCCCGGCGATGCGCATCCTTCAGGCGGTCCAGGACGAATGGGACGCCCGCCACGGCGCGCGCGCGATACCCGGCCGGCCGATCGGCTGACCGCGGGGGCCGGCGCTAGTCCTTGCGCGACGACGAGAGCTGCCGGGTGACCGCGCGGCCGGTCGCGGCGCTGTGGTCGCGCAAGCGATTTGCCAGGATCTCTGCCTGCCGCCTCTTGATCGCCCGCATGATCGCGACGTGCTCGCGGACCGACTGGTCCCACCGCGTGCTGTCGTAGTTCGCCTGGGCGCGCGCGCGCCTGATCTTACCGGCAAAGCCCCGGTAGATCGCGACCAGCGCGGCGTTGCGCGTGAGCTCGACGATGCGGTCGTGGATCTCCTGGTTGAGCGCGAAGTACGCCGCACGGTCGCCGCTGCGGTGGAGGGCGAACAGCCGCTCATGGCGACGGGCGAGA
>JAEUKZ010000283.1 GCA_016793045.1 Alphaproteobacteria bacterium
CCTGACGCAAATGTCTCGTAGTGGCCGACCGGACGACCGTCGCGGAACGGCACGCGGGCGATCATGTAGCCGACCGGTCGGTTCGCGTTCCACGAACCGCGCAGCGCCACGAAGGCGTCGCCGCGATACTCGGCCGGGAACGTCGTGCCCGTATAGAACGCGAGGCCGATCGGCGCGGAATGCGATTCGAACAGCAGGTCGGGAATGCGTGTACCGGCGACGAGTTCGGGCCGCTTGTCGCCAAGACCCGGTTGCGGGTTCCGGCCGATATAGGCGTAGGGCCAGCCGTAGAATCCGCCTTCGACGACGCGCGTCAGGTAGTCGGGAACCAGCCCGTCGCCGAGGCCGTCGCGCTCGTTGACCACGGTCCAGAGTTCGTCGCTGCCGGGACGGATTGCGATCCCGACCGGGTTGCGCAGCCCCGAGGCGAAGGTTTCGCGCGCGCCGCCGTCGGCGTTGAAGCGCGCGATCGTCGCGCGCGGCTCCGGCTCTTCGCCGACGTTGCCGGCGCTGCCGATCGCGGCGAAGAGATGCCGGCCGTCGGCGGAGAAGACGATGTTGCGGGTGAAGTGGCCGTTCTGCGTTCCCAGCGCGCCGTCGGCGGTCACCGGGATCGGCCGCTCGCGCGCCTTCAGGTCGCCCGCCTGATAGGGAATGCGCCAGACGCGTTCGAGATCGGCGACGTAGAAGTCGCCGCCGTGGAACTGCATGCCGTGCGGCCGGCGCAGCCCGTCGACGAATACCTCCCTCTGCGTGGCGCGCCCCGTGCGCTCGGGATCGCGCAGCACGGTGATCCGCCCGGCGAACGTCTCGGCCACGAACACGTCGCCATTTGGCGCAATCGCGAAATGGCGGGGACCGCTCATGCCGTCGGCGTAGAGCGTTGCGACGAATCCGGCGGGCACGCGCAGCGTGGCATCGGCCGGGCGCGCCACGCGACGCGGCGGATTGACCGCGGATTCGGTCGCGAAGGGCCGCGGCAGGGCCGCCGGATCGACCGTGAAGCGCTGGCCGGGCGGCTGCTCGACCTGCGCCGACGCCACGCCTGACCATGTTGCCGCGACCAGTGCCGCAGCCACGAGAATACCCGGTTTCATGCCATCTCCCTTGCCGGTCCGGCCCACGCCGGCAGCAAGCTAGGATGGCACGGCGCGGCGTCCAGCGCGAAGACGCGCCAAATGCCGGATCAGGTGTCGCCGCAGCCGCACGAAGCGGGGACCGGCGCCGCCGCGCCGTGGGCGAGCGGCAGGCCTTCGTCGAGCCAGCCGGTGATGCCGCCGATCATCTCCTTGACCGGCCGCCCGAGCCGCGCAATCCGCAGCGCCGCCTTGGTCGAGCCGTTGCAGTGCGGGCCCGCACAATAGGTGACGAACACGGTTTCCGGCGGAAACGCAGCCAAGCTTTCGGCGGCGATCGTGCGCGTCGGCAGGTTGATCGCACCGGGCAGATGGCTGACGGCAAAGAGCTGCGGCGAGCGCACATCGAGCAGGACGAAATCCGGCGCCCCGCCGCGCATCGCATGATGGACATCGGAGCAGTCGGTTTCGAAGGCGAGGCGCGCGGCGAAATGACTGCACGCGGCTGCAGGATCTGCGGGCGGCGCCTCGGTCACCCTGGTCGTCATCGGCATGGCTCCGTGGTCGGTCAAGGACCGCACCATCGCGCCGGGCGTGGCGGTTGAAAACTGGCGGGATTGCCAACTATCATGAAAATCATGCCAAAGCGCCGCCTCTTCGCCGCCGCGCCGGCCAACCGGCTGGTCGTGGCGATCGCCTATGACGGCCTCTGCACGTTCGAGTTCGCGATCGCGGTCGAGCTGTTCGGGCTGCCGCGCCCGGAGATGAGCAGTTGGTATCAATTTCAGGTCTGCAGCGCCGAGGCGGGACCGCTCGCAGCCGTCGGCGGCGTGCGGATCACCGCGGATGCCGGGATCGATGCGCTCGATCGCGCTGGGACGATCGTCATCCCAGGCTGGCGCGACATCCGCGAGCCGCCGGCGCCGGACCTCGTCGACGCGCTAAAGGCGGCGCACGCGCGCGGCGCGCGGCTCGTGTCGATCTGCTCGGGGGTGTTCGTGCTCGCGGCGACCGGTCTGCTCGACGGCAGGCGCGCGACGACGCATTGGCGCTACGCCGAGGCGCTCGCCGCGATGTTCCCGAAGATCCGGGTCGACCCCGATGTGCTCTACGTCGACGAGGGGGCGCTGCTGACCTCGGCCGGCGGTGCCGCAGGCATCGATCTCTGCCTTCACGTCGTGCGGCGGGATTTCGGCGCCCGCGTTGCCAACCAGGTCGCGCGGCGGCTGATCATCGTGCCGCATCGCGACGGCGACCAGGCACAGTTCGTCGACCGGCCGATCCCCCCGGCCGGCACGCGCTTCGCGCCGCTCTTCGACTGGGCGCGGCGCCATCTCGACGAGGTGCTGACCATCGAGCGGCTGGCCGCGCGCGCGGCGATGAGTCCGCGCAATTTCATCCGCCGCTTTCGCGAAGCGACCGGCAGTTCGCCCGTCGACTGGCTGATCGGCGAGCGCGTGGCGCGGGCACGCGACCTGCTGGAGACGACCTCGATGTCGATCGAACAGGTTGCGACGTCGTGCGGCTTCGGGTCGACCGACACGCTGCGCCACCACTTCCGCACCCGGCTGAAGCTCAGCCCGCGCCGCTACCGCGAACGCTTCGGCGCCAGCGCGCCGTGAGGGCGATCAGCCGCTGAGCGCGGCGACGCCGGGCAGTTCCTTGCCCTCGAGCCATTCGAGGAAGGCGCCGCCCGCGGTCGAAACGTAGGAGAAGCGGTCCTCGACGCCGGCGTGGGCGAGCGCCGCCACGGTGTCGCCGCCGCCGGCGACCGACAGCAGCCTGCCGGCGCGCGTCAGGTCGGCGGCGGCGCGCGCGACCGCGACCGTACCCTTGTCGAAGGGCGGATGCTCGAAGGCGCCGAGCGGACCGTTCCAGACCAGCGTCCGACACTTCTCGAGCTCGGCGATCGTCGCCGCGATCGATTTCGGGCCGACATCGAGGATCATCGTGCCGGCCGGTACGTCCCGCAGCGCGCAGGTGACCGCCGCGGCGCCCTGATCGAGACCGGGCGCGACCACGGCATCGATCGGCAGGACGATGCGCTTGCCGGCGGCCTTGGCCTCCGCGGCGATCCGGCGCGCGGTTTCGGCAAGGTCGCGCTCGCACAGCGACTTGCCGACATCGATGCCGGCGGCGTGCAGGAAGGTGTTCGCCATCCCGCCGCCGATCACCAGCACATCGACCTTCTGGACGAGATGGCCGAGCAGGTCGAGCTTGGTCGAGACCTTGGCTCCGCCGACCACCGCGGCGAGCGGCCGTGCCGGCGTCTCGAGCGCCTTGCCGAGTGCTTCGAGCTCAGCCTGCATCAGGCGCCCGGCGGCGCTCGGCAGCAGCTTGGCGAGCGCGTAGGTCGAGGCATGCGCGCGATGTGCGGCGGAGAACGCATCGTTGACATAGAGGTCGCCCAGCGCAGCAAGCTGGCGCGCGAAGCCTTCGTCATTGTCTTCCTCCGCCTGGTGGTAGCGGAGATTCTCGAGCAGAAGCACCTCGCCGTCCTTGAGTGCGGCAACGGCGCCAGCAGCGTCCGGGCCGACGCAGTCGTCGGCGAAGGCGACCGAGGTGCCGATCGCGTAGCCGAGTGCGGGCGCCAGCGGGGCGAGCGACATCGATGGCACGCGCTTGCCCTTGGGCCGGTCGAAATGCGAGATCACGACGACCCGGGCTCGCTTGGCGACGAGTTCCTTGATCGTCGGGGCGAGCCGTTCGATGCGGGTGGCGTCGCTCACCTTGCCGTCCTTGACCGGCACGTTGAGATCGGCGCGAAGGATGACGCGCTTTCCGGCGAGCGACAGCTGATCCAGGGTCTTGAACCGGGGCATGGGCATTTCTCGTTGGATCATCAAGGGGCTTGGAGACAATCGCCGATGGGGCGGCGCCCGGCTTTGGACCACATCGTCCAGGGAATTGCAACGCGACACCCCAGTAGTCACAGCAGCCCGCGGGGAGACGCGCCGTGACGCAGCGCAACAATTCATTCGAGGAAAACAGGAATTGTCGATCTGACCCTGCCAATGCTACCCTTTTTCTATATCGGGCCATGCTCGATCAAAAAAAAGCAACGTCGGCCCCAGAAAGACAAACAGGGCGACAACGCGGTCAGGGAGCTGGAGTACTTCGACATGCAGGCGTCTGGTGACGGCGCGACGGTCCGCGCCACTGTCAAATGGTTCAATACGGCCAAGGGCTTCGGTTTCGTCACGCCGGTCGACGGATCGCCCGAAGCGTTTCTTCACCTCTCGGCACTCAAGCAGGCGGGATTCGACACGGTCGGCGAAGGCACGGGCATGATGGTCGAGATCGGCCAGAGCCCGAAGGGCCGTCAGGTCGTGCGCGTGATCCAGATCGACGCCGATCCGAGCCGCCCGCCCGCGATGGGCGCACGACCGCCACGTCCGATGGGCGGCGGCGGGCCGGGCATGGGCGGCGGACCGGGCCCCAGTGCGGCCGACATCGCCAATGCCGAGTCGATGGACGGCGTCGTGAAGTGGTTCAGCGCGCTCAAGGGCTACGGCTTCGTGTCGCCAAACAGCGGCGGCAAGGACGTGTTCCTGCACATCACCGTGCTGCGCAATCTCGGGCTCACCAACCTGTCGCCGGGCCAGCCCGTGCGCATGAAGGTGGTGACGGCGCGGAAGGGGCCGGAGGCGGTGGCACTCGAGCTGACGGGGCCGGCGCCCGCGATGGGTCCGGGCGACGATCCGCGCTGAACGGCGCCGCGCGTCCGCGCGGCGCTATTCGGGAACCAGCATCCGCACCGCGGCGCGGCCGGTTCTGGCCGCCCCGAAGCGATCGCGCAGCCAGTCGAAGAGATCGTCGAGCGTCGCGTCGAGCCGCCATGGCGGATTGACGACGAGCAGCCCGCAGCCGTTCAGCCGCTCGGGATCACGGTCCGGCCGCAGCAGCAGTTCCGCCGTCAGCACTTTGCGGATGCCGCTTTCGGCGACCTCCTGGTGGAAGGCCGCGACCGGCGGGCGGTCCTTGATCGGATACCAGATCACGTAGATGCCGGTGGCGAAGCGGCGATGCGCGTGGCGCAGCCCGCGCGCGAGGCGCGCGAACTCGTCGGTGACCTCGAAGGGCGGGTCGATCAGCACCAGCCCGCGCCGCGGCTCCGGCGGCAGCAGCGCCTTGAGCGCGATATAGCCGTCCTGGTTGGTCACGCTGACGCGCGGATCGTGCGCATAGGACGTCGCGAGCGTCGCCGCATCCTCGGGGTGAAGCTCCGCGAGATGAATGCGGTCGGCCGGCCGTGTCAGCCGCACGATCAGCTCCGGCGAGCCGGGATAGAGCCGCGGCGCCGGCCGCCCCGGATTCATCGCGGCGACGACGCCGAGATAGGGGGCGAGCGCCGGATGCGGCCGGTCGATCACGCGCAGGATGCCGTCGCGATATTCGCCGGTCTTCTCCGCCTCGATCGCCTGGAGGTCGTAGCGGCCGATGCCGGCATGGGTGTCGAGCACGGCGATCGGCTTGTCCTTGGCGCGCAGGTGGTCGAGCACCAGCGCAAGCGTCGCGTGCTTGACGACGTCGGCGAAGTTCCCGGCGTGGTAGGCGTGGCGGTAGTTCACGGCCGGACCCCGTTAACCGAACGGCAAGGCGGAGCGGCGACGATGGCGGACTGCCAAAGGGGTCGCGCCCGATGCGTGGCGACGTCGTTTCCTCCGCCCAGACCGTGTTCGTGAAGTTCGTCGAGCCGCTGATATGGCTCGGCCTCACCATGCCCGGCGCCGCGATGCTGTTCGGCGGCGCCTTCCCCAAGGTCCAGGCGATGATCTTTCCCGACGGCGTCGCGGACTGGATGCGCTGGCCGATCGCGGCGGCGTGGCTGTGCGCCGGGCTGCTGATGGTCTATGCGGGCATCGGCCTCAAGCGCGTCGCGATCGACGGCGACCTCATCCGCGTCTCGAACTACTTCAGCGAGATCGAGCTGCCGCTGGCGAGCGTCGTCGGCGTCGAGGAGACGCGCTGGCTGCGCGTCAACCCGGTGACGATCGAGTTCGCCGACGACACGCCCTTCGGCCGCTTCGTCACCTTCATGCCCAAGGCGCGGCTGTTCTGGACCGTCCTCGACGACCCCGGCCCCGAGGGCCGCGGCATGACGTCCTTCCCGCGCTATCGCTGGCCGCCGCATCCGATCGTCGAGGAGCTGCGCGACGCCGCCTACCACGCGCGCGAGGATGCGCGCGCCGAGCGCCTGCACGCGCAGGGCATCCGCTTCGCCGATCCGGCGCCCGGCGCCTTCGCACGGCGCAAGGCCGGCATCTCCTAGCGCCGTCATCCGAGCCAGACGCCGTCGGCGCGCAGCGCCGATTGCAGCGCGGCGACGTCGACCGCGCCCGGCGCCACGCCCGCCCGCAGCGCCAGCGCCGCCGCGGTGCCGGCGGCCTGACCCATCACGAAGCACGGGCCGCTGACGCGCACCGACGACTGGCCTTCCGCGGTCAGCGAGGCGCAGCGCCCCGCGACCAGGAGATTGCCGACGCCGCGCGGCACCAGGCAGCGGAACGGCACCTGGTGATAGCCGCGCCCTTCGATCCAGCCCCAGGCGACGTCGCCGGCGACGTGGCGTTCCATCGGCCAGCCGTTGACGCCGACCGTGTCGGCGAAGTCGCAGGCACCGAGAACGTCGTCGCCGCTGACCTGATAGGCGCCGACGATCCGGCGCGTCTCGCGGATGCCGATCTGCGGCGCGATCTCCAGCAGGTAGCTGTCGGCGAAGCCGGGCACGCGCGCCTTCAGGAAGGCGAAGTAGTCGCGGATCTGCCGCCGGCCTTCGAGCTCGGCGAAGATCAGGTCGTCGGCATCGGTGCCGTCGGCGGCGCGGCCGCCGCGCGCGATCTGGGTGACGTTGCAGCGCCATTCACTGTTGCGCTTCTGCGGCGCGACGATCGGCGTGTGCCGGTGGAAGCGGAACGCGCCCTCCTGTTCCGCCTGTTCCATCAGCGCGCGGATCCGCGGCCGCGCGGCGAGCGCCGCCTCCCCGTCCACCGCGCCGACGCGGAACATATGCGTGGGGAAGGCCATCGCCGGCCCCTTCTCGTAGGGCGCGCCGGCCCACGCCGCGAGATCGGCATCGCCCGAGCAGTCGACGAACATCCGCCCGCGGATCGCCTGGCGGCCGGACTTGGTTTCGACCAGCAGCGCGTCGATGCGGCCATCGGCCATCGCGACGCCGGCGGCGAGGCTGTGCAGGCGCAAAGTCACGCCGGCATCAACAAGCATGTCGTCGGCGGCGCATTTGAATGCCGCGACGTCGTAGGCCTGCGCCTGGATGCGGCCGAACACGAGATGCGGCGCGTTGAGACCGCCGAGCCGTTCGAGCCGCGCCAGCATCTCGTCGGCGACGCCGTGCACGACCTGGCGCAGCTCGCCGTGCACGTTGGCGTGGAGGCCGCAGAAGTTCGTCACCATCGCGGCGGTGCAGTTGCCGCCGAGGAAGCCGTAGCGCTCGACCAGCAGGGTGCGCGCGCCGTGCCGCGACGCCGCCACCGCCGCCGCGATGCCCGACGGCCCGCCGCCGAGCACGACCACGTCGGCCTCGTGCGCCACGGGAATGCGCCGCTCCGGTTCGATCACCACGCCGTGGTCCATGCCCGCCCTCGTCAAATCGTCGCGGCCTCAATAGCACGTCTTGACCTTCCCGCGCGGGAACCGCCTATCTAGTGGCGAGACCAACGAGGACACGACCATGCTCGAAGTAAAGGTGACCGGGATGACCTGCCAGGGCTGCGTGCGCGCGGTCACCAAGGCGATCGGCCGGGTGGC
>JAEUKZ010000075.1 GCA_016793045.1 Alphaproteobacteria bacterium
GCGCTCACGCGCGACCTGCGGGCCGGCAGCTTCCACCCGCCGACGATGGAAATGCTCGACCTGCTCGGCGTCGGCGAGACGTTCCGCAGCATCGGCATCAAGGTGCCGCATTGGCAGATCCGCGACCGCAAGGACGGCGTCGTGGCGCAGTTCGATCTCGGCGTGCTGGCCGACGAGACGCCCTATCCCTATCGGCTGCATTGCGAGCAGTTCAAGCTGACGCCGATCCTCTACGACGCGCTGCTGGCGGCAGGCGGGCAGGTGCGCTTCTCGACCGCGTTCACGGGCATGACCCAGGACGACGACGGCGTGATCGCCGAGGCGGGCGCCGAGCGGTTCACCGGCCGCTATCTCGTCGGCGCCGACGGCGGGCGCAGCGCGGTGCGCAAGGCGATGGCGGTCGAGTTCGAGGGCTTCACATGGCCCGAACGCTTCCTCGTCGTCAGCATGACCGAGGACCTGGCGAAGCACGGCTACACCGGCAATGCCTATATCGCCGATCCTGAGGAATGGGTGGCGATCTTCGTCATGCCGCATCTCGGGCCGCCCGGCCTGTGGCGCGTCGTCTTCCCGACGGACACGACGATCCCGGAGGAGGTCGTGACGTCGAGGGAGTTCTGCGAGGCACGGCTGCGCGGCTTCCTGCCCGATACGGCGTCGTTCGAGATCCCCTATGCCAGCACCTATCGCGTCCACCAGCGCGTCGCCAAGAATTTCCGGCTCGGCCGCGTGCTGCTCGCCGGCGACGCCGCCCATGTCAACAACCCGCTCGGCGCGATGGGCCTCAACAGCGGCCTGCACGACGCGCTCAACCTGGTCGAAAAGCTCGGCAAGGTCTGCAGGGGCGAGGCCGAGGACAGCCTGCTCGACCGCTACGTCCGCCAGCGCCGGCAGACCAACATCGAATACGTGCAGGCCGGCTCGATCCGCAACAAGCAGCTCCTGGAGGAGCGCGACCCGGCCGTGCGCCGCCAGCGCCTCGACGAGGTGCGCGCGACCGCGGCCGACCCGGTCAAGGCCAAGGAGCACCTGATGCGCACCTCGATGATCGCCAGCGTGCGCCGCGCGGCCGCGATCGCGTAACGCCATTGCGTTCCCGCAGGGGCGCGGTAAATAGCCGCCTGATCGGCAACGTTTCGATTCGGGGGCTTCATGGCGGGCGGGCACGCGCATGTCGAGGGCGGCAACAAGAAGATCGCGATCCTGATCGCGGTGCTGGCAGCGTTCCTGGCGCTGTCGGAGACGGCGGGCAAATCGGCGCAGACCAACTATCTGACGCTGAACATCGAGGCCTCCAACCTCTGGGCCTTCTTCCAGGCCAAGACGATCCGGCAGACCGCGGTGCGCACGGCGGCGGAGGAAATCCGCGCCGTGCTCGGTCCCGACATGCCGGCGCCGCAGGCCGAGCGCGTGCAGCGCCAGCTCGCCGCCTGGCAGGCGGCCGTCGAGCGCTGGGAGAGCGAGCCGCCGACCCAGGAGGGACGGCGCGAGCTGATGGCGCGCGCCCAGGCGGCCGAGGCGCGGCGCGACCGCGCCTTCGCGGCCTATCACCAGTTCGAGTATTCGTCGGCGGCCTACCAGCTTGCGATCGTGCTCGCCTCCGCCTCGGTCGTCACCGGCGTGGCGATGCTCGGCTTTGCCGCGGGAGGGCTCGGCATCGTGGGGATCGCCTTCGCGCTGCTGGGGTGGATCGCGCCGACATTGATCCATCTGTGATCGCGGACCCTCACCCGCGCCGGCGTGGGGGCGGGGATCGCGCGGTTTCCCCTATCCCGCCTCGGCGGGAGAGGGCGCAACGACGCCGCCTTGCCGGAGAGCGACGCGGGTGAGGGTCGTGCCGCAGGGGCAATCTTCTTTGCTAAGGTGCCGGCGTGAGTGTTTCTAGCCAAACATCAAGCACGACGCCCCTCCGCCCCATCGTCCTGTGCGCCGACGACTACGCGATCGCGCCGGGGGTCAGCCGGACGATCTGCGAGCTGATCCAGCGCGGGCGGCTGACGGCGACGGGCTGCATGACCGTGTCGCCGTTCTGGCGCGAGCATGCGCGCTGGCTGCAGCTTCTCGCCGGCCGCGCCGATATCGGTCTGCACCTGACTCTCACCGACCTGACGCCGCTCGGCCTGATGCCGCGCTTGGCACCGGACGGCCGCCTGCCGACTTTGGGCGCCCTGATGAAGGCGGCCTTCCTCGGCCGCCTCGACGGCGCGGAACTGCGCGCGGAGATCGCGCGCCAGATCGACGAGTTCACCACCGGCTTCGGCCGCGCGCCGGATTTCGTCGACGGTCACAAGCACGTCCATCTGCTGCCGGGTGTGCGTTCGGCGCTGTTCGACGTGCTGCGCGCGCGCGCCAACGGCACGGCGCGGCCGTATCTGCGCAATTGCCACGTCACGCCAGCCGCCGCGCTGCGCCGCGGCGTCGCTTCGGGCAAGGCGCTGATACTCGGCGTGCTGTCGTCGGGCTTCGCGCGCCGCGCCCGGGCGGCCGGCTTCGCGACCAATCCGAGCTTCAGCGGCGTCTACGATTTTTCGGGCCGCATCCCATATGAGCAGCTGCTGGAGCGCTTCCTCGCCGACCTGCCGGCCGGCGCCATCGTCATGTGCCATCCCGGCGAGCCCGACGACGACCTACGCCGCGTCGATGCGGTCGTCGACCAGCGCGCCATTGAGCGCAACGTCCTGGCGGGCGATGCGCTGCCGGCGATCCTCGCGCGCGCGGGCGTGATGCTGGCGCGGTTTCCGCGCCAGGGCGTCAGCGCCCCTTGAACACCGGCCTGCGCTTCTCCATGAACGCGGTGCGGCCCTCGCGGTAGTCCTCGCTCGCGAAGCAGGCGGCGATCATGCGCTCGCAGGCGGCGATGTCGCGCTCGGCCGGGTCCTTGACGACCTCGCCGACGGTGCGCTTCACCTGCGCCACCGTGAGCGGCGCGTTGCCGGCGATGGTCTGGACGTAGTCCTCTAGATAGGCGGCGAACTCGCCGTCGGGGACGATGCGGTTGACGAGGCCCATCGCCGCCGCCTCGCTCGCGGAATATTGCCGCGCGGTGAAGAACATCTCCTTGGCGAAGGCGGGGCCGACGACGTCGACCAGCCGCCTGATCCCCGCGAAGGCGTAGCCGAGGCCGAGTCTGGCGGCGGGGATTGCGAAGCGCGAACCCTCGCTGCACAGGCGGATATCGCAGGACGTCGCGATGCCGACGCCGCCGCCGACGCAATAGCCCTGGATGGCCGCGATGGTCGGGCGCGGGAAGCCGTGAAGCTTCGAATAGACCTGCTCTCCCGTGCGGTTGTAGCGCTCGACCGCCTCCGCGCTCGCCCGCTCGCTCTCGAACTTGGAGATGTCGGCGCCGGAGACGAAGGCCTTGCCGCCGGCCCCGGCGACGACCAGCACGCGCACATCAGGATCGGCAGCGGCTTGATCGAGCGCGTCGTTCGCGGCTTCCCACATCTCCAGCGACACCGCGTTGTGGCGCGCCGGATTGTTGAACACGATGCGGGCGATCGCGCCCGTGCGCTGGTAGAGCAGCTTGTCGGTCGGCATTGCAGACGTCCTTCGCGGCGGAAAAGCTGCGCCTAGACTACCCCGTCCGCCCGCAGCGCGGCGATCTCCGCGTCGGCCAAGCCGAAATCGCGCAGCACCTCGTCGCTGTGCTGGCCGCGCAGCGGCGGCGGCGCGGCGATCGAACTCGGCGTCGCCGACAGGCGCACCGGCTGGGCCAGCAACTCGATTGGCCCGCGCTCGGGCGACACCGTCTTGCCGGTGACGGCGAGATGCCGCACCTGCGGGTCGGCGAACATCGCGTCGATGGCGTAGATCGGCCCGGTCGGCACGCCTGCGGCGTTGAGGCGCTCGACCAGCGCGGCGCTGGAATAGGTCGCCGTGCGCGCGGCGATCGCTTCGTTGAGCGCGTCGCGATTGCGCGAGCGTTGCGTCCCCGTGGCGTAGTCGGGGTCGGTGATCCATTCCGGCGCGTCGAGGGCGCGGCACAGCCGCTCCCAGATCGCCTGGCCCGAGGCGGCGATGTTGACGTGGCCGTCGCGGGTCGGGAACACGCCGGTCGGAATGCTGGTCGGATGGTTGTTGCCGGCCTGGCCGGCGACCTCGCCCTCGACCAGCCAGCGTGCGGCCTGGAAGTCGAGCATGAAGATCTGCGCCTGGAGGAGCGAGGTGTCGACCTTCTGGCCGCGCCCGGTCGTCTCGCGCGCGAGCAGGGCGACGAGGATGCCCATCGCCGCGAACAGTCCGGCCGAGAGATCGGCGATCGGGATGCCGACGCGCAGCGGCCCTTGGCCGGGCAGGCCGGTGACTGACATCAGGCCGCCCATGCCCTGGGCGATCTGGTCGAAGCCGGGGCGCAGGCGGTAGGGGCCGTCCGGTCCGAAGCCGGAGATGCTGGCATAGACGAGGCGCGGATTGATCGCATCGAGCGCCGCGTAGCCGAGGCCGAGCCGCTCCATCACGTCGGGGCGGAAGTTCTCGACCACCACGTCGGCCTGCGCGACCAGGCGCTTGAACAGCGCGGCGCCGGCGGGCTGCTTGAGGTTGATGGTCAGCGCGCGCTTGTTGCGGTGGAGGTTGAGGAAGTCCGCATTGTCGCGCGGGCCGCCGGGGCCCTCGGCGTCGCCGACGCCCTCGGGCGGCTCGATCTTGACGACGTTGGCGCCCCAGTCCGCGAGCTGGCGCACCGCCGTCGGCCCCGAGCGCACGCGGGTGAGATCGAGGACGGTGAAGCGGGAGAGAGCTGCGGAGGCGGGGTGGTGGGGCATGGGGC
>JAEUKZ010000309.1 GCA_016793045.1 Alphaproteobacteria bacterium
GAAGACGCGGCCGGTCTGCGCGCGGTCGGCCTCGCGCCAGGCGCTGCGCAGCGTCACCGCGATCACGCCCACCTCCATGATCGCGAGCAGCGGCACCATCGCCGCCGGCCCGAAGACGGCGACGTAGAACGGCGCCATCAGCAGCGGCGTGCCGAAGCCGGTATAGCCGCGCACGACGCCGGCCACGAAGGCGAGCGCACCGGCGGCGACAAGGGTGGAGAATTCGGGCACGGCTGATGTTCGCGGGATACTTTAATGCCGGCGATTGTCGGAGAGTGAGTCGCATGTTGCGCCCTCACCCCCGGCGCGCCGGCCGAAGCAGCAGTCCGGCGCCCCCTCTCCCGCCGGGCGGGAGAGGGGTGCATGGCGCGCCCGCGCGGAAGAACGCGCGCGGGTGAGGGCGCGTCAGGCCTTCGCCGCCTGCCAGCGCGCCAGGATCGCGTGCGGCTGGGCGATCGCGGGGTCCATGAGCTCCTCGTGGACCCCGGTGCGGGCGGTGAGCTCGATCACGTAGCCGTTGGGATCGCGGAAATAGATCGAGCGGATGAAACCGTGATCGGCCGGCCCGCGCACCTCGCGGCCTTCCGCCCTGCCCTTGGCGAGCATGCGATCGAGCGTGGCGGGATCGACCTCCAGCGCGATGTGGAGGTCGTAGTCGTGCTGCGTCTTGAACTCGAACGGCGTCTCCGGCACCTCGAAGAAGGCGAGGTAGGAGCCGTCGCCCATCTGGAAGAAGCTGTGCAGGGCGCGCGTCGCGCGGCCGGTCTTGGTCTCGCCGATCTCGAGCGCGCCGGCCAGCGGCAGGCCGAGGAAATCCTCGTAGAAGGCGCGGGTTTCCTCGGTGTCGCGGCAGCGATAGGCGTTGTGGTGCAGGCCCTTGATCATGGGTGCCTCCGTGGGCGGTCTACACCGTGATATAGGCCGGTCCGCGCGCGAAGTCCCCCCAGGCGTAGACGCCGGCGTTGGCCGACTTCCAGTTGGGCAGCGCCTGCATCGCCGCATACCAGCGCCGGATGTTCGGGTAGGCCGCGAACTTGCAGCCGACGATCTCCCCCGCCGACAGGAAGCCGGCGCCGAGATAGTCGGCGATGGTCGGCGCGTCGCCGGTGAGGAACTTGCGCTGCGGTCCGATCAGGTGCTGGTCGAGCACGGCGAGGAAGCGCTCGGCGCCGGCCTTGCCGGCGGCGACGGCCAGCTCCTGCGCCTTCGCATCGGACAGCTTCATGAAGTCGAGCACCTGGGGATAGACCAGGCCGTAGCCGAAGGTGCGGTAGAAGTTGGTGTTGAACCAGTCCATCAGCTCGTTGACCCGCGCGCGCTGGCGCAGGTCCTTCGGATAGGCCGGCGAGCCGATCTTGTCGGCGAGATACTTGAGGATCGCCGACGATTCGGTGAGGCGGAAATCGCCGTCCTCGAGCACCGGCACGAAGCAGTTGGGATTGATCGCCTTGTAGGGGTCCTTGTATTGCTCGCCCGTCATGATGTCGACGACCTGCTGGTCGACCGGTATCGCGTTGTCGGCGATGAACATCATGATCGGCCGACAGGTGGTCGATGCCGGATGCATGTAGAGCTTCATGGTCGATCCTCCCTGATGCGGCGCGCCGGTCCGCTTGGGCGCGCTTCTGAGGGCGGCACATTACCGCGAGCCACACCGGCCGGCCACGCTCTTCGGTTACCGCTCGACCGGCGATCGCCTACAGAATGAACTTCCGCAGATCGGCGTTCGCCGCCAGGCCGGCCACCTTGTCGCGCACGTAGGCGGCATCGATCACCAGCGTCGTGCCCCCCTTGTCGCTGGCGCTGTAGCTGATGTCCTCGAGCACGCGCTCGAGGATCGTGTGCAGGCGGCGCGCGCCGATGTTCTCGACGCCGGAATTGACCTCGGCGGCGAGCCCGGCGACCTCGGTGATCGCGTCGTCGGCGAAGTCGAGCGTGACCTCCTCGGTTTTGAGGAGCGCCTTGTACTGCTTGATCAGGCTGTTCTCGGGCTCCTTGAGGATGCGCACGAAATCGTCGCGGTCGAGCGCCTTGAGCTCGACGCGGATCGGCAGGCGGCCCTGCAGCTCGGGCAGCAGGTCCGACGGCTTGGCGACGTGGAACGCGCCCGAGGCGATGAACAGCACGTGGTCGGTCTTCACCGGCCCGTGCTTGGTGTTGACCGTCGTGCCCTCGATCAGCGGCAGCAGGTCGCGCTGCACGCCTTCGCGCGACACGTCGCCGCC
>JAEUKZ010000345.1 GCA_016793045.1 Alphaproteobacteria bacterium
GGCGCGGAGGCGCGCGACCTCCACCTCTTCCTGCCCGATCGCATCATCGTCGTCGACCGGCGGCGCGAGACGGCGGCGCGCCTGTCCTACGAGTTCGACGACGGCAGGCTGACGACCGACGGCGCCGCGTGGCGCGGGTTCGAGACGGTCGCGCCGGCGCCGGCCGCGGCCGCCGGCCCGATCACGTCGGAACAGGACGGCGCGCAATACGCCGCGATGGTCGACAAGGCGCGCGAGCGCATGCGGGTGGGCGACATCTTCGAGGTGGTGCTGAGCCGCACCTTCGAAACGCCGTGGGCCGGCACGGGCTCCGAGCTGTTCGCGCGCATGAAGCGCGTCAACCCGAGCCCCTACGAGTTCTACATCCAGCTCGGCGACCAGCAGCTCGTCGGCACCTCGCCCGAGATGTTCGTGCGCGTCGAGGGCGACCGCGTCGAATCCTGCCCGATTTCGGGCACCGCGCGGCGTGGCGGCGACGCGATGGAGGACGCCGCGCGGCTCAAGGCGCTGATCGTGTCGGAGAAGGACGAGGTCGAGCTGACGATGTGCACCGACGTCGACCGCAACGACAAGGCGCGCATCTGCACGCCGGGTTCGATCCGCCTGCTCGCGCGCCGGCAGATCGAGACCTATACCGGGCTCTACCACACCGTCGACCATGTCGAGGGCCGGCTGCGCCCGGGCCTCACCGGCCTCGACGCGTTCCTGTCGCACATGTGGGCGGTGACGCTCACCGGCGCGCCGAAGAAGATGGCGACGCAGATCATCGAGGACCTCGAGACCGGCCCGCGCCGCTGGTACGGCGGGGCGGTCGGCGGGCTCGCATTCGACGGCAGCGTCAACACCGGCATCACCATCCGCACGGTCCACCTCGAAGGCGGCATCGCCAAGTACCGGGCGGGCTCGACGCTGGTGTGGGATTCGATCGGCAGCGAGGAGGCGGCGGAGACCCGCACCAAGGCGACGGCGCTGTTCCGCGTGATCGCCGAAGGCGCGCCCAAGGCGCCCGAAAAGCCGCGCGTGCTCGTCGGGTCGGGCAAGCGCGTGCTGCTGATCGACAACGAGGATTCGTTCGTCAACACGCTCGCCGACTATTTCCGCCAGACCGGCGCCGAGGTGACGACGCGCCGGCACGGGCTGCCGGTCGAGCGCATCGTCGCGCTCGCCCCCGACCTGGTGGTGCATTCGCCCGGCCCCGCACGCCCGGCGGATTTCGGCGTGCCGGCGCTGGTGCGCGCGCTCGCCGCGCACGACATCCCCCAGTTCGGCGTGTGCCTCGGCCTGCAGGGGATGGTGGAGGCGTTCGGCGGCTCGCTCGCGGTGATGGGCGAGCCGCGCCACGGCAAGACCTGGGCGATCGCGCATGACGGCGCCGGGCTGTTCGCCGGCCTGCCCTCGCCCGCCAGCGTCGGCGCCTACCACTCGCTGACCGCGCGGCTGGAGGATTTCCCGGCCGGCGAGCTGGAGATCACCGCGCGCACCCCGGAAGGGCTGGTGATGGCGATCCGCCACCGCCGCCTGCGCATCGCGGCGGTCCAGTTCCACCCCGAATCGATCCTGTCCTTCGCCGGCGGCTTCGGCCACCGGCTGATCGACAACGCGATCGTCGAACTGGCGGCTGGCGCGCGGGTCGCGGCTGCGGAGTAGTCAGGCGGGGCGCGGCCGGCCCTCGGGCGCGGGGGCCGCGGGCATCGCCGGCGCCGTCTCCGCGCCGCGCGCGTCGAGCACGGCGACCGCGTCCTGCAGCACGCCGCGCAGGCGCGCCGCGGTCGCCGGGTCAACGGCATCGACGTCGATGAACAGGTCGACGCCGCTGCCGTGCTCGCTGATGACGTGTGCGCTCTGCGCGCCGGCCTCGACCAGGCCCTCGACGGCAAAGGGCACGATGTCGCGGCTGATGCCCTTCATCTGGATCGCCGGCAGCGGGCGCGCGCGCACCATGTCGCGCACCAGCGCGAAGGTCTCGTAGCTCATCACGATGCCGCCGGGCTCGGCGATCGACTGCAGCCGCGCGGCGAGGTTCGCCTCGGCGCCGATGATCGTGTAGTCCATGCGGTCGTTGCTGCCGAAATTGCCGACGTTGCAGTAGCCGGTGTTGATGCCCATGCGCACGCGGAAGGGCTGCTCGACGCCGCGCGCGCGCCACGCGGCGTTGAGCTTGGCGAGCCGGCGCTGCATGTCGATCGCCATGCGCAGGCAGGCGCGCGCGTCCTCGCGCGGGCCCTTGGTCTCGGGATCGCCGAAGAAGGCCAGGATGGCGTCGCCGATGAACTTGTCGACCGTCGCGCCGTGCTCGGTCGCGATCGCCGACATCTCCGTCAGGTACTCGTTGAGCAGCAGCGTCAGGTCCTCGGGCTGCATGCGCTCGGCGGTGGCGGTGAAGTCCTTGATGTCGGAGAAGAAGATCGTCAGCTTCTTGCGCTCGGTCGCGATCACCACGTCCTTCTGGCCGCTGAAGATGCTCTTGTAGATCTGCGGCGAGAGGTACTTGGCGATCTTCATCGAAACGGTGGCGAGGAATTCGTTGGCGTCCTCGAGCTGGCGGTTGACGCCGCGCACGATCGCCGACTGGCGGCCCTGCAGCGCGATGAAGCCGAGCCCGACCGCGCCCGCGAACGCGAAATAGCTGAGCAGATAGGTGAACGCGAAGATGTTCGCCCCGAGCGACTGTCGCACGATGATCTCCTGGATGCCGCGCACGTCGCCGACCCTCCAGTCGCGCCGCGGACTTTCGGGATGGGTGTTGTGGCAGCCGACGCAGGCCTCGCCCAGCCGCACTGCGGTGATGAGGCGGGTCCGGCGGTCGAAGAGCGATCCCCCGACCTCGTAGACGCGCGCCGTCGGATCGCGACGCAGCGTGTCCAATGCGCCGCGTTCGAAGTCGTCGAGGACATGCGGCTGGCGGTTGGCGAAAGGCAGGTCCGACACGAAGCGATAGCGCAGATTGGCCGCATGATCGCCGATCACGCGGCCGAGTTCGATCGACAGCGTCGCGGGAATCGGAATCGCGCCGGGCACTTCCATGTAGTTGTGGACCGCGCGGCTCGGCGCCGATGCCGTCTGGACGCGCGCGACGACGTTGGCGGCATAGAAGCCGCGAATGCCGTCAATGGCGGCTCCGAGTTCGTCGGCCTGCGCGCGCAGCGAGCGCTCGGAGAGGCGCTGCAGGTCGAGCCAGACCGCCACCGGCAGCCCGCACAGCAGCGCCAGCACCAGGGCCGCCTGGATCGGCACGTTGACGAGCAGATAGCCCGCCAGCCGATCGAACCACGAAGTCATGTCCTACCCCGCCACCATCGGTCCATGGTCCCCTCCATGGCGACGCCGCGACCCTAGGCGGATTGCCGATCAGCGTCCAGCGACGCTGCGGCGTCTCAGGCGGCGGCGAGGCCCGACGGCGCGATGCGGCCGGGGCTCTGTCCAGGATCGTGGAAGATCGCGGGCGCGCCCTCCGGACCGACCACGCGGTTCCGCCCCGCCTGCTTCGCGCGATACATCCGCGCGTCGGCAAGCGCCACCAGCGCCGCGCCGTCGACGATCCCGTCGGCCGAGATCTCCGCATAGCCGACGCTCGCCGTCTGCGGCTGGCCGTCTGGGCGCAACGCCAGGCCGCGCGCGCCGATGCGCGTGACCAGGCGCGCCGCACCGGCGGCCGTGGTGCCGGGCAGCAGGATCACGAATTCCTCGCCGCCCCAGCGGATCACGGCGTCCTGCCGGCGCACCACATCGGCCAAGGTCGCACCGACGCCGCGCAGCAGGGCGTCGCCGGCCAGGTGGCCGAAGGAGTCGTTGACCGACTTGAAGTGATCGAGATCGACGAAAACGGCCGCGAACGGCGTGCCCTGGCGCCGCGCCACACCGACGCCGACGCGCAGAATCTCTTCGCCGACCCGGCGCGACAGGGTGCCGGTCAGGGCGTCGCGGCTCGACTGGTCGATTACCGCGGTCATGAAGCGAAGCTGGCTGACCGAGGCAACGATCGCGATCAGCGCGACCACGGCCACCAGCCAGGCGACCCCGAAATCAAGCACGCCCGCGAACGGTGCCCCGGGCAGCGAAGCGACGGCGACCGCCGCGAGCACGTAGGGCAGCGCCAGCAACGCGCCTTCGATCGCGCCCAGGGGAAACAGCGCGATGCAGGCCACCGCGATGAAGGGCAGTTCGACATAGGTCGTCGCGATCGCCGATGTCGAGAGATCGATGTCCGTCAGATACAGCACGAACATCGCATAGGTGTAGAACGGCAACGGTACCGCGAAGAGCAGGGCCAGCGCCACGCGCGCCTTCGGCCGCCCGGCCGCGCTGCAATAGACCGCGACGAGCGCGAATCCGGCGCCAGCCATGACGCGGCCGACGCCGATCAGCCCGCCGGCCGTCGGGCCAAGCGCGAGGACGTCGACCGCCGTCCAGGCGACGATCAGGACGGCGAAGATCACCGCCGCAAGTCGGGTGCGGCGCACGGCGATCGCGTCGCGCTCGAAGACGACGGCGGCGCCGATCGCATCGGGGCCGACCAGCCATCCGGCCCAGCCGTCCGTGCGCGCCGCCTGAAGGCGGCGCGCGGCGTCGGCAAACCGCTGCGCCATGCTTGTCATGACCATCGCACCCACCGCAGAACTTCGCGCGCATACGCGAATTTCCTCTGCGCCCCGCTATTCGTAACGCCCCCGTGTAACCCAGCCGTAAACTGGCTGGGGACCGGGCGCATATGCCCCGGACATGCCGCAACTAGACGATATTCCTCTCAAATATGGGTTAACATCGTTAAAACCTAGGTCGGGGCCGCGACCGAATCCGCCGCATCCCCCCGACTGCCGGGGGCGGCGCGACGTGCGGATGCGCCCAAAGAGGGGGCGCCGCCGCCGCCCGACGGGGGTGCGGCACCGGCAATCTTCGAAGCACCCGGCGCGGCGCCGCGCAGCGAAGCTGCGTGGACCGCGGTGCGGACGGTCACGCCCTTGCAATGTGCGGATCGAGGGGGCGCCCAGGACGCGTGCTGATTGAGTCGTCCCCGTCGCTACGATAGCCTTTTGATAAATCGGCCGGTGCCACTAACTATCTGCCCGTCAGGGGCACGGCTCGCCGGCGACGCCGTGCCGGCCAATAACGCGCAGGAATCAATCGATGACGCTCGCCGCGGTTTCGCTCGACGACAAATATGCGCTTGAGGCCGGGCGCGTCTTCATGACCGGCACACAGGCGCTGGTCCGGCTGCCGCTGATGCAGCGCCGGCGCGACGAGGCAGCAGGCCTCAATACCGCCGGGTTCATCTCGGGCTATCGCGGTTCGCCGCTGGGCGGCTACGACCAGGCGCTGTGGCGCGCCAGCAAGTTCCTCAAGCGCCACCACGTCCACTTCGAGCCCGGCCTGAACGAGGATCTCGCGGCTACCGCGGTGTGGGGCAGCCAGCAGCCGGGCATCTTCCCCGGCGCGAAGTACGACGGGGTGTTCTCGATCTGGTACGGCAAGGGCCCGGGCGTGTTCCGCTCGATGGACCCGATGACCCACGGCAACCTCGCCGGCACCTCGCGCCATGGCGGCGTCCTGGTGCTGCTCGGCGACGACCACGCCAGCAAATCGTCGACGCTTCCGCACCAGTCCGAACACCACATGGTCGCGGCGATGATCCCGGTGCTCAACCCCTCGGGCGTCGAGGAGGTGCTCGACTACGGACTCTACGCCTGGGCGATGAGCCGCTATTCGGGCTGCTGGGTGTCGATGAAGTGCATCGCCGACACGATGGACGCCTCGGCCTCGGTGACCATCGATCCCCACCGCGTCTCGATCGTCACGCCCAACGATTTCGAGATGCCCGACGGCGGGCTGCACATCCGCTGGCCGGACGACTGGAACGTCCAGGAGCACCGCCTCCACCGCTACAAGGCCTATGCCGCGCTCGCCTTCGCGCGCGCCAACCGGCTCGACAGGATCGTCATCGACAGTCCGCGGCCGCGCTTCGGGATCATCACCACCGGCAAGGCCTATCTCGACGTGCGCGAGGCGCTCGACTACCTCGGCATCGACGAGCGCATGGCGGCGGAGATCGGCATCCGCCTCTACAAGGTCGGCATGCCCTGGCCGCTCGAACGCGAGGGCGCGCGCCACTTCGCGGAGGGCCTGCAGGAAGTCATCGTCATCGAGGAAAAGCGCGCGATCATCGAGAACCAGCTCAAGGAGCAGCTCTACAATTGGCGCGCCGACGTGCGCCCGCGCGTCATCGGCAAGTTCGACGAGAACGGCAAGTGGATCCTGCCCTCGGCGAGCGAGCTCGCACCGGCGCAGATCGCACGCGTGCTCGCGGAGCGGCTGAAGCCCTTCTTCACCACGCCGCACATCGAGGAACGCCTCGCCTTCCTCGCCGCCAAGGAAAAGCAGCTCCAGGTCCCGCACGCGAGCGTCAAGCGCACGCCCTATTTCTGCTCGGGCTGCCCGCACAACACCTCGACGCGCGTGCCCGAGGGCAGCCGCGCCGCCGCCGGCATCGGCTGCCACTTCATGGCCAACTGGATGGACCGCAAGACCGACACCTTCACCCACATGGGCGGCGAAGGCGCGCAGTGGATCGGCCAGTCGCCGTTCACCGAGACCAGGCACATCTTCCAGAACATCGGCGACGGGACCTACACCCATTCGGGTTCGCTCGCGATCCGCGCCGCGATCGCGGCCAAGGTCAACATCACGTACAAGCTGCTCTACAACGATGCGGTGGCGATGACCGGCGGCCAGCAGGCCGAAGGCCATCTGACCGTGCAGCAGATGGCGCAGCAGGTCGCGGCCGAGGGGGTGCGGCGCATCGCGGTCGTCTCCGACGATCCCGACAAGTACCCGCCCAATTCGGGCTTTCCCGCGGGCACGACGTTCAATCACCGCGACGACCTCGACGAGGTGCAGCGCGAGCTGCGCGAGGTCCCCGGGGTTTCGGTGCTGATCTACGACCAGACCTGCGCCGCGGAGAAACGGCGCCGGCGCAAGCGCGGCACCTTCCCCGACCCCGACAAGCGCGTGTTCATCAACGAGCTGGTCTGCGAGGGCTGCGGCGACTGCGGCGTGCAGTCGAACTGCCTGTCGGTGACGCCGGTCGAGACCGAGTTCGGCCGCAAGCGCGCCATCGACCAGTCGTCGTGCAACAAGGACTTCTCCTGCGTGAAGGGGTTCTGTCCGTCCTTCGTCACCGTGCACGGGCCGAAGCTGCGCCGCCCCGCCGCCGTACGTGCCGCGGCCGGCCGGCCCGCCTTCGATCCCGCCGCGGCGCTGCCGGCGCCGAAGCTGCCGCCGCTCGACCAGCCCTACAACATGCTGGTGACCGGCATCGGCGGCACCGGCGTGGTCACGATCGGTGCGCTGCTCGGCATGGCCGCGCATCTCGAGAGCAAGGGCTGCTCGGTGCTCGACATGACCGGGCTGTCGCAGAAGGGCGGCGCGGTGCTCTCGCATGTCCGCATCGCCGCGACGCCTGCCGGCCTGCATTCGGTGCGCGTCGCCGACGGCGACGGCCATCTGCTGCTCGGCTGCGACATCGCGGTTGCCGCCGGCGACGACGCGGTGCGCAAGCTCGCCGCCGGCATCAGCCGCGCGGTGGTCAACACCCACGAGACCGTCACCGGCGCCTTCACCCGCAACCCCGACTTCCACCTGCCGGTCGCGGAGTTCACGCACATCATCGAGGGCGCGGTCGGCGACGGCCGGCTCGACATGGTCGAGGCGACGGCGCTCGCCACCGCGCTGCTCGGCGATTCGATCGCCACCAACCTGTTCCTGCTCGGCTACGCCTACCAGAAGGGGCTGATTCCGGTCACGGCCGAGGCGATCGAGAAGGCGATCGAACTCAATGCCGTGTCGGTGGCGATGAATACCGGCGCGTTCCGCTGGGGCCGCCTCGCCGCCCACGACCTCAAGGCGGTCGAGAATGCGGCGCGGCCGCCGGCCGCCCTGCCCGCGCAGCGCCCCGCGCGCACGCTCGACGAGATGATCGCGCAGCGCGTCGCCTTCCTCACCGCCTATCAGAACGCCGCCTACGCCGCGCGCTACGAGGGGCTGGTGCGCCGCGTCGCCGACGCCGAGCGCAGCAGGGCGAAGGGCTTCACCGGCCTCGCGGAGGCCGCCGCGCGCTATCTCTTCAAGCTGATGGCGTACAAGGACGAGTACGAGGTCGCGCGTCTCTACACCGACGGCAGCTTCCACCGCTCGCTGGCGGCGCAGTTCGAAGGCTGGGAATCGCTCGAGTTCCACCTCGCGCCGCCCACCATCGCCGACCGCGACGACACGTCCGGCCATCTCAAGAAGCGCAGCTACGGTCCGTGGATGATGACCGGCTTCCGCCTGCTCGCCGCGCTCAAGGGCCTGCGCGGCACCTGGGCCGATCCGTTCGGGCGCACCGAGGAGCGCCGCA